>JBKCEY010000325.1:0-9325 GCA_046304115.1 Burkholderiales bacterium | reverse complement strand
GGAAGTGTTCGGCCGACCCGTCCGGCTCGAACACAAGACGGTCTTTTCACTGCTGTCGCTCGGATTCTTTGGTGTGCTGCTGGCCGGGCGCGCCATCCGCGGCTGGCGAGGTCGAATCGCAATGCGCTTCACCTTGTGGGGGTTTGTGATTCTTCTACTGGCCTATATCGGCTCGCGCTTCGTGGTCGAGGTGCTGCTCAATCGAGGTCTTGCGAATGGGTAAGTTGCTCGGCTGGATTGTCGTTGCGCTGCTCGCCTGGGCAGCCTGGAAGTTCTGGACCCTCAGCAAGCGTCGCAGCCAGGGCGGCCCAGGAAAAGGTTCTGCCGGGGGGGCGGATGCATCCTCGGGCCGGCCGACGGATTCCGGCGCCGCGCAGGATGATCGGCCCGATGGTGTCGAGCGGATGGTGCGTTGCGCCCACTGCGATCTGCACCTTCCGGCCTCTGACGCACAGTTCGCCTCCGGCAAGGCCTACTGCAGCGATGAGCACCTGCGCCTGGCGCGTGGCCGCGACGCCGACCGCTGATTCAGGCCGATGAGTGTTTCCCGCGTTGCTGATCCGGCCCCGCGGGAAGCCTCGCCAACGCCATTCGATGTCTTTGCCGCCCCCTGGCGGGCCATCCAGCAATTCCTCGCCGCCCGTGTGGTGGTGGGTGCTGTGCTGTGTGGCTACGCCGCGATCCTGCCACTTCAGCCCTGGCTGATCCTCGCTCGAACCCGCAGCGGCTTCCTCGGGCTGGCCCTGGCCTATCTGGTCCTCGCCCTGGTTGGAGCCTGGCAACTGCGCCGCCCCATCCGTACGGCACAGCGAGCGCTGGGCATCCACATCGTGCTCGATCTGGCACTGCTCACGGGGCTGCTCGGCCTGGCCGGGGGCCTGCCCAGCGGTCTGGCCATCCTGCTCATCCTGCCCAACGCGGCTGCGGCCATCCTGCTGGGTACCCGTCAGGCGCTCGGGTTTGCTGCAGTCTCCAGCCTGCTCATCCTGGGCCTCACCGCCTACGACTGGTGGGCCGGTCATCTCGATGATGCCGTGATGGCCCAGGCCGGCATCATGGGCGGGGCGCTCATGGCCACTGCGCTGGCCGTCGGCTGGCTGGCCAGCCGACTGCGTGCTCAGGAAAATCTCGCGCAGGTCCGCGACGCCGATTTGAAAAGGCAGTTCGAGACCATGCGCCAGGTGATCGAGGGCATGCCCGACGGTGTCATCGTGTTCAACGCCGACAACGCCCCGGTCGCAGCCAATCGGGCAGCGCAACGGATGCTGGCGGGCGAGGGCGCCGACCTCGCGGGGTTCACGAGCGGGGTGCCCGATGCCGGGTCCGTTCAGAGCCTGCTTCCTGCAATGCATGCGCTGCGGGCAGGCAAAGTCATGCCTTCGCTGGTGTTGGACCCAGCAGGCGCTCAGGCGGGCCTTTCGCAAACCGGTATCGCCATCACCATCATGAGGGCCGACGGCACTTCGCACGATGTACGCCTGCGCGCATTGCCCGGCGTTCAGGATCAGCGCGACCTGGTCGTGGTGCTTGAGGATGTCGCGCGCCTTGACGAACTGGCCCAGCAGCTCAAGCTGGCCGCCATGGGGCGACTCTCTGCGTCGATCGCCCACGAGATCCGTAATCCGTTGTCGGCCATCCGCCATGCCAATGGCCTGATGCGCGAGCGTTTCGAGGACGGTGGGCTGATTCGCCTGTCGCGAATCATCGAAGACAACAGTCTGCGGATCGATCGCATCATCGAGGATGTCCTGTCGGTCTCGCGGCGCGGTGCGGTGGCGATTGAAAGCATCGATGCATCCCTGTTCCTGCCGGGTGTCGTGAACGATGTCTGCGTGCCTTCAGACATCGATCCGCAGCGCATCCGCCTGCAGTTGCACACGGACGCGCCGATTCGCTTTGATGCCGGCCATTTGCGGCAGGTTCTGCTCAATCTGCTCGCCAATGCCTTGCGTCATGCCAGCCTTGAACCGGGTGCGGTGCGCATCGACTGGTCGATGGGGCCGCAGGGGCCGGTGCTGGCCGTCAGTGATGATGGCCGTGGCGTGCCCACCGAACGGCTCGAACACCTTTTCGAGCCCTTCATGACCACGGAGCGCACAGGCACCGGGCTTGGCCTTCATCTGGCCCGTGAGTTGTGTCTGAGCAATGGCGCTCGCATCCGCTACAGCCCGCCGGGCGATAATGCCGATCTGCGCGGCGCCTTTCTGATCGAGCCTGTCCCCACGTGAACACCCCCCAATCGTCTTCTTCAGGTGTTGCTTCTGCTGGCGGCGCATCAGGCGGTTCAGACCGCCCGCGTCGCTCACCCCGTGTGCTGGTGGTCGACGACGAGGCCGACCTGCGCGAGCTGGTCGAAATCACGCTGATCGGCATGGGGCTCGATGTTGATTGCGCCGCTGATCTGGCTCAGGCCCGGCGCCTGCTGGATTTGCGCAACCACGATCTGTGCCTCACCGACATGCGACTGCCTGATGGCAACGGCCTGGAGCTGGTCGCCGAGATCGCCCGTCACTATCCGAACATTCCCACGGCGGTCATCACGGCCTATGGCAGCGCCGAGACCGCTGTGGCCGCGCTCAAGGCGGGAGCCTTTGACTATGTCACCAAACCCCTGAGCCTCGAAGCCCTGCGCACGCTGGTGCGATCGGCGCTGCATCTCGGGGGGCCGGCTGCAGCAGGAGCGGGCGCAGAGGGGTCCGGTGTGCAGGATGCGCGCTCGGCCCCGACGGCTCGTGCTGGTGCGGCGCTTCCCGCGTTCGCATCCGGTGCAGTGGGCGAGGCTGCCGCCATCGGTGCTGTCGATGATGGCGGTCTGATCGGAGATTCGGCATCGATGCAGGCGTTGCGACAGGCGATCGATCGTCTGGCCCGAAGCATGGCGCCGGTCGCGATCACCGGAGAGTCCGGCTCCGGCAAGGAGGTGGCGGCACGGCTGATCCATCAACGCAGCGGGCGCGCCGCGCAGCCCTTTGTCGCGGTCAATTGCGGCGCGATTCCCGACACCCTCATGGAAGCCGAATTCTTCGGTTACCGGCGCGGCGCCTTCACAGGGGCCGATGCCGATCGACCCGGTTTCTTCCAGGCGGCCCATGGCGGCACGCTCTTTCTCGATGAAGTCGCCGATCTTCCGTTGGGCATGCAGGTCAAGTTGCTGCGCGCGATCCAGGAACGCAAGGTGCGCCGACTGGGGGGCAGTGCCGAAGAACTGGTTGATGTTCGCATCGTAAGTGCCACCCATCAGGATCTGGCGCATTGCGTGGCGGATGGACGTTTTCGACAGGATCTGTTCTATCGCCTGCAGGTGCTGGAGCTTCGGATGCCACCGCTCAGGGATCGGCTCGAGGATGTGCCGCGCCTGGCTGAGGCCCTGCTGGTGCGCCTGGCCCGGCGCAGCGGGCTGTCGGTCACGCCGCGGCTGGCCTCGGTCGCCTTGCGTTTCCTGCAGAGCTATCACTATCCGGGCAATGTCCGTGAGCTCGAGAACATCCTCGAACGGGCACTGGCCTACTCCAATGGAGAGGTCATCAATGTCGAGGACCTCGGATTGCAGCCGGTGCTCGCACAAGCCTCCGAAAACGAACCTGCGCCCCCGGACGATTCATTGGCTGCGGGCGAATCAGCGCCGCGCCCGCGGGAGTCGCTGGCCGCTCAGGTGGATTCGCACAGGGCCGCGCCGAGCGTGGACCAGGGGGTACCCACCGATCTGCCGGCCTACCTCGAGTGGCTCGAGCGTGATGCCATTCTCAAGGCCCTTGAGCGTACGCACCAGAATCGCACCGCAGCGGCCCGTCTGCTCGGGATCAGCTTCAGGGCGCTGCGTTATCGAATGCAGCGCCTGGACATGCAGTGAGTCACCGACGGCCCCCGGTCAGTTGCGTGCGGCCCCAGGGAAGAATCGGCACGGATGGCTGGCACACCCGCGCCGTGCAGCGACGATCGCCGCATGCCGATGCGCGTCCTGCGGGTGTCAGGGTCGAACTGATCGTGATCCATGCAATCAGCCTGCCACCCGGGCGCTTTGCGACCGATGCGGTCGAGCAACTCTTCATGGGCACGCTCGATGCGCAGTCGCATCCCGCCCTGGCCAGTCTGCAAGGGGTTCGGGTCTCGGCGCATTTCTTCATTCGGCGCAGCGGCGCACTGATGCAGTTCGTACCGGTTCATGAGCGGGCCTGGCATGCAGGGGCATCACGATATCGGGGCCGGGCCCGCTGCAATGATCATTCGGTTGGCATTGAACTCGAAGGCGATGGTCGTCGCCGGTTCACCGCGGCTCAGTATCGTGCCCTGTCCGGCCTGATCCGTTCCCTGGCCAGTCGACTGCCCGTGCGAGACGTCGCAGGACATTCGCATATCGCGCCAGGGCGCAAGCGAGACCCCGGCCCCTTGTTTGACTGGCAAAGGGTTTTCAGGATCTCGCAACGATGCGGTTTGCGCTGGCCTTTAACCCCCGCAGGCCGCGTCATTGCTAGACGTGCCTGAGCGATTCAAGCATCCATGCGGTCTGCAGGCCGATGCTTGCGAAGTGCGTCTCAGGCCACTAGAATTAGTCCCAACAACGCAGTCAGGCGCTACATCTAGTGCCGTCCAGCCCATGCGGGTGCCGACGTCACCATCCGGAGGATACGGTCACCGCGTCAAGGGTCCGGTCGATCCAGACCCAGTTGGGCATGCCCTCGATGCCCCTCAAGACCCATCAGCCCTGCTTCGTTGCCTCATCTGCCTCACCCCGTTTTCAGAACCGCTCTTCACCCCCCTTTCAGCCCCAGTACAGCCGGAGTTCCCCAAGATGCTACGGACCGCAGACATCACATCGCGCTCCCCTCAGTCCCATCCGGTTCAGGCGATCCCCGGCCTGTCTGGCGCTTCCGGCATGCGGACGGAGTCGGCGCAACTGTCCGACTTCAAGGTGATCCGTCGCAATGGTGCGGTGGTCGGCTTTGAGCCGGGCAAGATTGCCGTTGCCATGACCAAGGCCTTTCTCGCGATCAACGGTGGGCATGGCGCCGCCTCGGCCCGGGTGCGCGAACTGGTCGATCAACTCACCCAGGCGGTGGTTGGCGGTCTCATGCGCAACAAGCCGGCGGGTGGCACCTTTCACATTGAAGACATCCAGGACCAGGCCGAACTCGCGCTCATGCGCTCGGGTGAGCATGAAGTGGCCCGGGCCTATGTGCTCTACCGTGAAAAGCGCTCGCAGGAGCGTGCCCAGAAGCAGGCCGAGCAGGCCCAGGCGGGCATCGACACGGGCCTTCGTCTGAACGTCAACGATGCGGGGGTTTTGCGTCCGCTCGATGAATCCGTTCTGCGCGGCCTGATTCAGGACGCCTGTGCAGGCCTGGGCGAGACCGTCTCGGCGGATACGGTTCTGGCCCAGACCCTGCGCAATCTCTACGACGGCATCCCCCTTGAAGAGGTGCACAAGTCGGCCATCCTGTCGTCGCGCGCCCTGCTCGAGACCGATCCGGCCTACAGCCAGGTCACGGCGCGGCTGCTGCTTCACACGGTGCGTCGTGAAGTGCTGGGCGAGGAAGTCCAGCATGCACAGATGGTCGAGCGGTATTCCGAGTACTTCGGACGTTTCATTCGCAAGGGTGTGCAGGCCGGGTTGCTCGATTCCAGGCTTGAGCAGTTCGATCTCAAGCGTCTGGGCGCAGCGCTGGTGGGCGATCGCGACAACCAGTTCACCTACCTCGGACTGCAAACCCTCTACGACCGCTACTTCCTGCACATCGATGAGCAGCGCATCGAATTGCCTCAGGCGTTTTTCATGCGCGTCGCCATGGGCCTGTCGCTCAACGAAATCGACCGTGAGTCGCGTGCCATCGAGTTCTACGAGCTGCTGTCGACCTTCGACTTCATGAGCTCCACGCCCACCCTGTTCAACTCGGGCACCCTGCGTTCGCAGCTCTCGTCGTGCTACCTCACCACGGTGGCCGATGACCTCGACGGCATCTATGAGGCGATCAAGGAAAACGCGCTGCTCGCCAAGTACGCCGGCGGCCTGGGCAACGACTGGACCCCGGTCCGTGCGCTGGGCAGCCACATCAAGGGCACCAACGGCAAGAGCCAGGGCGTGGTGCCCTTCCTGAAGGTTGTCAACGACACTGCGGTGGCCGTCAATCAGGGTGGCAAGCGCAAGGGCGCGGTATGCGCCTATCTCGAGACCTGGCACCTCGACATCGAGGAGTTCCTCGAACTGCGCAAGAACACGGGTGATGACCGCCGTCGCACCCATGACATGAACACCGCCAACTGGATTCCTGACCTCTTCATGAAGCGGGTCATGGAAAACGGCGAGTGGACACTCTTTTCGCCGGCCGATTGCCCGGACCTGCACGAGACCTACGGCGCCGCTTTCGAGCAGGCCTATCTGCGTTATGAGCAGCGCGCGGCCAACGGTGAGCTCAAGCTCTTCAAGAAAGTCCAGGCCATTGCCCTGTGGCGCAAGATGCTCTCGATGCTCTTCGAGACGGGCCATCCCTGGATCACCTTCAAGGATCCCTGCAACATTCGCTCGCCGCAGCAGCATGTGGGCGTGGTGCACAGCTCCAACCTGTGCACCGAGATCACCCTGAATACCGGCGAGAGCGAGATCGCTGTGTGCAATCTGGGTTCGGTCAATCTGGTCGCCCACATGAAGGCCGACGCGCAGGGCCGCATGGTGCTCGATCACGACAAGCTGCAGGCCACCATCCACACCGCGATGCGGATGCTCGACAACGTCATCGACATCAACTATTACGCGGTCAACAAGGCGCGCAATTCCAACCTCAAGCATCGGCCTGTGGGCATGGGCATCATGGGATTCCAGGACTGCCTGCACCTGATGCGCGTGCCTTACGCCAGCAACGACGCGGTCGAGTTTGCCGATCGTTCCATGGAAGCAGTCTGCTATTACGCGTACTGGGCATCCACCGAACTCGCCGAGGAGCGTGGCCGCTATGCCAGTTTCCGCGGCTCGCTCTGGGATCGCGGCATCCTGCCCCAGGATTCCCTGCGCCTGCTCGCGGAGCAGCGCGGCGGCTATGTCGAAGTCGACAACAGCAGCACCATGGACTGGGATGCTCTGCGCGCTCGCATTCGCGAGCACGGCATGCGCAACTCCAACTGCATCGCGATTGCGCCCACGGCAACCATCTCCAACATCATTGGTGTAGGGGCCTGCATCGAGCCCACCTTCCAGAACCTGTACGTCAAGTCCAATCTGTCGGGCGAGTTCACGGTCGTCAACGACTATCTGGTTCGTGACCTCAAGTCGCTCGGCCTCTGGGATGAGGTCATGGTGGCCGACCTCAAGTTCTTCGATGGCAGCCTGTCGCGTATCGATCGCATCCCGGCCGACCTGCGCGAGATCTACGCCACCGCCTTCGAGGTGGATCCGGTCTGGCTGGTGGAGTGCGCGTCGCGTCGTCAGAAGTGGATCGATCAGTCCCAGTCGCTCAACATCTACATGGCAGGGGCCTCAGGCAAGAAGCTGCACGAGACCTATACCCATGCCTGGTTGCGCGGCCTCAAGACCACGTACTACCTGCGTACGCAGGGAGCAACCCATGCCGAGAAGAGCACCACGGATCGTCTGGGTCAGCTCAACGCCGTATCGGCTGAAGGTGCAACGGGTGGCCAGTTCTCGTATGGCACGCAGTCAACCGCAGGGTTCGCAGCAGCAGCCTCCGACGAACCGCTCTCACCCAAGTTCTGCGCTCTGGATGACCCCGAGTGCGAGGCCTGCCAGTAAGGTGTACAGACCCTGATCAGGCCCTGTGTTGCGTCAGCATCACAGGGCTTGCGTGAAGTCAAGATTTTCAATCATCTGATTGTTGCAAACCCCCTACGTCCAACGTAAGATCGCGCTGTGAATAACTCGTGAATCTCTCGCTGGCACAAGCAGTTAAAAGACTTACCTGAAGCGAGAAATCAAATGCTGTCCTGGGACGAACCCACCCCCGCCAAAATGCCTCAGCCTGCGATGCCCGCGCCTCGCACTCCCATGATGCCCCCGCGGAGTCCGGTCCCTGCAATGCCTGTCACTGGGCGCCCGGCCGAAACTCAGATCGAGACCTCGATTGAGGCCTCGCATCTGCATTCCGGCACCCAGATCTCACGCGACACGCGTCGTGTTCGGGTTGAAGACAAGCGGATCATCAATGGCGCTGCCGACGTCAATCAGCTGGTGCCTTTCAAGTACAAGTGGGCCTGGGAAAAATACCTGGCGGGTTGCGCCAACCACTGGATGCCCCAGGAGATCAACATGGAGCGCGACATCGCGCTCTGGAAAAACCCCAATGGCCTTACCGAAGACGAGCGCCGCCTGGTCAGGCGCAACCTCGGGTTTTTCGTGACGGCAGACTCGCTGGCAGCCAATAACATCGTGCTGGGCACCTACCGGCACATCAGTGCGCCCGAGTGCCGTCAGTTCCTGCTTCGGCAGGCCTTTGAAGAAGCGATTCACACGCACGCGTATCAGTACATTGTGGAGTCGCTCGGCCTTGACGAAGGCGAGGTATTCAATGCCTATCACGAGGTGCAGTCCATCCGTGACAAGGATGAGTTCCTCATTCCCTTCATCGACACGCTGACCAATCCCGACTTCGTCACAGGAACGGTCGAGAACGATCAGAAGCTCCTGCGCTCGCTGATCGTATTTTCCTGCCTGATGGAAGGCCTCTTCTTCTATGTCGGCTTTGTGCAGATTCTCGCGCTGGGCCGTCAGAACAAGATGATCGGCGCGGCCGAGCAGTACCAGTACATCCTGCGTGATGAATCGATGCACTGCAATTTCGGCATCGACCTGGTCAACACCATCAAACTCGAAAATCCGCATCTCTGGACGCCGGAATTCCGCGAAGAGATCGTGGGCCTGTTCCATCAGGCGGTCGAACTCGAGTACCGCTATGCCGAAGACACCATGCCGCGGGGCGTGCTTGGGCTGAATGCATCCATCTTCAAGGAATACCTGCGTTTCATCGCCAATCGGCGGGCGCAGCAGATCGGCCTCGATCCGCTGTTTCCTGGCGCAGAAAATCCCTTCCCCTGGATGAGCGAGATGCTCGACCTCAAGAAAGAACAGAATTTCTTTGAGCGTCGAGTGACCGAATACCAGACCGGCGGCGCGCTGAGCTGGGATTGAAGATCAAGGACGATTTGCATTGGTGATTCACGCAACCGCCCGCACCTTGCCGTACCGACCCCGCAGAGGGCGGTTCTGGCATCCGTGCCCGCATCACCTGGCCGCTGCCAGGCTGCAACCGGCACCCGCCGGCGCGTTGCCCTCCCCGTCGCAATCGCTCCAGGCGCCCAGCCCTTCGGCTCGGCGCCTTTTTCG
>JBKCEY010000324.1:0-5082 GCA_046304115.1 Burkholderiales bacterium | reverse complement strand
CGCTTACCGGGGCAGCAGGAAGGTGGTGGTTTCAGTGCGTGACAGGGCAGGTTCGGTTCGGTCGGTGATGATGATCCTGACCTTGTGCGATCCACCGGGCGCCGCATCGGCGGCCGTGCGCAGGCTGATTGCCACGGCACGGTTGCTCGCCGCATCGACATCGAAGCTTGCATCGCCCGAGATGCGCAGGCCCGGCAGACCTTCGGCGCGCACCTCGAGTTGCAGCGGGCGCTCCGCCGCGTTCATGAAATGAATCCGATAGGTGTTTTCGATGTTGCCGTCTTCGACAACCCGTGCGAGCGTGTTGCGATCGCGGATCAGATCGACCCGCAGCGGGTTGCGAGTGGCCAGTGACACCAACAGCGCGGTCGTGAGGCTCATCAGGATGACGCCATACACAATGACCCGCGGCCTGAAGACACGGCGCAGCATGCCCATGCCGTCCAGCCCCCGGTCGATTGCACGCTGTGTGGCGTAGCGAACCAGACCTCGGGCATAGCCCATGCGATCCATGACGTCATCGCACACATCAATGCAGGCTGCGCAGCCGATGCACTCGTACTGCAGACCCTTTCGGATGTCGATACCCGTGGGGCAGACCTGCACGCACAGGGTGCAGTCGATGCAACTGCCCAGGCCCAGTGCCGCCGGATCCGCTTTTCGCGGGCGTGACCCGCGCGGCTCGCCGCGCTGAGCATCGTAGGTGATGATCATGGTGTCCTTGTCGAACATGGCCCCCTGAAAGCGTGCATACGGGCACATGTACTTGCAGACCTGCTCGCGCATGAAGCCGGCGTTGCCCCAGGTGGCAAAGCTGTAGAACAGACCCCAGAACACCTGCCAGGGGCCGAGTTGCAGGGCGAGGATCTGACTGAAGAGTTCGCGGATGGGTGCGAAGTAGCCGATGAAGGTAAAGCCCGTGAACAGCGACATCAGGATCCAGGCGCTGTGCTTGGTCGACTTGAGCGCGAGCTTGCGCGCGTCCCAGGGGCTCGCATCGAGTTTCATCTGCGCCGTGCGATCGCCTTCGATCTTGCGCTCGACCCACATGAAGAGTTCGGTGTAGACCGTTTGCGGACAGGCATAGCCGCACCACAGCCGCCCGGCCACTGCGGTAAAGAAAAACAGCGACAGCGCAGCGATCACCAGCAGGCCAGCGAGATAGATGAAGTCTTGCGGCCAGAGCACCACTCCAAACAGGTGGAACTTGCGGGCACCAAGATCGAACAGCACCGCCTGACGCCCATTCCAGGTGAGCCAGGGCAATCCGTAAAACAGGATCTGGGTCAGCCAGACCGCCGCCCAGCGCAGGCTCGCAAAGCGGCCTTTCACCGATCGCGGATAGATCTTCTCGTGCGAGGCATAGAGCGAAAAAAAACCGCCGCCCGCCGCATCGGTTGCGGCTTCGGCGGCGATCGGTATGGTCTTGCGCGGGGTTTCAGTCACCGGGCCTTGCCTTCGGACAGACTCAGCACATAGGCGGCCAGCACATGAATCTGACCTGCGGTGAGCTTGTCCTCCCAGAGCGGCATGCGGTTGTTGATCCCGTTGTTGATGGCGCTGGTGATGGCTTGCAGGCCACTGCCGTGCAACCAGATGCGATCGGTCAGGTTGGGCGCACCCACGGCCGGATTGCCTGTGCCACCCGCTCCGTGGCAGGCGGCGCAGGTACCGAACTTGGGCTTGCCGAGCTGGGCCTTGACCGAATCACCGCCCCCTGAGAGCGACAGGACATAGTGAGCGAGGTTCTCGACATCCTGGGCTGATCCAACAGCGGCGGCCATCGGGGGCATGACCCCGTTTCGACCCTTGGCGATGGTCTGGATGATGGACTCGGGCGCATTGCCGTAGAGCCAGTCGTTGTCGGCCAGATTGGGAAAGCCCTTGGCACCCCGTCCATCCGAGCCATGGCATTGGGCACAGTTGTTCAGAAAGAGGCGCTCACCAATGGCGCGGGCCTTGGCATCACCCACCAGGTCACCCACCGGCTTGGCCTGAAAGGCCGCATAGATGGGTGCAATCTGATCGTTCAGGGCCTTGGCCTCGGCGTCGTGCTGACCCTTGGTGCTCCAGCCCAGACTGCCAGCGTGGGTACCCAGGCCCGGATAGAGCCAGAGGTAGACCAGACCGAACACGATAGTCAGCACAAAAAGAATCACCCACCAGCGCGGCAGCGGATTGTTGGCTTCACGCAGATCGCCGTCCCACAGATGGCCGGTGGTGTTGTCGGCCGTGGTGGGTGGCTTCTTGCTATTGACGACCAGCACAAAGATGCAAAACGCGACCGAGAGCAGGGTGGCGATGAGGATGAAGGGGGACCAGAATCCGCCGATGAAGTCCGACATGGTGCGTTCCTGTGGTCAGTCGTCGAGGGGCAAGCGCGCGTCGCGCTCGAAGCGGGCCTTGTTGCGCGGTGCCCAGGCCCACAGGGCGATTCCCACGAAGCAGGCGAGCGAAATGGCCGTGATCAGGCCGCGTACCAGATTGATGTCCATGGTGGCTCCGGTCAGCGCAGGGCCGTGCCCAGGCCCTGCAGGTAGGCAATCATCGCGTCCATTTCGGTCTTGCCCTTGATGGCTGCAGGAGCCTCCTGGATGTCCTGGTCGCTGTAGGGCACTCCGACCCGGGTGAGCGCCTTCATGCGGACCTGCAGTTGAGCACCGTCGATCGTGGCGGTTGCCAGCCACGGATAGCCCGGCATGTTGGATTCGGGCACGAGCTCGCGGGGATTGATCAGATGGACGCGGTGCCACTCGTCGTTGTAGCGCCCGCCGACACGCGCCAGGTCAGGCCCGGTGCGTTTGCTGCCCCACTGAAACGGATGGTCGTAGACGAACTCCCCAGCCACCGAGTAGGGGCCGTAGCGCAGGGTTTCGGCGCGCATGGGCCGGATCATCTGGGAGTGGCAGTTGTAGCAGCCCTCGCGCAGATAGACATCGCGCCCGGCCAGCTGCAGTGCGTCGTAGGGCTTGACGCCCTGCACGGGCTCGGTGGTTGATTTCTGGAAGTAGAGCGGCACGATCTCGACCAGGCCACCCACCGAGACGGTGAGCAGCGTGAGCACGATCAGCAGCAGCACATTGGTTTCGATTTTTTCGTGGCTGAGCTTCATGGGGTGTCTCCTTGCGCTCAGGCGTGGGCCGGTGCGAGTACCGCGACCGAGGCGGGCTTGCCGCCCAGGGCTGTTTTGGCCACATTCCAGGCCATGATCAGCATGCCGGTGAGGTACAGCAGGCCACCGAACAGTCGCACGTAGTAGTACGGATAGCTCGCCTTGACCGACTCGACAAAGGAGTAGGTGAGGGTACCGTCAGGCTCCACAGCGCGCCACATCAGGCCCTGGGTGACACCGCTGATCCACATGGATACCGCATACAGCACAATGCCGATGGTGGCCAGCCAGAAGTGGACCTCGATGGCCCGCATGCTGTACATGCGCTCGCGTCCAAAGAGCCTGGGAACCAGGTAGTACAGGCTGCCCATGGAGATGAGGCCCACCCAGCCCAGCGCACCGGAGTGCACGTGTCCGATGGTCCAGTCGGTGTAGTGCGACAGGGCATTGACGGTCTTGATCGACATCATCGGGCCCTCGAAGGTCGACATGCCGTAGAAGGACAGCGAGACGATCAGAAAGCGCAGGATGGGGTCATCACGCAGTTTGTGCCACACGCCCGAGAGGGTCATGATGCCGTTGATCATGCCGCCCCAGGAGGGTGCAAGCAGGATGAGCGAGAACACCATCCCCAGAGACTGAGCCCAGTCGGGCAGGGCGGTGTAGTGCAGATGGTGCGGGCCCGCCCACATGTAGGTGAAGATCAGGGCCCAGAAGTGCACGATCGAGAGCCGATAGCTGTACACCGGACGGCCGATCTGCTTGGGCACGAAGTAATACATCATGCCCAGAAAGCCTGCGGTCAGGAAAAATCCCACCGCATTGTGGCCGTACCACCACTGCACCATGGCGTCCTGCACGCCGGCATAAATGGAGTAGGACTTCATGAAGCCGGCCGGAACGGCCAGGCTGTTGACCACATGGAGCAGGGCCACTGTGAGAATGAAGGCGCCGTAGAACCAGTTGGCCACATAGATGTGCTGCACGCGTCGCTTGGCCACGGTGCCGAAAAACACGATGGCGTACGAGACCCAGACCAGCGTGATGAGGATGTCGATCGGCCATTCGAGCTCGGCATATTCCTTGCCGGAGGTGTAGCCCAGCGGCAGCGAAACCGCAGCGGCCACAATCACGGCCTGCCATCCCCAGAAGGTGAAGGCCACCAGAGGGCCGCCGAACAGACGCGCGTGACAGGTGCGCTGCACGCAGTAATAACTGGTGGCAAAGAGTGCACACCCGCCGAATGCAAAGATCACCGCATTGGTATGCAAAGGCCGAAGGCGGCCATAGGACAGCCAGGGAATGTCGAAATTGAGCGCCGGAAACGCGAGCTGCGCAGCGATCCAGACCCCTGCAAGCATGCCGACGACGCCCCAGACCACGGTCATGATGGCGAACTGGCGCACGACGGTGTCGTTGTAGGTTCCGGTCACAGAACCTCCCTGGCTTGGTGCCATGTGCTTTTCTCCCTGTTGCTACCATGGCTATTGTGCCACAGAGTCGTGACAATTTTGTGGGCGCTCAGCCCGGCGGCTTGTCGTCGTCGTCGGTGAGGATGCGCTCGCCCTCGCGCTCAATCTCGTCGAACTGACCGCTGTGCACCGACCAGGCCAGCACGGCAATCAACCCCAGAACCAGAACGACCGAGAGCGGCACCAGCAGGTAAAGGATGTCCATGGTTCAGGTCGCTCGAATGTCCGTCGATTGGGTCGCTCGATCCCTGGGCAGGGAGCCGAGTCGCAGGGCATTGAGCACCACGATCAAGGAGGAGCTGGCCATACCCAGGCCCGCGAGCCAGGGCGGCATCCAGCCGACCAGGGCCAGTGGAATGCAGGTGAGGTTATAGATCGCGGCAAAGGCCAGATTCTGCCGCACCACGCCCAGGCTGCGATGCGCATGCTGGTGAGCCTGCGCAATGGGCATCAGGCGGTCGCCCAGGATCAGCACGTCGGCCTGCGAGTCGGCATGGT
>JBKCEY010000323.1:0-14750 GCA_046304115.1 Burkholderiales bacterium | reverse complement strand
GCCCTGGCCGCGCATCGATCGCTACATCGAGCATCACATCGAGCTTCCGGTGGCCGATCTCACGGTATCGCCCTGGCGTGAGCCCGAATTGCGGGAGGCCCTGCGTACCGCCCTCGACTTCGGCAAGGGCACGCTCATGCTGGCCACAGGCATGGACGACTACGCGCAGGCCTGGCGCAGCGGCAATCGCAGCGGCGAAGGCGTGCCGTTGCAGGTCGCGCTGCACTCCACCCGAAGGGCCTGTGGGCCGTGTGGCACCAGCTTTGCAGAGCTGGACCCGAGGCTTTTCTCGTTCAATTCGCGCCATGGCTGGTGTGTCAGTTGCCTGGGCGCCGGTCTCGAAACCATCGGGCGCATTCGCGAAGATGAACTCACACCGGGCCTCGATGGGGATACCGACGCTGGCGTGCAGTACGGCACGGCGCCCGGCCCCGCCTGCAAGGGCCTGCGCCTGAATCGGACCGCGCTGGCGGTCCGACTGCAGGACCGATCGATCGCAGCGCTCACCGATCTGCCGGTGGATGAGGCCAGACGCTGGATGGACAGCCTGGAATGGACGGGGCGTGAGGCTGAGATTGCCCGCGATGTGCTGGCCGAGATCCGCGCGAGATTGCAGTTCCTCTCGGATGTGGGCCTGGGCTATCTGGCCCTGTCGAGGGCCGCCCCCACGCTGTCCGGCGGTGAAGCCCAGCGGATTCGCCTGGCCGCCCAGCTCGGCTCCAACCTGCAGGGCGTGTGCTACGTGCTGGATGAGCCCACCATCGGACTGCATCCGCGCGACAACCGCATCCTGCTCGATACCCTCGATCGGCTGCGTGACCGCGGCAACACCCTCCTGGTGGTCGAACATGACGAAGACACCATCCGGCGCGCCGACCATGTGATCGACATCGGCCCGGGTGCCGGGCGCCTGGGTGGGCAGATCGTGGCCACCGGTCGCCATGACGCGCTGGCGGCCCGCCCTGAAAGTCTCACTGGCCGGTTCCTGGCCACCCCTTTGCAGCATCCGCTGCAGCCCCGCAGACCGGTCGCTGAGCGGCAGCCTGCCCTTGTGGTGCGGGGCGCCCCGCTCCACAACCTGCAAGGCGTTGACGCCCGCATTCCCCTGGGCCGACTCACCGTGGTCACCGGTGTCTCAGGCTCCGGCAAGTCCACCTTCGCGCGCGATGTGTTGCTGGCCAATCTGCAAGCCTCGCTCGCCGCCCGGGCGGGTGCCCGGGGCAGGCCACAGGGTCAGGGCAAGGCGCAGACGCAGGGCAAACCCGGTCAACGCAAACCGGCTGTGATGGTCACTGAACACGAGCCCACCGGCTTGGTGCTGCAGCCCATCGGCTGCGTGGCCATCGAGGGCATCGAGGCCGTGAGCCGGGTGCTTGAAGTGGATCAGACCCCGATCGGCAAAACACCCCGATCCTGCCCTGCGACCTACATCGGTTTCTGGGACGGCATTCGAAGGCTCTTTGCCGAATCAACCGAGGCCCGGGTGCGCGGCTATGAGGCTTCACGATTCTCGTTCAACACGGGTGCGGGTCGCTGCCCGGCCTGCGAAGGCCAGGGCGTACAGACCATCGAGATGAGCTTTCTGCCCGATGTGAAAGTGCTGTGCGATGCCTGCAATGGGCAGCGGTTCAATCGTGAGACCCTGCAGGTCCTGCTGCGGGGCAAGTCCGTGGGCGAGGTACTGGGCATGAGTGTGGATGAGGCGCTCGTGTTCTTTGAAGCCCATCGCAGCATCGCGCATCCATTGCAGTTGCTGCAGGACGTGGGTCTGGGCTATCTCACGCTGGGTCAGCCCAGCCCCACCCTCTCGGGAGGCGAAGCCCAGCGCATCAAGCTGGTCACCGAGCTGGCCAAGGTGCGCGACGGTCAGTCGGGCCTGCCCGTGCGAGGGGCTGCGCCCCATACCCTCTATGTGCTCGACGAACCCACGGTGGGCCTGCATATGGCCGACATCGACCGACTGATCCGGGTGCTGCATCGGCTGGTCGATGCAGGCAACACCCTGGTCGTCATCGAGCATGACATCGACCTCTGGGCCGAAGCTGACTGGATCATCGATCTGGGCCCCGAGGGCGGCGACGGCGGCGGACGCCTGGTGGCCGCTGCATCGCCCGAAGCCCTGACCGACTGCAAGGAGAGCCATACCGGACGCATCCTCGGTGAGTTCATGGCGGATCGGCGGACCCGGGCCGGCGCTTGAGGGGTGGCGCCGAGGCCCAGGCGGTACCCAGGACCACCACGGCACCGGCCAGCAACATGGGCGCAGTGAGGGCCTCGTCGAGCAGCAGGAAACCCCACAGCACGCCGAAGATCGGCACCAGGAAGGTCACGCTCATGGCACGTGCGGGTCCAAGCCGGCCCATGAGCCGAAAGAACAGGATGTAGGCCACCCCGGAGCACAGCAGCCCCAGGGCCACCACCGAGAACCATGCGCGGGACGAGGCGGCGTGTTGCGGCCAGGTCAGCATCGCAGGCACAGCCAGCAAAATGGCCGCGCCGATCTGCGAGCCCGCCGCAACCACCAGCGGGGGCGTCGTCTGCAGGTAGCGCTTGTTGAAACTGCCCGCAATCCCGTAGGACAAGGTCGCAACCAGGGCCAGTGCAATGGCGGCGCCATCGCCCTGCGCTCCCAGCGCGCCCCGGCTTGCAACCAGACCCAGGACGCCCATGAATGCGATGCCCAGCCCCAGCATCTGACGGCCCGAGGGCTGATCCTTCAGCCACAACGCTGCCACCACCGCGCCCCACAGCGGCGCCGTGGCATTGATGAGGGCGCTGTAGCCAGCCGTGAGGGTGTGCAGGGCAAAGCCGAAGAGCACAAACGGCAAGGCGGAATTCAGCAGACCACACAGGAGCAACTGAACCGGCTGCGCTCGCAGGGGCTCGTGGCCATGACGCAAGGCCATCAGCGGCCACAGGAGCAGGGCACCGATTCCGACTCTCAGGGCCATGGTCGGGATCGCACCGAACTCGGGTACGGCAATCCGCATGAACAGGAAGGACCCGCCCCAGAGCGCTGCAAGCACCACCAGCTCGACCCAGTCGGCAGCCTTCATGCCGGGCGGATGCCCTCAAGCCTGAGCAGGGCCGCCTTGCGCTCCAGCCCGCCCGCGTAGCCTGTGAGCGATCCATCACGGCCCACCACCCGATGGCAGGGCACCAGGATGGATACCGGATTGCGCCCGATCGCAGCCCCCACAGCCCGCACGGCGCGGGGCGTACCCGCGGCCTCGGCGATCTGCGCATAACTCAGGGTCTGCCCGCGAGGAATGGTCTGAAGGGCCCGCCATACCGCCTGCTGAAAGGGCGTACCGCGCAGCTTCAATGGCGGGGGAGCGGCCGCTGCCTTTCCGGAAAAATAGCCTTCCAGCCAGAGCGCAGTGGCCCGGGCAATCGGATGCTGCTCATCCCCAGGCGTCGCGGCAAGCCACGCGGGTTGATGCTTCTGGCCTTCGAAGTAAAGACCGGTGAGTGCATCGGATTCATAGGCCAGCAGGATGTCGCCGAGCGGGCTGGTCAGACGGGTCGTACGGTTCTCAACGGGCCGGGTCGGGATCATGAGGGGTCTGGATCAGGGGAGACATGACCCGATTATCGCGAAGACTATCCGCACCTACTCGTCACTTTCGGACATGCAGACCCGAAGGTCGCATAAAGGGCGCGATACCTCGGCGTATCGAACGATGGGCAGTTCGCCGACGAGCAATCGCCGCGATCCGGTCAGCGATACCCAATGGCTTTTGGCATGATGCGGCCATGAACGATCGCAGCGCTCGTAGGCCTGAGGCAATCCCCACCGATACCCGCGCCCGGGTGGATGACCTGCACCTGCGGGCGCGTCATCTGAAGGGCTCGCACCTCAGGGCTCTTTTGACCGACCGCGTACGGCTCAACGCCCTGCAGGTGGATGCAGGGCCGGTTCATCTGGACCTCTCCCGACAGCGCATCGATGCATCCACGCTTGAAACCCTGTGGGCCTGGGCCGCGGCCTGTGATTTTGATGGGGCTCGCAAACGCCTGGCCGAGGGTCACACCGTCAACTTCACTGAAGGGCGCGCAGCCGTGCATCCCGCCCTGCGCGGTCGATTCGGGCCGGCAGCCGTGCGGGAGTCGGCGCGCTTTGAGCATCAGCGTATGGCTGCGCTGGTGGGGCGTCTGCGGTCAGGGGAGTTGCTCGGCTTTGACGGCTCGCCTCTGAAGGCGCTGGTCTGTCTGGGTATCGGTGGATCCGACCTGGGACCTCGTTTGATCACCGATGCACTCGCTCCAGACGGTCACTATCCCGTGCGATTCGCAGCCAATGCCGACCCGCGCGAACTTGACCGAGCCCTGCACGGACTGGCGCCTCAATCCACGGCCATTGCCATCCTCTCCAAGACCTTCACCACGCGCGAGACCCTCGCCAATGCGGCCGCTGCAAGGGCCTGGTTACGAGAGGCAGGCTGTCCTCCCGAGGCTGAGTTTCGGCACTTCATCGGCATCACCGCGCAGCCCGATGCGGCGCGTGCCTGGGGCATCCATCATGAGCATCTGCTGCGATTCGACGAAGGCGTGGGCGGCCGCTATTCGGTCTGGTCCACCGTCGGGCTGGGTGCGGCAACCGCGTGTGGCATGCCGGTCTTCAATGCGCTGCTGGAGGGCGCAGCCGGGATGGATGCGCATTTCTTTGAGCAGCCTCTAGCAAACAACCTGCCCGCATGGCTCGGCTTGATGTCGGTCTGGAACCGCGCTTTCATGGGCTACGGCTCATTGGCGGTGGTGCCCTATGCTGAGCGACTGGCCTTGCTGCCCAACTGGTTGCAGCAACTCATGATGGAAAGCAATGGCAAGCGTGCGCGTGCGCCGGGCATCGACGCGGCCCGTGCAGCGCTGCCAACAGCGCCCGTGGTCTGGGGCACCTGCGGCACCACAGCCCAGCATTCGTTCTTTCAGCAGTTGCATCAGGGCCCTGAGCCCGTGCCTGTTGAGTTCATCGTGCCCCGCGCCAATGAAGGCCGCACCCTCCACAACGATGAGCGTCAGCGCATCATGCTGGCCAACGCACTGGCTCAGGCCTCGGCGCTGGCCCTCGGCCGACCTGACGCCGCACCGCAGACTTCAGGCCACCAGGCCTTTGACGGCAACCGCCCCAGCACGCTGATCCTGCTGCACGATCTTTCGGCCCACACGCTCGGCGCCCTGCTCGCGGCCTATGAGCATGCGACCTTCACTGCAGCCACCGTACTCGGCATCAATCCCTTTGATCAGTACGGTGTGGAGTTGGGCAAGCAGATGGCGATACAGATCGACCGGATTCTGCAGGGTCTTGAACCCACGACAGACCTGCACGGCGACCTGGGGGAAGACCTCGATCAAGCAACCCGAGACAGTCTGAAGCGGCTGCTCTAGGCAGGCCGCTGCAACATCGTTCCGGGGCTGCGCTTTTTCCGACATCTGTCGGAATGCTGGATTCACTCAGCTCGGCAACCGCAGGGGCAGACTGCGCAGCCGCACGCCTGTGGCTGCGAAGACCGCATTGGCCACAGCGGGCGCAATGGGTGGCAAGGGCGGCTCGCCAACACCTTCCGGTGTTGCGCTCGAGGGCAGCAGATCCATCAGCACGCGTGGCATCTGCCCCATGCGAACGACCGGATAGTCGTGATAATTCGACACCCGGGCTTGCCCTGCCTCAAAGCGCACCTCGCCCATCAGGGCGGCCGACAAGCCGAATGCGATCGCGCCCTCAATCTGCTGCTCAACCGCTGAAGGGTTGAGCACTCGCCCGCAGTCGATGGCACAGGCCACCTGCTCAACCCGGATCTCGCCCGATTCGCTCACCGCGACCTGAGCAACCTGGGCCACGATGCTGCCAAACGAGTGATGCAGGGCCAGGCCGCGGCCGCGGCGCAGCCCGTCTTGCACAGGTTCGAGCGGCTCACCCCACTGGCCCCTCTTCGCGGCAGCCCTGAGCACGGCGAGGTGACGCGGATGATCGGTCAGCAACACCTCCCGGAACACAAGCGGATCCTGGCCCGCGGCATGGGCCAGCTCGTCGAGGAAGGATTCCTTGAAAAAGGCCTGATGTGAATGACCCACCGACCGCCAGAAACCCACGGGAATCGGTACGTCGATGACCGCATGCGCCACACGCAGGGCCGCAAATTCGTAGGGCTGATCGAAGGCCCCCTCTGCCGTCGTCTTGTCCGGACCCGCCAGCTTGAAATCGAGCGTGCGTCGGGCGTAATGGGGCACGATGGACTGCCCGGCCGACTCATGCACCCAGGCGGTCACCCGACCCTGATCATCCAGACCCGCGCGCAAGCGTGCCAGGGCTGCCGGCCGATAGAAGTCATGGGTCATGTCCTCTTCACGCGTCCAGAGCGTCTTCACCGGCTTGCCATCGCCGCCATGCCAGGCGATGAGCGTGGCCTGAGCCACATGATCAACCTCCAGCCTGCGCCCGAAGGCGCCACCCAGCAACTGCGGATGGATGAGCACCTCATTGACCGTGTTGCGCAGAATGCGCTTGACCGCATCACGAGCCAGGCCCGGCACCTGCGTACCGACCCACACCTCCGCCCGGCCGTCGCAGATCTGCACCGTGCAGTTGATCGGCTCCAGGGCTGCATGGGCCAGATACGGCGCGCTGTACACCGCCTCCAGGGTCTTGTCCGATGACTTCAGCGCGGCATCCGCGTCCTTGATGCTTCGAAATTCATGCCGGTCTCCCTGCTCGAGCGCCTGCTGCAACTGTCGCGTGACGGTCTCGCTGCCCACCGGGGTCGAGGCGCCAGCAGACCAGCTCACCTCGATCAGGTTGAGTGCACGGCGTGCCTCCCACCAGGTACGGGCCACCACGGCCACGCCTGCTGTGCAGCCATGGGTGGCCTCGATCACGAAGGCATGAAAGACACCCGGTGCCTGCTGGGCCCGCGAGACATCGGCGCGCGCCACACGCCCACCCAGGATGGGGCACATGCGAACGGCCGCAACCCGCAGATCCTCGCGCTCGACGTCAATGCCATAGACGGCCTTGCCCGTCACCCGGTCCGGGTTGTGGATCTGGGGTTGCGCGGTGCCGATCAGCTGCCAGTCCCGATCACTTTTGAGCGGTGCATCATGAGGCACCTCACGCAGCGCTGCAGCCTCGATGAACTCCCCGAAATGCGCGGAATGGCCCACAGGATGGGACAGCCTACCCTTTGCAACATCGATCGTTGCGGCCTGCACACCCCAGCGCTCGGCCGCCGCTCCGACCAGCATGGCGCGAGCACTTGCGCCGGCCTGACGCGCAACCGTCCAGAGGTCATGTACCGTCGATGACCCTCCGGTCATCATGAAGCCGCCTTCGCGCATCAGCTTGTCGACGAGCTGACGCGCGATCCGACTGGTCAGCGACTGGTCATCGGGATGAAACGGAAGGCCATCGGAGGCCACGGCCAGATTGTTGTAGATCGGATCGATGGGCGTGGTGTCGATACGAACCGCATCGAGCTCGACACCGAGCTCCTCGGCGATGAGCATGGCCAGGGCCGTGTGCGAGCCCTGCCCCATTTCGGCCTTGGGCATCAGCAGCGTGACCTGGCCTTCGGTGCTGATGGCCACCCAGCCATGCAGGGCCTGCTCGGCCTCGGGTCGAAGGGCACGCTGACCCGGCACCAGCCGCTGACGAACAGGCATCAGGGCCCAGCCCAGCATCAGCACACCGACAGAGGCCGCCGCTCCGATCAGAAATCGCCGACGAGCACCCACGGTCAGGCCGCCACCGAATAACCCTCTTCCCGGATGACCGCGGTGATGCGATCGCGCGGGAGGGCGGATCGCACCGTGACGCGACCTGCAGCCAGATCAACCTCGACCTGCGCCTGGGCATCAGACGCCTGAATGGCTTGCGTGACCGCGCGCACACAATGCTGGCAGGTCATGCCCTGAACCTGGAATTGCTCGGAAGAAATCGGAAACGCAGCAGATGAATTCATGACGGTCAAGGCAAGGACGGGTTGATGGGACCAAGAGTACACTCGGAACGTGACTTCCATCGACACAGTCCTGGCCGTAGCGGCCCATCCGGCCCCTGAAGCGGATGACAGGATCGATTTGCCCATCGAAGGCATGACCTGTGCCTCATGCGTGGCACGGGTCGAACGGGCCCTGCTGAAGGTTCCGGGTGTCACGCAGGCCAGCGTCAATCTGGCCACGGAGCGGGCCAGTGTGCGCGGCACCGGCCTTGAACTGGATCCCTTGCGTCAGGCGATCGAACGGGCCGGCTATGCCGTCGGTGAGCCCGTGCGTCAGGCCGCCCCCTCGGCTGGGTTGCAGGCCGCCCGCGGCGACTCCGGGGCGGCAGATTCGGCGGGAGTGGTGGGCGGTGTGGCGGGCGGTGTGGCGCGACCGCCCACTCAAAGCACCCTCAAGGACTGGCAAACCCCCCTGGCCTTGCTGCTGGCTGCACCGCTCGTGCTGCCCATGCTCCTGATGCCAGCGGGCATTCACTGGATGCCGTCTGCATGGGTGCAGTTCGCCCTGGCCACCCCCGTGCAGTTCATTCTGGGCGCGCGCTTCTATCGGGCAGGCTGGCACGCCCTGCGCGCAGGCACAGGCAACATGGAGTTGCTGGTCGCTGTCGGCACAACCGCCGCATGGGCCCTCTCGATGTGGCTGTGGTGGCGCGCTCACCCAGGCCACGAACCGCATCTGTACTTCGAATCATCGGCGGTTGTGATCGCTCTGGTGCTGCTCGGCAAGAGCCTCGAGGCCAGGGCCAAGCGACAGACCACCGCCGCCATCCGATCGCTCTCGGCCCTGCGACCCGACACCGCGCGCCGCTGGGCTCATGGGCAGGAAACGCGGGTTGATCTGGCTGACGTGCGGGTGGGTGATCATCTGGTGGTGCTGGGTGGTGAACGGATCCCGGCCGATGGCCTGCTGCGCGAAGGCCACACCCAGGTCGATGTCTCGATGCTGACCGGCGAGCCCCTGCCCCTGCACCGACAGGCGGGAGATGCCCTGCACGGAGGCGCCATCAATGGCACGGCACGCATTCTCATGGAGGTCACGGCCATCGGAGCCGAAACCTTGCTCGCCCGTATCGTGCGGCTGGTTGAACAGGCTCAGGGTGACAAGGCCCCTTTGCAGCGGGTGGCCGATCGCGTGGCAGCGGTCTTTGTTCCCGCGGTCTTTGGCGTGGCTCTGATCACCCTGTTCGGCGGACTGATGCTGGGCCGCGAGACGGAGCCCGCCATCATTGCAGCCGTTGCAGTGCTGGTGATTGCCTGTCCATGTGCGCTTGGACTGGCCACGCCCGCAGCCATCATGGCGGGCACCGGGGTGGCCGCGAAGCTCGGTGTGCTGATCCGGGATGCCCGGGCACTGGAGCTGGCCCATCGTGTGCGGATCGTGGCCTTCGACAAGACAGGCACGCTCACGGTGGGTCAACCGACCCTGACCAACCTGGCTGTTGCAGCCTCGCTGGATGAAGGGCAGGCGCTCGCTGCAGCGGCTCAGGTTCAGGCCGGCAGCACGCATCCACTCGCCCGGGCTGTTCTGTCTGCATGGCAGTCGCATGGCCAGCCTGCATGGACTGCGGGGCCGGCCGAGCGGATCGAGAGTCTGCCTGGCCGAGGGGTGCTGGCCGCCTGGCCTGATGGCGTCACGCTGCAGATCGGTAGCGCCCGGCTGGCCGGCGAACTGGGGCTGGAGCGCCAGTTTGCGCAGCAGGCTCACGACTGGCAGGCGCAGGGCAGAACGGTCTCATGGCTGATCCGCACCCGTCCGGGTTGCAATCCTGAGGCCCTCGCGCTGATGGCCTTTGGCGACAAGCCCAAAGCAGGCGCCCGTGAGGCTGTAGCCCGCCTGCAGGCGATGGGCCTGCGTACGGTCATGATCACCGGCGACAACGAAGGCGCGGCGAAGGCCATGGCTCTGGAGTTCGGGATCGATGAGGTGATTGCGGGTGTGCTGCCTGCAGACAAAGCCGCCTGTATCGGCCGCCTTCAGGAGCAGGCGCGCGCGCAGCATCCGCAGGCAGCGGTCGCGATGGTGGGCGATGGGATCAACGACGCGCCGGCTCTGGCCGCAGCCGATGTGGGCATGGCCATGGGCACCGGAACCGATGTGGCCATGCAGACCGCCGACATCACCCTGATGCGCGGCGATGTCGGACTGGTGGCCGATGCAATCGGCATCTCGCGCCAGACCGTGCGCAAGATTCACCAGAATCTTTTCTGGGCCTTCGGCTACAACGTGGTCGGCATCCCGCTGGCAGCCGCCGGTCTGCTCTCGCCCATGATTGCCGGTGCCGCCATGGCCATGAGCTCGGTCAGCGTGCTTGCCAATGCCCTGCTTCTGTCACGCTGGCGAGGCCGGCCAAGAACCTGATTCAGCCCTCGAGCAGGGCGCTGGAAGACGCCGTGGCCAGCAGCACGCCCGCCGAATCAAACAGGCTCGCATCCAGAAAGGCCACCCGGCGGCCCATGCGGGTCACTCGCCCTTCGGCGAGCACTCGACCGGGGCCAACCCTGCGCAGAAAGCTCACCTTGATCTCGAGGCTGGCCACACCCACCGGGCGGCCCGCCTTGATGAAGGCCGCCTGAGCCATGGAGAAGTCGAGCCAGGCTGTCACGAACCCGCCCTGCACGATGGTGCCGTTGGTGTGGCAAAAGCGCTCCTGAGCATCGAAGTGGGCACGAACCACACCCTGCTGCGGATCAACCTCAACCAGCTCCATAAAACCCATGGCATCGAGCAGATCCTGGGAGGGCAGGGATTTGCCCAATGAGGCAAGGGCGCCCAGCCCTGCGGGAGCCTTCGACGCATCAGCCACCGGCGGCATCCTTCTGGCACTTGGTCACAAAGCTGTTGCGTGCGGCACCAGCCAGTTTTTTCTCGTCAGCCTGCTTGTCACAGGCTGCGGCGGCATTGCCGCCACCATGGTCGCGTTCACACTTCTGCATGAAACTGTTGCGGGCTGCGCCAGCCAGTTTCTTGTCGTCGGCCTGCTTCTGGCAGACAGCGGCAGCAGCGCCGCCGTGGTCGCGTTCGCATTTCTGCAGGAAGCTGGTACGCGCAGCACCCGCGAGCTTCTTTTCATCGGCCTGCGCGGTACAGGTGCTGGCTTGCGCATTCACTGAAAGCGCAAGACCTGCGACAGCAAGGGCCAGGATCATTCGGCGCATGACGGTCTCCATGGGGTTGTCGTCACTGACAGTTTAACCACGGATACCGCTGGGGCTCGCCCGGCCTATCGCTCCAGGAGCTTCGATCTCGGCTGAAGCGCGAGCACAACCGTAAAAATCGACATGGCCAGCACGATCGCAAACCAGCCTGCCGACCACAATTCAAAAGGCAAGCCCAGCATCTTCGAATGCGCAGCATCGGCACAGGTGGCCTGGACCTGAAAGAGGGCTGGCCAGCGCGTATCCAGAGCCAGCTGCATCAGCATTCGATCAGCCCAGGTGAAGGCGCAGCTGAGCTGCTTTGCAGCCACGGTGTGCTGATGCCAGGCCGCCCAAAGACCGCCCACAGCCAGGATCGCCACCAGCAGCGCGGCCAGCCCCGGGGCGGCGCGTGGTGCCACGCGCGCGAGGAGCGCGCCCGTGAGGCTGACGCCCAGCAGCAGGATCACATCGATTCGCTGCACGATGCACCAGGCACAAGGCAGCATGGCCCAGGCGTACTGCGCGATCAGGGCCAGCGCGAGCGCAGCCAGATTGCCGGCCGCGATCACCGTCAGAATCTGCGGGGCCGATGCGAAGGTCCGACGCCACAGAACGGCAAGGTTCCAGGAGCGATTCATGGGGCGCGATCATAGCCCCCACCCATTGCCCCTCTGACGCCATTGCGGGCTGAGCCGATCGATCGACCCTGCCGGGCCGATGAACGGGGCAGCAACCGAGCCCCTGAGCGGGCTCAAGCAACCCCCGTTCAAATCGTGTCCCCGCGCGCGCAGCCCTGATCATGCATGCTGTGGATCCGACGCTCGAACCGCGCTCACCCGGCATCGCTCTGGCCCTGGAACGGCACGCCCAGCCGGGCGAACAGACACGGGATCAGATCCTTGCCCGAGTCGCGGCTGCGCTGGGTCGAACCGCAGCGCAGACCCGCGAGTTCGAGCAGGCCCTGCAGGACGGTCTGCTGCCAGGCGGTCGTATCCTCGCCAATGCGGGCGGCCCTGCCTCAGCATCGACCCTGGCCAACTGCTTCGTTCATCCCCTGCAGGCCCGTGCCCAAGGGCTGCACAAGGCCATTCTCGAGGTGGGTCGCACCCTGCGCAGCGGCGGCGGTGTAGGCCTCGATCTGCAGGCAGCCCTGAACAGCACCCCGATCAACTCGGTTCTGCTGCCCTTCGAGTCGCTGGCCTGCACGATCGAATCGTCCGGAGGGCGCCCCGCAGCACTGATGGGCACCCTGCCGATCGAGCATCCCGCAGCAGCCGAGTTCGTGACCCTCAAGCAGCATCAGCCGCTGCCGCACTTCAACCTCAGCGTGACCGTTGAGGATGAATTCATGCGCCGGCTGCGTCATGACCCTCAAGCGATCGAACGCTGGGCGATGCTGGCCCGATCTGCGCTGTCCTGTGGTGATCCGGGGGTGCTCTTCATCGACACCATCCGGCGCAACGACAATCTGGGACTGCAGGAACGACTCGACACCTGCAACCCTTGCGGTGAGCAGCCCCTGCCAGCCTGGGGCGCTTGCGTACTGGCCTCGATCGATCTGCCCCGACTGGTGCTTGACCCGTTTATGCCAACCGCCCGGATCGATCAGGGGCGGCTGCATCGGCTCGTACGCTGCGGCATCGCGCTGCTTGATCAGGCCATTGATCAGGCCCGGTTTCCGTGGCCCCGGCAAACGGCGCTGGCCCGATCCCAGCGTCGTGTCGGCCTGGGCATCCTGGGCTTGGCCGATGCACTGATCCTCCTGGGTCTGCCCTACGACTCTGCCCAGGCACGCCGATGGGCGAGCGAACTCATGCAGAGCATCCAGGTCACCGCCTGGGAAACCTCGCTCGAACGTGCTCAGCGCTGGGGGGCCATCACCGCCTGCCCGATGAACTCGCTCCTGCATCCAGGGCACAGCGCCTCACGGCTTCCTGCGACGCTTCAGGCGAAGATCAGACGCCAGGGTGTGCGCAACACCCACCTCACCAGCATCGCCCCGACCGGCATGCTGGCCCTGGCCTGGGCCGACAATGCCTCACCGGGTATCGAGCCGGTCTTTGCCCCCGAAGGCGAGCGTTTGCAACGCGGCACCGACGGTCAGCTGCATCCGATGGGTGTCAGCAGCCCGTCGCTTCGGCGTTGTCGCGATATGGAGTCGGGCGGCGACGACCCGGCGCGCGCCGTGCAGATTGCGTCGAACAGGATCCCGGCAACGTCGCGCGCACGTCCACCCGCCTGGATGACCGTGGACGAGGTTTCACCACCGGCCCAGATCGCCATGGTGGCGGCCCTGCAGCCCTGGGTCGATGGCGGCATCTCCAAGACGCTGGCACTGCCCGCTCAGACCACGGCCGATCAGCTCGCCCTCTGGCTGCGCCTGGCCTGGCGTTGCGGTCTCAAGGGGCTCGCGGTCTACCGCCCCCCGTCCAGGCCCTGCGGGTAGACTGGCAGGATGCAGCTTCAAACCCGTGTTCTGTCCAACGGCCTCACCGTGGTCGCGATCCGCCTGCCGGAATTTCGCAGCCTGACCCTCGCAGCCTTCATTGGCGCCGGTGCGCGTGACGAACCCGCCGAACTCAACGGGGTCTCGCACTTTCTGGAGCACATGGCCTTCAAGGGTACGGCCCAGCGATCAGCCCGATCGCTGGCCCTGGACATCGAACGGGTGGGCGGCTCGATGAATGCCTACACGGCTCGCGACCACACCGCGTTTCATACCATCGCGCTCGGCGAACATCTGCCTGTGGCCATGGACGTGATGGCCGATGTGATCCTTCATTCGAGCTTTCCGCCCGAAGAGATCGAGCGCGAGCGACGCGTCATCCTGCAGGAAATCGGCGAAGCGGCTGATGATCCCGACGCCATGCTGCAGGACGCTTTCGACCTGCGGGCCTGGCCCCAGCAGGCTTTCGGTCGTCCGATCCTGGGCAGCGCCCGGTTCGTTCGGTCGGTTGGTCGCGATGACTTCCTGCGGTATCGGCAAGCGCATTACGGTGCGGGCCGAATGGTGCTCGTGGCGGTCGGTGACATCGACATCGACCCCTTGGTCGATCTGGCCGACCATCACTTTGGCGCCATGCCTCGCGGGCTGCCCGCGGTGCGCGAACCCGCCCGCTATGGCGGTGGCTATCGTCATCTCGAAGAGGACTTCGAAATGACGTCCATCGCGCTGGGCTTTCCGGTTCCCGGACGCTTATCGAGCGACTTCGTGGTCTACGACATGCTGGGCGAGCTGCTGGGAGGAGGCACTTCCTCGCCGCTGTTCCAGTCAGTGCGCGAAACTCGAGGCCTGGCCTATCAGGTCGACGCCTGGACCGAGGGACATCCCGACTGCGGGATGCTGCAGCTCAGCGCCGCCGTGGCACCGCGCAATGTCCGAGAGTTTCTCGATGTAGCCTGCGATGAACTCGTTGCCCTGGCGCGGCAGGTGTCCAGCGACGACCTTGAACGAACCCGCAACCAGCAGCTCACCCAACTGGCCCGTCTGCAGGAGCGGCCCCTCGATCTGGCCGAGACCGTCGGGCGCGACATTCTGATGCAGGGCCGCGCTGTGCCGCCGCATGAGCGGATCGCAGCAGCCCGCGGCGTGGACCGTGAGCAGTTGTGCAAGGC
>JBKCEY010000322.1:0-3907 GCA_046304115.1 Burkholderiales bacterium | reverse complement strand
CCTCAGCACCCTTCCCCTTCGCCCCTTCGCCCCTTCGCCCATTCACCCCTTCGCCCATTCACCCCTTCGCCCATTCACCTCACCGAACGCTGCTGCCCATCATGTCCGGATACGCCGTCACCCAGCCGTGTCATCTTGCCTTTCCCGTGCACGACCTGCAGGCCGCACGCCAGTTCTATGGCGAAGTGCTTGGTTGCCCCGAGGGTCGCAGCAGCGAGGCCTGGATCGACTTCGATCTCTTTGGTCATCAGATCGTGGCCCATCTCTCGCCTGAGGAGGCCGGGCACCGCAAGACCAGCGCGGTGGATGGCGACGATGTTCCGGTGCGTCATTTTGGCGTGGTGCTGGGCATGCCGGCCTGGCAGAAGATGGCCGATTCGCTCAAGGCCCACGGCATACCCTTCATCATCGAGCCGCATATCCGCTTCAAGGGCGAGGTGGGTGAGCAGGCCACCATGTTCTTTCTCGACCCCTCGGGCAATGCGCTCGAGTTCAAGGCCTTTGCTGACCCTTCCCGGCTTTTCGCCAAGTAAGGCAGGGCTTGCCTCCCTGTTCGAGGCTGATCCGGCAAAGCGTGTCGGTCGGGGGTGGCGTCGTGCTTCCCCGGCTATGATGTCGACCTGAAAGACGCCTCGCCGCGTCCACCCAGGGAGACAAAACAATGACCCGCACCAACCTTCAGGAGTTCGACCGCGCCCGCGAGGTGCTGGTCGGTGGCGTTAATTCGGCCGTTCGCGCCTTTCGGGCCGTGGGCGGTACGCCGCGTTTCATCGCGCGGGCCGAGGGCGCCTTCATGTGGGATGTCGAAGGCCGTCGCTATGTCGACTATCTCGGCTCCTGGGGCCCGATGATCGTGGGTCATACCCATCCCAAGGTGCTCGAGCGCGTGCGCGAAGCGGCAGGCAACGGCCTGTCGTATGGCGCACCCAATGTCATGGAGACCGAGCTCGCCGAGCGCCTGGTCAAGCTCTTTTCGCATGTGGAGCGGGTGCGTTTCACGAGTTCGGGCACTGAAGCCGCGATGTCGGCGCTGCGCCTGGCCCGGGGGGCCACCGGGCGCACCAAGATCATCAAGTTCGAAGGTTGCTATCACGGCACCGCAGACAGTCTGCTGGTCAAGGCAGGCAGCGGTGCTCTGGCCTTTGGTCAGCCCAGCTCGGCAGGCGTTCCTGAAGATCTCGCGCGCCATACGCTCGTGGCCCAGTTCAACGACCTCGACAGCGTGCGCAGCCTGCTTGACGCCAACCGCGAGCAGGTGGCCTGCGTCATGATCGAACCGGCCGCCGGCAACATGAACCTCATCCTGCCCAAGCCCGGATTCCTCGAAGGCCTGCGAGCCCTGTGCACCGAGCACGGTTCATTGCTGATCTTCGACGAGGTGATGACCGGATTTCGGGTGGCCCTGGGCGGCATGCAGCAGGTGAGCGGCGTGGTGCCCGACATGACCGCGTTTGGCAAGGTGATTGGCGGGGGCATGCCGGTGGGCGCCATTGCAGGCCCGGCGCGCATCATGGACCTCATGGCGCCGCTCGGCCCGGTCTATCAGGCGGGTACCCTGTCGGGCAATCCGATCGCCATGGCCGCGGGTCTGGCCACGCTCGAACTGATCAGCGCACCCGGGTTCTATGACACGGTGAGTGCGCGGCTCGCGCGGCTGGTTCAGGGTCTGAAGACCGCGGCTGCGGAGGCGGGCGTGGCATTCTCGGCGCAGCAGCAAGGCACCATGGCAGGCATCTACATGATGCCCACCATCCCGCAGAGCTATGCCGAGGTCATGACCCAGGATGTGGAGCGCTTCAAGCGCTTCTATCACCACATGCTCGAGGCGGGTGTGTATTTCCCGCCCTCGGCGGTTGAGGCCTTCTTCTTCTCGTCGGCCCACACCGACGCAGAGGTGGACTTCACGCTGGAGTGCGCGCGCAAGGCCTTCAAGGATCTTTGACACACGACGCGCAAGACCCTTCAGACTCTTTGACTAACGACACGCTCAATGCAGGGGAGAGAACACATGTCCATCGAACGTACCGTCTTTGGTGAAGACCACGAGCAGTATCGCGATACCGTGCGCCGCTTTCTTGAGAAGGAAGTCGCACCGTTTCATGCCGCCTGGGAAGACCAGGGCTATGTTGATCGCGAGGTTTGGCTGAAGGCCGGCGAGAACGGCCTGCTGTGTCCGTCCATGCCCGAGCAGTACGGCGGCGCCGCCGCAGACAAGCTCTACTCCGTGGCCATGTTCGAAGAGATTGCCCGTCAGGGCTATACCGGACTGGGCTTTGGTCTGCACAACGAAATCGTGGCGCCCTACATCCTGGCCTACGGCACCGATGCCCAGAAAGAAAAATACCTGCCGGCCATGGCTCGCGGCGAAATCATCGGTGCCATTGCGATGAGCGAACCCGCCGCTGGGTCCGACCTGCAAGGCATCAAGACCACCGCAGTCGATCGGGGCGATCACTTTGTGCTCAATGGCTCCAAGACCTTCATCACCAACGGCTGGCATGCCGATCTGGTGATCGTGGTGGCCAAGACCAACCCTGAGGCCGGTGCCAAAGGCACAAGCCTGTTGCTGGTCGAGCGCGGCATGGCCGGTTTCGAAAAGGGCAAGCGCCTCAAGAAGTCCGGTATGAAGGCTCAGGACACCTCGGAACTCTTTTTCAATGACGTGAAGGTGCCCAAGGCCAATCTGCTGGGCGATCTCAACCGCGGCTTTGTCTACCTCATGCAGGAACTGCCCTGGGAGCGGCTGCAGATCGCCATCTCGGGTATCGCCGCTGCTCAGGGCGTGCTCGACGAAACCCTGCAGTACACCAAGGATCGCAAGGTGTTCGGCACGACCGTGGCCAGCTTTCACACCACCCGATTCAAGCTGGCCGAAATGCAGACCGAGCTTCAGGTGGCACGGGTGTTCGTGGATCGCTGCATCGATCTGCTCATGCAGGGCAAGCTCGACACCGCCACGGCGTCCATGGCCAAGTACTGGTGCAGCGATCTGCAGTGCAAGGTGATCGACGAGTGTGTGCAACTGCATGGTGGCTATGGCTACATGCAGGAGTACCCGGTGGCCCGGGCCTGGACTGATGCACGGGTGCAGCGCATTTATGGCGGCACCAACGAGATCATGAAGGAAGTGATCGCGCGTTCGATGGGCCTGGCCCAGAGTCGTTGAGGCGCCGGGGGCTTCGCCCCCGGAACAGGGTCTGCATCACCCGCAGGGTGCCGATGTTGACCAGGCCCTGTCCAATGGCATGGGCCTCGTCATCCAGAATGTCGAGGCTCACATCCACCCCCAGGGCCTGCATGCCCCGAAAGGCCTGTTGGGCATGCACGACCGGCACGACACTGTCGTAGGCGCCGTGAATCAGATGGATGGTGCCTGAGAGCCAGTCGCCGTCCTGCAGCACACTGGCCAGCCTGGATCCATATGCCAGCGTCACCCCTGCAGGCGCCAGCGGCGTACGTGCGAGTTCAAGGGCCAGCAGTCCGCCCTGGCCATGGCCGACGATGAGGGTTTGGGCCTGGCCCAGGCCGGTCGCCTGTTGCACCTGCTCGATCCGTCCTGCGATTTCATCGCGGGCGAAGCGGATGCGCTCGGCTCGAGTCACCGTGCCGAAGCGATCTCGCCCGTCGCTGGGCTCGTTGGCCTTGCCGAGGGACGCGCGTGGATCGTGCATCGGGCGATCGGGACGCTCATCGAACCAGGCGTGACCCTCCATGAACCGATGAGGGGCCTGCATCACGATGCCGGTTGCGCCCGGGAACTTAAGTTGCCAGGCGATTGCGATCGGCGCAAAGCGTTCCGGCGTGCCTCCCTGGTCATGCAAGAAAATCAGCAGCCGGCGAGTACCGGTTGCATCGATCGGCGGGAATTCCAGCCAGAGCTGGGGCGCCGCACGGTCCGTCAGAAGGC
>JBKCEY010000321.1:0-4664 GCA_046304115.1 Burkholderiales bacterium | reverse complement strand
ACCGAGATCAGGCCCAACACCACGAACTGCAGCCACACCGCGCCGGCCGCCGGGTTGATGAACTGAGGAATGAAGGCCAGAAAGAAGGCGGCGGTCTTGGGGTTGAGAGCCTCAACCGCGATGCCTTCGCGAAAGGCACGTCGTGCTGAGTGGGCTGAGTGCGACTGCGAATGCGAATGCGAGTGAGCTGGGGTTAAGGCGCCTTGCGCTTTGGGGCTCCGGAGCTCGTCGGAGCCTTCAGTCGGTTCGATCAGCCCGAACGCAGGGTCGGGCTCGGCCTGCCCGGTGCGCGCCTGCCAAATGGTGCGAATACCGATGAAGACGAGGTAGGCCGCGCCCACCCACTTGAGCACCGTAAAGGCCGTGGCGCTGGCCATGATCAGCGCAGAGACACCCATCGCACCGGCCAGCACATGGCCCAGCCCCCCGATGCCCGTACCCAGGCTCGAGGCGATGCCCTCGGCGCGGCCCGCGGCGAGCGTACGTGCAGCCACGTACAAGATGCCCGGCCCGGGCGTGATGGCGAGCACCGTGGCAGCTGCGAGAAAGAGGGCGAACTGGGGAAGGTCGGGCATGGCGATCTTTGATCAGGCGCTTTTGTAGCCTACCCGCAAACCTCCCCCATCACATCCCTACGCACAAGCTGCGCCAGAGAAGTGCCCTCACCGTGAGCGAAATCAAAACCGGATGGACCACTGACTGGCTGCGGGTGCGCGTGCCACGCTGAAACCCGCACTTTCGGCGGCCCTGCGGTCATCAGCCTTTCTTGACCCAGGCGCTGCACCAGCCCTTGCCTGCAACCTGCTTGGCGCCAAACAAGGGGCAGCCTCCAGCGGCATCCGTGGGCTTTCCCTGGTAGAGCGAGCAGTTGGTGCAGACCTGCCCAGCGGCGTACTTGGGGTACTTCTTGGCGTCGACCTTAGTGGCGTCGGCAACGTAGCCCAGCGCTACTGCCTGCGGATCTTTTTCGTCGAGCTTTGCCTGCCCGTGAGCCGCAGTGGCCAGGAGGGTTCCGCCGGCGGCCACAGTCATGAAAAAGGTGCGTCGTGTGCTTTTCATCATGGTTCCAAGATGAAGGGAGGTTGTCAGGGAGGTTGAGTCGTTCATGAATACGTTTGATACAGAATCCAACGGGAGAATAAACCGAAACGACTCAAAAAAACCGCCATCATCCGATCTATGTGGTATTGGTCTGGTATAAACTGACGCAAAACAAACTATTTGGCGCCTGATGGTCTCAACAAAAACATCGCAAAGCGACTCGGTCGATCCCGCTGAACCGTCTTTTCGTAGCGGTGAGACCGCACGGATTGCCGGCATGCCGGTTGCCACGCTGCGGATCTGGGAGCAGCGCTACAACGCCGTGCGGCCAAGTACCCGTGCGTCTGGTCACCGGCTCTACTCTGCTGCCGACGTCGAGCGGGTCACTTTGTTGCGTCGACTCACTCAGCAGGGTCAACCCATTGGGTTGTTGGCCCCATTGAGCACCGATCAGATTCGCGATCTGCTGCTGGGCCGCGATGGCGCTGCATCAACCGACCGCGTCGATGCCCATGCGATCCCAATGCGGATCGTGGTCGTTGGGCAGCCCTTGGCGGCCCGTTTGCGCCGATTCGCGCGCCGAAGTCCTCAGAGGCGCCTTCTGCAGCTCGTGGCGGTCTTTGATTCCCTGAAGGAAGCACTGAAGGTCGAGCGCGTTTCGAGTGAGGGGCGGGTTGACCTGTTGCTCTGGCAGGCGGGTACCTTGCAACCCGGCGCGGTGAATGAGCTGCTGTCTGCCCAAGATGCATGGGCTGCGCATCAAGCAGCCGTGGTTTACCGCTTCAGCAGCGCGGGGGTGCGTTCTGAATTGGTGGCGGCAGGGGCCGAGGTGCTTCAAGAACCGGCCGACGATGAGGAGCTTGGCCGCTGGCTGGCGAATGTTGCCCGGAATGTGGTTGAGCGCGCGACCGAGCGGCACGGGGCGGCGAGTGTCTTCGATCGGGAGCCTGCCGCGCCTCGGTTTTCGGAGCTCGGGCTGACGGAGTTTGCGAGCCTGTCGTCTTCAATGGCCTGCGAATGCCCGGGTCATGTTGCGCAACTGTTGCTGCAGATTTCCTCTTTTGAAACCTACAGCAGTGAGTGCCTCAATCGAAACGAGGCTGATGCGCAACTGCACGCCTATTTGCGGGGCGTGGCTGGCACTGCGCGCACCTTGTTTGAAGCAGCGCTCGAGCGTGTGGCTCTTGCTGAAGGCCTGCCCCTTCCGGGTGGTTCCAGCATGACCGCCCCCGCATGACCGCCCCCAACTCCGACCGAAACAACGCCTGCAGAACTTCAGCCGCGCGGGCGATCGAGTCAGGTTCCGCCGTGCTTGAACCCCGCAAGTAAAGGACTTTCAAATGACGCACTCACTCGCCGTCCTGGCCACCGCACTGTTGTTCGGCGGCATGACGCTGTTCTCATTTGGCTTTGCCGCGATCCTGTTCTCAGCGCTGCCCGTGACACTGGCGCGCTCCACCCTGCGCAAAACCTTTCCGTGGTTCTATCTCTTCGTGCTGGCCACAGCCGCTCTTGCCGCCCTGCTCTGGTGGTCGAACGACACGCTCTCGGGTGTTGTGATGGCGGCGGTTGCGCTCACAACCATTCCCCTGCGCCAATACCTCATGCCGGCGATCAACCGGGCCACTGATGCGGGCCAGCGCAAACGCTTCAATTGGCTGCATCGCGCATCGGTGCTGGTGACGCTCGCGCACATTGCGGTTACAGGCTGGCTGCTTTTTCGGCTCGTCTGAATGCCTAGCGTGGGTATTCGACTGACCTGCTTAATGGGTCAGGCTCAGCGTGAGCAAGCGCTTGTAGCCGTGACTGTCAGACCCGAATACTGACGAACCGAGCAAGCCAAGGTGCCGCCAGGCGTCCAGAACACCGCGCGGCAACTGCAGCCAAGAAAATCCTTTTCGAGCGTTACACGATCAAGACGGATGGAGCCCGGATACACCGAGAGTCGGTTGGCAAGGTCTTCGATCACCGGCTTGCCGGCAAAGACCAGGCGCGGGCAAACGGCTTTGAGCTCGTCACATTGGCGTGCCAGTTCTCGCTCACGCCGATTCTGTTCAGCCTGCGCGGCCTGCGCCTGAGCGCGCTCTGCGGCTTCGCGTGCGGGGCGCTCCCGTTCTTCTTTCTCGCGTGCCAGGCGCTGCTGCTCGCGGGCTTCTTCTGCTCGGCGCCGTTCGGTTTCCTGCCGCTCCTGTGCTTGCTGGCGACGTGCCTCGAGTGCAGCGCGATCAAGTTCGGCTTGCCGCGCAGCCGCTGCGGCTGCTTCGGCCACCTGACGCTCCTCACTGCGAGACCGCTCGGTGATTGCTTGAGCCAACTGCTGCCCCTTGGCTTTGAGGGTCGGCTCGGCATCGGATGAGTGAGCAAGGCGTGTCAGCAACTCCAGGGCGCTGGTGTCATTACGCGGCAGCCCCTTGGGTGTTGCATGCATTTGAGCCAGCATCAGCATGGACTGCGGATTGCCCAGTGCAACGGCCCGCTCAAATGCCTCTCGTGCAGCAGACCATTCCTGAGAGGTCAGGTTCACCGTGGGAGAAAACCGGGGCCAGCAGCACCATGTGACTGCGATCGCATGCCAGGCGGCACGTAATTGATCGGTGTTCGCAGAGGGCTGCTGAACCACTCGTTCGAGCCATCCGCGCGCAATCGCAGCCCAGGCTCTGCCGTCGGGGAAGTTCTCTCCTTGAGGGCCTCGCGATTGACCGAGCTGGTGGGTTGGTATCGCGCCTTCAAAATAAAGCAGAGCAAGACTGAGCTGCAGTTCTACATGCCCTTTTTCAGCGAGGGCCGTCATCAGGGGCAGCGCATCACTGACTCGTTGCTGACGCAGCAGCTCCTGCACCTGTTCGAGCTGGCGTCTCTCACGGGCCTGCTCCAGAAAGCCCCAGGCTGGCGCCGACATGCTGAAGGTCAACAGCACCATCACGGCGGCGAGCAGGCTCTTCATCTGGGCAATCACCTGCCTGCCAACGCCGCCTCAATCGCCTTGGTCATACCGCCACTGCCCGGCGAGGTGAGGCTGCCGAAATGCGCCAGGGCCTTGCCGTCGCGGCCGATCAGGTACTTGTTGAAGTTCCAGCTGGGCGCGCTGCCCGTGGCCTTGGTGAGCGAGGCAAAAAGCGGATGTGCATCAGTGCCGCGCACCGGCGTGGTGGTGAACATCGGGAACTTCACGCCATAGGTGTTGAAGCACACATCGGCGGTCTTATTGGCGTCGGTGTCTTCCTGTCGAAAGTCATTCGACGGAAAGCCCAGCACCACCAGGCCGCGCGCGGCGTACTTGGCGTTCAGGGCCTCCAGGTCTTTGAACTGTCCGGTAAAGCCGCAGTAGCTCGCGGTATTGACCACCAGCACCACCTTGCCCGCGAACTGGCAAAGCGACTGCGGGGTTTCGTCCTGAAGGCGGGGCAGGGTGTGATTGAGCAGGGGCGGGCAGGCGGCGGGGGACGCTTGCGAGGCTGATGCTGCGGGTGCAGCCGATGTCCCGGCCGAGCCCGAGGGCTTGGCGGTGGCCGGTGCTTGCGCGTGGGCTGCAGGGATGGGCAGCAGCGCAGCGATCACTGTGGCCGCCAGGCTGACGGCCACCGAGGAGAGACAGGGAGAAAGGCGACTGGAGGTTTTCATGC
>JBKCEY010000320.1:0-1167 GCA_046304115.1 Burkholderiales bacterium | reverse complement strand
GGCAATCGTTTCACGACGCGAAGCTTACTTGAGGTTTTTCTCGGCCCAGAACTTGGCATCGATCAACATCTGCTTGGCCCGGTTCGGAACATTGTCCATGGGCAGGCCGCGCGGGTCAGCCGACCAATCCACCATCGAGCCCGCATAGAGCTTGACGTTCTTCTTGCCAGCTACCTCGGACAGGGCGAACCAGTTGGTTGCCGCCCAATGACCGGTATTGCAGAACGACACGGTCTCCTTGCTGTCGTCGATCTGGACCTTGGATGCGACCTTGCGGGCTGCGTCGCCGGTCAGCAGCTGGGAAGTGCCAGGGGTGAACCATTGGGCATGCTCGAAGTTCACGGCACCCTTGAGCGTACCCGGTACCTTGGCAGCGCCATGGCGGGTGTCGCCGCTGTAAAACTCTGCCGGACGGGCATCGATCAGGTTGACCTTGTTGGCGGCGATCTGCTGGCGCACGTCTTCTTTGGTCGCAATCAGCGAAGCGTCGAGCTTGGGCACGTAGGCGCTCGGTGCAGCATTGCTCGGCTGGTTGTCCTGGGGCAGTCCGGCGGCCACCCAGGCTTTCATGCCGCCATTGAGGACCGACAGTTCCTTCAGACCCAGAACCTTGAGCGTCCAGTACACCCGGGCCGAGGCGCCGAAGTCGGTGTCATCTGCACCGCTGGAGACCACCACGGCATGGGTTTCGGGTGACAGGCCGAGCTTTTGAAGCTGGCTGGCCAGCTTGTTGATTTCGGGCAGTTCCCCGGGGTTGCTGGCCGGGCCACGCCAGCTGCCATAGGGTGCGGAGATCGCGCCCGGAATGTGATTGGTGCCGTAGGTCTTGCCGTCACGGATGTCCAGAACCCGCAGGTTTGGATTGCCCATCAGGGCCCGGAGTTCGGCGGGTGAAAGCAGAGGCTGGGCCGCCCACGAGAGGGAGGCGGCGACCAGACCGGTAGCCAGGGCGAGAAATCGGATCACGGAATGCATGGCAGGACTCGGAAAGCAGAAGGATTGCGGAGGGATTGCAGAGGGATTGGTTGACCTCGACATGCTGCCTGCAATGGGTGCCGGTTGTGAACGAACCAAATGTTCTATGCACACACCGTTTCCGGGCGCACGCCCGAAATCCTGGCGCGCACCCGAATTCCGGGCGCGCACCCGAAGCGTCGATGCGAATCG
>JBKCEY010000319.1:0-4611 GCA_046304115.1 Burkholderiales bacterium | reverse complement strand
GCTGAACTTCGACGCCTTGATGAAGGGCGAGAAGAAATACGATCGCACGACCGAGTCGGGCCACAAACTGCTTTGCGCCAACTGATCGTTGGCTTAACTGACCCGACTGCGAACGCGGCGACCTGGATCTGCTACCGGACTCCTCGAAACTGGACAAATTCCCTGCTCCAACCCGGCGAGTCAGAAAGCTGCAGGGGTGTGAAGACCCAGGACAGCTCAGGTGAGCTCAAAGCCCTTGAAGCCGCTCGCCACCATTTCGTCGCATACCCTGCGGTAATGCGGGATGCCTCCCAGATAGGCAATCAGCTCGCGCTTGGTGCCGTCCTCGGCTTCGCGCCGGTACCAGGAGTTTTTGTTCTGAGCGAGCAGGGTAGGCTCCGACACCGTCTCATGATGGGTCATCCACTGTGCCTCGGTCTGCGCAGAGGGTTGAATCGAAGTCAGTCCGTTTTTGCGCACAAACCCGATCGCGTCGGCGATCCAGTCGCACTGCTGATCGATACAGACCGGCACGTTGCAGATGGCCGCTGCGGGCGCGAAGGGCGCCATCGTCATGAACAGATTCGGAAAGCCATGCACCTGCATGCCCACCGTGGTGGTCAGCGACCTGGCCCAACGATCCCGCAGTGACACGCCATCGACACCACGAATGTCGATCCTGTTGATGGCACCAACCCCCGCATCAAACCCGGTGGCATAGATGATCAGATCGACCTCGTGGTACCTGGCATTTGTCTTGATGCCGCGTGCATCGAAGCACTCCACCGGCTCCTGGCGCAGATCCACCAGCGTGACATTGTCCCGGGCGAATGCTTCGAAGTAACCGTTTTCAAGCGGCACGCGGCGGGTGCCGAAGCTGTAGTCCGCTGGAATGAGTTTTTCGGCCAGCGTTGCATCAGCGATGCGCTCTCGCATGCGCGCTCGCACAAACTCGGTCACACAGGCCATCGCTTCGGGGTTCACCTGGAAATCGGCAAAGGTATTGCCCCAGATGCTCAGATTTCCTGACTCCCAGATGCTTCGAAGATGCGCCTCGCGCTGTTCGGCCGGCACGTCCTTGAACAACGGCGGATCAGGAAACACAAACCCTGCACGTGACCAACGCACCTTGTCGCGCATGGGTTCAAAGGAGTCGCGCATCCATTGAAGATCGGATTCCTTGATCTTCGGATTCTTGATGGCCACTGCGTAATTGGGGGTCCGCTGAAAGACCGTCAGGTGCGCCACCTTGGGGGCGATCGTTTGAATGACCTGGATACCGGTTGCGGCCGTCCCGAAAACCGCCACACGCTTGCCCTGGAGATCGACACCCTCTTTTGGCCAGCGGCTGGTATGAAAGCTGCGCCCTTGAAATGAATCATGGCCAGGAAATGGAGGAACCTTCGCTTCGGACAGACCGCCGGTATTGAAGACCACAAACCGCGCAACCACCTGCTCGCCCTGATCCGTCGTGACTGACCAGGCGCCGCGTTGCACGTCATAGACCGCGCTTGTCACGCGGGTGTTGAACGTGATGTGGCGACGCAAATCAAATTTGTCGACCACTCGATTGATATAGCTTTCAATCTCAGGCTGCGCAGGAAATGTCTCTTGCCAGTCGCCTTCGTCCCACAGCTCCTTGGAGAACCAGTACTGGTAGTGCGGGAAGTGCGAGTCCACCCGTGCGCCCGGATACCGGTTCCAGTACCACACGCCCCCCACGCCCGGTGCAGCCTCAAACGAGCGTACGCTCAAGCCATCCTTCAGGAGCCGATACAGCTGATAGATGCCGCCGAAACCGGCACCAATGACCACCGCGTCCCGCACTTGCGCTTCAGGGCCGGACGAAGTCTTTGATTGCGTGGCGAGCTGATTCATGAACGATCCTCTGATGGCTGGCAGGCGCCTGCGGCACGTTCTGTCCCAGAAGCGGTGGGACAGAAACGGCGCGTACCCCGCAGGTCGCAGTCGAATATAGATAATATCGTTATCTAATTATAGATTCAAACAGAGCCAGCCGAGCAGAGACCCAGCCGAATGACAACTGCGAAACAACCCGCCGCACACCCGCACCGCTCGATCGACATGCGGTATCTGGAAGGGACGGTGGGCTACACCATTCGCCGCGCCCAGATGGCGGTCTTCCAAAACATCTATGAATGCTTTGGTGAGCGGTCGATCACCCTTGTTCAGTTTTCGGTTCTGGCGGTCGCCGCCGACAACCCGGGGGTGACGCAGTCGGAGCTTGCCGAGGTGCTGGCCGTTGAACGGCCGCGCATGGTGCCCATCATCAACAAGCTGGAAGAACTCGGGCTGGCCCAGCGCATCGTTTCCGAACAGGACAAACGGAACCGAAAGATTGCTCTAACCCCGAAAGGCAAGTCGCTGCTCATCGAACTCAAGCAGCGATTTGCAATCCATGAGAAGCAGCTCGATGCACAGCTTGGCAAGCGCAAGGCAGACCTGCTCGGCAACCTTCAAGCGCTGAGTCAACTCGGGTCGAAGGGATGATTGCGCACCGTGGGGGTGAACTCATCGCCCGCCCACGGTCACCTGAAGACTCACAATGACCCGGACTAGTCAGTGACTCGCTTGCCCGGACACTGCGGTACATCGTCTCTCGACACATCCGAACAGCGCTTCTTTCAAGTACACTATTTTGTACAGATTTAAGGAGGTATTGCATGGGCATTTCAGTCAAGGACGTCATTTCTCTGTCCACCGCGCGTGCGAACTTCTCCGAGCTGGCCGATGAGGTCAAAGCCGGTGCAGAAAAGATCATCACCAAGAATGGCGAAAGCTACGTCGCTCTGATCGACGCGCAGCGACTCGACTACTACCACCAACTGGAAGGCGAGCGCATTCACCTGGTGCTGACCGATGAGGCCAGCAAGGGGCTCGATGATGTTGCGGCGGGTCGAGTAAAAGATGCACGCAGCGCACTCATGGCCATCCAGCGCCGCCGTCGAACCTGAGGCGCGGGGCGCCCCATGCGCAAGATCAAGGCGGTGAAACTCACGGCCAACTTTCAGCGCAGCCTCGATGAAATCGAGCGGTTCCTGACCAACACCGAAATACCGAGCGCGTTTGCCGGGTTGCTCGAGGAGTTGCTCGAAACGGTGATCCCCAATCTGGAGCAATTCCCCGAGTTGGGACGCCCCTGGTTCGACCAAGTCACGCGATCTCTCGAGGCTAAAGCTGCGAATGACGCACTCAAATCGCAACTGACCAAGCTGACATCCGACACCAGTGCATTGAGGCTCTATGTACTAAAACACCATGTGGTGCTCTACGCAGTCATTGGCCAGACTATGCACCTGCTGGCGATCCGCCATCAGCGGCAACTGTCGTTCGATTTCGCACAGCATTGGGATCGTGAGACCTAGCCAGAAGGCCCAACCAATCAGCGAAGCCACCAGCCTGCTGACTCTCAGGCGAGTGGGTCTGCAGGGCTCACCCCTCCATCTGAATGTTCAGCTTGCCAATCAGATCGCCCCAGCGCTTGCGTTCGGCGCCCACAAATTCAGCGATCTTGTCTGCGCTCAGCGCTGGCGCCCCGCTGATCCAGGCCTTGCCCAGTGCCGCCTGATAGTCCGGCGAGGCCAATGAAGCGTCCATCGCAGTCTTGAGTTTGTCACGTACGCCTGCAGGCAAGCCTTTGGGTGCGACCAGTCCGTACCAGACGATGGCGAGGTAGCCGGGGATACGCTCGGCCACAGCGGGAATGTCGGGCAGGTAGGACTTGCGGGTGGCTGAGGTCACGGCAATCGCGCGCAGTCTGCCCGCCTGCACATGCGGCAAGGCCGTGGTGGGGCTGTCAAACATCAGATCCACTCGCCCTCCCACCACATCCGTAATCGCCGCCACGCTACCCTTGTAGGCCACATGGGTCATGGGTGCGCCCGCATGATCCTCAAAGAGTTCGCCAGCCAGATGCAGCGTGCTGCCAACACCCACCGAGGCGTAGGTGACCGGGGTGCGCTTCTCCTTGACCCGCTCAATCAGATCATCAAGGGTGCGGATGGGCGAGGCGGCGGGAACCACGGCAATCAATGGAATGTCGGCCGTGAGCGCGATGATGTCGAGGTCACGGTCGGTGCTGTAAGGCAACTGCTTGCGCAGCAGCGGGTTGAGCACCAGGGTGGACCCGGCTGCAATCAGCAGCGAGTAGCCGTCGGGCTTGGAGCGGGCCACATGCTGCGCTCCGATGATGGTGTTGGCACCCGGCTTGTTGTCGATCAGAAAAGAGCCGCCCAGTCGTTTGCCGAGCTGTTCACCGACCACACGCGCGAGCACGTCGGTGGTGCCGCCCGGTGGAAACGGTACCACCAGCGAAACCGGCCGCTCGTCGAACAGCCCTCTGCTCGATCTGCATTTCAACCGGCGCGAAATTCGCGGATGATGCACCGGGTCGCCTGCACACGCTGCGCGACGCCCCGCACCTCAGGTGACAGGAGAGACCATGCTTCAAATGCGGCCCAACTGCGAATGCTGTGACCGGGATCTGCCCCCAGACTCCACCGACGCGCGAATCTGCTCCTTTGAATGCACTTTCTGTGCATCGTGCTCCGACACTCGCCTCAAACTCCAATGCCCGAACTGTGGGGGTGAACTGATCGCCCGTCCAAGGCG
>JBKCEY010000318.1:0-766 GCA_046304115.1 Burkholderiales bacterium | reverse complement strand
AGCTGTCGATGAGCAGCGCCATGCTCTGAGCGCTGTCCTCGTGATCATCGACCACCAGCACTTTGCGCAAAGGCTCGCCCGACGCCGCCTCAAACGACTGCGGGTCGGTGCGCTGAGGGACCTGCGTCTGCGCAGGGTGTTGCGGGGCGGTGACTTGGGTTTCTTCGCACGCCATGCAATCGGGCAGATGCAGGGTGAAGGTGCTGCCCTGACCTGGCCCGGCGCTGCTGGCCACGAGACTGCCCCCATGCATTTGAGCCATTTTGCGGGACAGATACAGGCCCAGTCCTAGTCCATCGCTGGACGAGTGGTTCAGTGTTTCTGCCTGTTTGAAGGGCTCGAAGATGGTCTCCAGTTGGTCGGGAGGGATGCCTTGGCCAGCGTCTTGGACGGTCACCCAGACATCATCGGCTCGCACGGTCAGGCGCACCACGATTTCGCCCTGCACTGAAGTGAACTTGCGGGCGTTCTCGAGCAGATTGCCGATCAGTTGGCCTATGCGGACCAGATCGACCAACACCATCACGGGCTCATCCGGCAGTTCACACCGGATGACCGGGTCCCGGGTCGACAGGGTCCGGTAACGCTGCGGGTCGACCAGGCGCTTGATGAGTAGCCCCAGATCGAATCGGCCACGCCGCAAGGTGAGCTTGTCATTGTTGATGCGCGAAAAATCGAGCATGTCCTCGATCATGCGGCTCATGAACCCGACCTGGCGGTCGAGCTGCTTGGCCAGGTCCTGCAAGTCAGCTTTTGTGCCCTGCTC
>JBKCEY010000317.1:0-9883 GCA_046304115.1 Burkholderiales bacterium | reverse complement strand
CCACCGCGCAAGCCCGACCAGAAAATCTGAGCCGGTCTGGAGCACCTGAGCTGGTCTGGAGCACCTGAGGCTGTCTGCAACAGCTGTGCCCGGCCGGAATCCCAACATCCGGGCCGACCTGAGGGCCCGCAATCAGCCGAGATGGGCGTCAAGCAGTTCCCGGGTGTAGTCGGCCTGGGGCGCCGTGAAGAGCTGCTCGGTCTCGGCGCACTCAACCACGGCGCCGTCTTTCATCACCATCACGCGATGGGCCATGGCCCGGATGACGGCCAGATCGTGCGTGATGAAGAGATAGCTCAGTCCCAGACGCTGCTGCAGTTCGGTCAGAAGCTCCAGCACCTGTTGCTGAACCGAAACATCGAGAGCCGAGGTCGGCTCATCGAGCAGCAACAGATCGGGTCGCAGGATGATCGACCGGGCAATGGCAATGCGCTGGCGCTGCCCGCCCGAGAATTCATGCGGGTAGCGCGCCATCACGGCGGGATCGAGGCCCACCTCACGCAGCATCTGTGCCACGGCATCACGCCGGTCCTGCACGGAGAGCTGGGGCTGGTGCAATCCAAGGCCTTCAGCCACGATCTGCTCGACCGTCATGCGGGGTGACAGTGCATTGAAGGGATCCTGAAAGACCACCTGCATACGACGCCGCAAAGGCCGCAGGCTGGTCTGGGACAGACCCTCGATGGATTGACCTTCAAATGCAATCCGTCCCATGGCATCACCCGCAGCCAGCCGCAGCAGGGTCATGCCCAGCGTGGTCTTGCCCGAGCCCGACTCGCCCACGATGCCCAGGGTTTCGCCCCGATGCAGCGAGAGCGAAACGCCCCGCGCCGCATCGAAGGGACGGCGCGAAAACCAGCCCTGGCGAATCCAGTAACGACACCCGGCTTCGGTCGCCTCCAGCAGGACAGGGGCATCCTGGGGAACCGGCAGCACAGCCCTGCGGGGACGGCTGTCAATCAGGCGACGGGTGTAGTCGTGCCCGGGGTTGGCAAAGAGGGCCTCCGTGGGTTGCAACTCGAGCAGCTTGCCCTGACGCATGACGCCCACCCGATCGGCAAAGCGCCTCACAAGAGGCAGATCGTGGCTGATCAGCAAAACCGCCATGCCAATGCGCTGTTGCAGGGCATCGAGCAGTTCAATGATCTGGCGCTGGATCGTCACATCCAGCGCGGTCGTCGGTTCATCGGCAATCAGCAGTTCCGGCACACCGGCCCGCGCCCACGCGATCATTGCGCGTTGCCTTTGCCCGCCTGAGAGCTCATGCGGATAGCTGCTGACCCGCCGTTGCGGCTCCGGAATGCCGGTGAGCTCGAGCAGCTCCACCGCACGCTCCAGGGCGGCCGACCGGGTCAGCCCCAGGTGCAGGGTCAATGACTCGGCGATCTGGTCACCAATCGAAAACAGCGGATTGAGCGCCGACATGGGCTCCTGGAAGATCATCGCAATCCGGCGACCGCGGATGGCCCGCATGTCGCGCTCGCTGGCACTCAGTAAAGGCTGACCGTCGAGAACGACATGGCCTTCGGTACGACCCTCGGCAATCAGCCGCAGGATCGCCATGGCGGTCATGGTCTTGCCCGAGCCTGATTCCCCGACGAGCGCGAGCTTCTCGCCGCGCTGGATCGAAAAGGACACCCCATCCAGGACTCTCACCGGACCCTGTGGCCCGGGAAAGCTCACACTCAGGTCAGTGACCTGCAACAACGGGGCCTGCGGGGTTGCGCAATGCGCCATCGGCTGAGCGTCGTGGGGCAGGCGATCAGGGACAGGGCTCAAGGGATCCACGGCAGGGCTATCCACGACGGGTATCCAGCGCGCTGCGCAGCGCCTCACCGATGAAGATCAGCAGCATCAGCATGCCGACCAGCACCGCGAAGGTGGACAGGGTGATCCACCAGGCATCGAGGTTGGCCTTGCCCTGCGACAGCAACTCACCCAGGCTGGGCGTGGAAGGCGGCACACCCAGGCCGAGAAAATCGAGACTGGTCAGCGCCAGGATGGCTCCGCTCATGCGAAAGGGCATGAAGGCAATCACCGGCGTGAGGCTGTTGGGAAGGACATGACGCCAGATGATCTGAGCATCGGACAATCCCAGAGCACGCGCCGCAGTGACGTACTCGAGGCTGCGGTTGCGCAGGAACTCCGCACGCACATAGTCGGACAGGCCCATCCAGCCAAAGAGCGAAAGGATCACCAGCAGGATCAATACGCCCGGCTCGAACAGCGAAGCGAAGATCAGCAACAGATAGAGTTCCGGCATCGAGCCCCAGATCTCGATGAAGCGCTGCAGGGCCAGATCGATCTTGCCGCCAAAGTAGCCCTGCACCGCACCCGCCAGCACGCCGATGACCACGCCAATCACGGTCAGGGCGAGGCCAAACAGGACCGAGACCCTGAACCCGTAAATCAGGCGAGCCAGCACATCCCGACCTCGGTCGTCGGTACCCAGCCAGTTGACGGCTGAAGGCGGCGCGGGATTCGGGCTCGGCGAGAAATAATTGAGTGTGTCAAAGCGATAGCTGTTGGGCGGGTAGATCGCCCAATTGCCGGGTTTGGAGAACTGCCCGCGGATGAAGGGGTCGAGATAGTCGGTTGCAGTGGCAAAGTCGCCACCGAAATCGGTCTCTGGATAGGTATTGAAGATCGGAAAGACGGTCCTGCCCTCGTAGTGGGCCACGATGGGACGGTCGTTGGAGACGAGTTCGGCAATCAGCGTGACCAGCACCAGAACGCTGAAGATCACCAGACTCCAATAGCCTCTGCGATCAGCCCGAAAACGCCGCCAGGCACGTGCGGCGGGCGAGGCCGAGGTTGCAACAGGTACCCCATCGGGGGCACCCTCAGCCGGGGCTGGCACTGCACCTGGCGCCTGAATCATGAAACCGCTCCGAACTTCACGCGAGGATCAACCCAGACATAGGCCAGGTCGGTGATCAGCTTGGTAAAGAGCCCGATCAGGGTGAACAGAAAGAGCGTGCCCATCACGACCGGGTAGTCGCGCTTCATGACCGACTCGTAAGACAACAGGCCCAGGCCATCGAGTGAAAAGAGTGTCTCGATCAGCAGCGAACCCGTAAAGAAAGCCCCGACAAATGCTGCAGGAAAGCCGGTCACCAGCGGGATCAGGGCATTGCGAAAGATGTGCTTGTAGAGGACCTTCTGCTCGGGCAGCCCCTTGGCGCGGGCGGTCAGCACATACTGGCGGCGAATTTCCTCAAGGAAGGTGTTCTTGGTCAGCATGGTCGTGACCGCAAAGCTGCCCACCACCATGGCCGTGACCGGCAGGGCGATATGCCAGAGGTAATCCAGCACCTTGCCGATCAGGGACAACTGCGCAAACTGGTCGGAGGTCAGTCCCCGCAACGGAAAGAGTTGCCAGAAACTCCCGCCGCCGAACAACACCAGCAAGGTCACGCCCAGCACGAAACTCGGGATGGCGTAGCCGGCCAGAATGGCCGTGGAGGTGATCAGATCGAAGCGGCTGCCGTGTCTGACCGCCTTGGCAATCCCCAAGGGGATGGAGACCAGATACGAAATCAGAAACGTCCACACACCCAGGCTGATCGAAACCGGCAGCTTTTCCTTGACCAGTTCCCAGACCGACTTGTGATGAAAGTAGCTGGTACCGAGATCGAAGCGCGCAAAGCGCTTGAGCATCTCCCAGAAACGCACATGCGCGGGCTGATCAAACCCGTAGAGCTTGCGGATTTCCTCGATCCGGGCCGGGTCGACGCCTTCGCGCCCGCGATAGGTGTTGTCGCTCGTGGCCACCTCGCCGGCTGCTCCCCGGCCCCGCAACTCCTGAACCAGTTGCTCGACCGGGCCGCCCGGCACGAACTGCATCACCGCGAACGTGATCAGCAGGATCCCGAACAGGGTGGGCACCATGAGAAGAACGCGTTTGACGATGTAGGCGAGCATGGTCGGCTTACGGTTTGTCGGTGCCGGGCTTACGCCACCAGGTCTTGACCACCCAGTTACTGGCGCTGTAGTAAAGCGGCAGGGTCTCGGGATGCTCGAGGGACTTGCGGTAAGCCACCCGATGCCGCGCCACATGAAAGTGCGGCACCAGATACCAGCCATTGCGCAGCACGCGGTCGAGCGCGCGACTCGCCGTGACCAGCTCCTCGCGGGTACCGCTGCGCAACACGCGCCCGATCAAAGCATCCACCGCCGGATCGCGTACCCCCGCGAGGTTGTCGGATCCCTTCTGATTGGCCGACCGGCTGGAAAAGCGCTCCACCAGCTCGTTGCCGGGGGTCTGGCTCGATCCCATCGAGGTCACGGTGACATCGAAATCAAACTCGTCCATGCGCTTCTGAAACAGCACGGGGTCAGTCACTCGCAGATTGACCTCCATACCGAGCTTTTCCAGATTGCGCACCCAGGGTACGGCAATCCGCTCAAGGGCCTTGGAGTAGGAGAGCACCTCGAAGACGAAGGCCTCACCCTTGGCATTGCGCAGCTTGCCGTCTTCTGCAACGGTCCAGCCCGCATCGGCAAGCAAGGCGCGCGCACGGCGCAGGTTGTCGCGCAGCGAGGCGGGCGGTGTGGTCACCGGAGGCAGCGGGGCCTCCTCGAAGACCTCGGGCAGCAGCTTGCTGCGCAGGGGCTCAAGCAGCTCGAGTTCATCGGCATCGGGCAGCCCGCCGGCCTGCATCTCGGAGTTGGTGAAGAAACTCGGGCTGCGGACATACTGGCCGTGAAAGACCTGCCGGTTCATCCACTCGAAATCAAAGGCCTGTGCCAGGGCGAGTCTGACCCGTCGATCCTGAAACTGGGTCCGCCGCGTGTTCATGGCAAAACCCTGGATACCCGCAGCATTGGAGTGCCTGAACTCCTGCTTGATAATCTCGCCCGCACGATATTTGGGGCCTACATGGCCACGCGCCCAGTTTTTGGCCGAGTTTTCGTAGATCCAGTCGAACTGACCCGCCTTGAAACCTTCCAGGCGAGCGGTTTCGTCCTTGAAGTAGGTGTAGGTCACCCGCTCGAAATTGAACAGGCCACGGCGGGTGGGCAAATCAGCGGCCCAGTAGTCATCGCGCCGTCGAAAGGTGATCTGCTTGCCCCAGTCGGCCTTCTCGATGGCATAGGGTCCGCTTGCGATCGGCGCATCCTGCACGATCTGGTCAAAGGGCTTACCGCCTCCCCACTTGCGCGAAAAGATCGGCAGCGACCCCAGAATCATGTGCAACTCGTGATTGCGCCGCTTGAACTCGAAACGGATCGTGCGCTCATCGGGCGTGACCACCTGAGCGACATCGCCAAAGAGATTGCGAAACCTCGGATGCGCCTGACGGCTCATTAGGCTGTTGAAGGAATGTTTGACGTCCGCAGCCAGGACGGGATCACCGTTCGAAAAGCGCGCCTTCGGATGGAGCCGGAAGGTGATCGAGAGCCCGTCGGGGGCAAAGCGCATGTCCTGCGCCAACAGCCCGTAGATGGTGAAGGGCTCGTCATCGGCCTGCTCGGTCAGCGTGTCGAACATCAGCAGGTAGGTGCCCGCTGCCGCCAGACCCTTGAGCGTGAAGGGATTCAGTTTGTCGAAGGAGCCAAAGCCATCAAGAGTGAGGGTGCCCTGGCGGGGTGCCTTCGGGTTCACGTAACCAAAATGCTCGAAATCAGGCGGGTATTTGGGCTGATCCCCCCAGGCGATGGCATGCACGAAGCCGTCGCTGGAGCCTCGCGCCGGCTGGGCTTGAGTGGTGACTGATTCCGCACGCACAACCTGGGGCGGCCCGATGGCCCCGAGCAGCGTGATCGCGCACAGGGCAAGTCGCAGGCCGAGGAGTCGCAGGCCGAGGCGTGTGCAAGGGGCGCGCGCAGGGCTGCGCCGAACGGGGTCGGCCGCCGCGCGACACGACCCCTCGCCCCGGATGGGGCGACCTTCAGCCATGCATGAGACAATCGCCATTCGAAAAGTGTATCGGAGAAACCCGATGTTCCTCGCCGGCAAACGCATCCTGATCATGGGTCTGCTGTCCAACCGCTCGATTGCCTATGGCGTGGCCCGTGCCTGCCGCGCACAGGGTGCCGAACTCGCGTTCACCTACCAGAACGAGCGGTTTCGGGATCGGATCACTGAAATGGCAGCCGAGTTCGGCTCCGACATCGTCGTGCCCTGTGATGTCGGCGAAGATGCCCAGATCAGCGCCCTCTTCGAGAGCCTGCAGGCCCGCTGGGATGGCCTTGACGGCGTCGTTCATGCGATCGCCTTTGCACCGCGTGAGGCGATCAGCGGCGATCTCTTCGATGGCCTCAATCGCGAGGCTTTCCGGGTGGCCCACGACATTTCGGCCTACAGCTTTGCGGCTGTCGCCGCCGCCGCCAGGCCTCTGATGGCCAACCGCAAGGGCGCACTGGTCACGCTGAGCTATCTGGGTGCAGTCAAGGCGGTGCCCAACTACAACGTCATGGGCATGGCCAAGGCCTCGCTCGAGGCCACCGTGCGCTACGCGGCTGCAAGCCTCGGCCCCCTGGGCACACGGGTCAACGGCATCTCGGCCGGTCCGATCAAGACACTGGCCGCGTCGGGCATCAAGGGATTTGGCAAGCTGCTCGACTTCACCGAGCAGGTCGCCCCGTTGCGGCGCAATGTCACGATCGATGAGGTGGGCAACACCGCTGCCTTTTTGCTGTCCGATCTGGCCTCGGGCATCACGGGTGAAATCACCTATGTCGATGCCGGTTTTTCAATCAGCGTGCCCGGTCCCGGCGCTGAATGACGCATGAGCGGGTTTCATGAAATCCGGCTCGACTCCGGCGTTGACCTTGTCTGTGAAGATTCCGGTCCGACGGATGCGCCCTGCATCCTGATGATCTCGGGCCTGGGCCAGCAACTGGTCGACTGGCCCGATAGCCTCATGAGAGGCCTGCAGTCACGCGGCTTCAGGACCGTGCGGTTTGATAACCGCGACTGTGGATTGTCGAGCCGAATCGGCGGTCAGCCGATCAATGTGCGCACCGAAGTCATGCGCCAGATGGTGGGGCTGTCGGTACGAGCCCCCTACGATCTCACCGATATGGCCGACGATGCCTGTGCGCTGCTCGATGCCCTGGGCATCGAATCGGTTCATGTGATGGGCGCCTCCATGGGCGGCATGATCGGCCAGCTCTTTGCTGCAGGGCGGCCTCACCGAACCCGATCGCTCACCTCCATCATGTCTTCGAGTGGAGCCACACGCTTCAGGTTTCATTTCACACCGGCGGTTCGCGCCCTCATGACCCCGCCCCCGCGCAATGCCACGCCCGTCCAGTTGCTCGATCATCTCGAACGGATCTGGACCCTGATCGGTAGCCCGGGCCTGCAGGGCTCCAGGCAGGACCTGCGGGCGCGGCTGCGGGCCTCGCTCGAGCGCGCGCACGACCCCGCAGCGACCGCGCGCCAGCTGCTGGCCATCATGAGCAATGGCGATCGGCGTCCTCTGCTCAAAGGCATCCGGGTGCCCTCGCTGGTGATCCATGGCGAAGCCGACCCGCTGGTCCCGATCGCCGCGGGTCGCGACACGGCAGCCCACATTCCAGGGGCCCGATTCATTGGCGTTGCGGGCATGGGCCACGACTTTGCGGAGCCCCTGATCGCCGGTCTCGTCAACGACATCGCCACGCACTGCCTGCAGGCAGATGCCTGAGGCACCGACCGCCAAATCGCCGGCACCGATCCTCGAGCTCAAGCAGGTCGGCAAGCGCTTCACCGCGGATCGTTCCCTGCTCAGAGGCATTGACCTGCAGATCGCACAGGGTGAGCGGGTGGCCTTGCTCGGCGCCTCGGGAACAGGCAAGTCAACCTTGCTGAATCTGGCCTGCGGGCTGGAGCCCGTGGATGAAGGACGGGTGATCCTGTGCGGCGAGTGCCTGGCCAACCTTGATGATGGTCGGCTGAGCGCACTGCGCGCCCGCTCGGTGGGCTTCGTGTTTCAGGCCTTTCACCTGGTGTCGTATCTGCGGCTGTGGCAAAACGTCGCGCTGGCGCTGGTCATCAATCAGGTCAGTCCATCACAGGCCCGGATTCAGGCCTGCGAGATGCTCGCGCGGGTGGGCCTCGCAGGCCGCGAAGACGCTTTTGCGCATGAGTTGTCGGGCGGTGAGCAGCAGCGGGTGGCCTTGGCACGCGCCCTGGTGCATCGACCGCAACTGATCCTGGCTGACGAGCCCACCGGCAATCTCGATCCTCAGACTGCAGCGCAGGCCCTGCAATTGCTCGATGAGCAGGTGCGTGCCCATGGCGCTGCCCTCCTGATGGTGACCCACTCCGAGCAGGCCGCTGCACTGGCTGATCGCTGCGTCAGGCTCGACGCCGAGGGCCAGTTGCGGTGACCCGAGCCGCATGACCCGTATCACGCGTCATCGGTTTGCCGCCCTGCGCTGGACGGGGCCGATCTGGTGGTGGTGGCTTGCGATGGGCCAGTGGCGTCGTTCCCCGGGCCGCACCCTGACCTGCGTGGCCTCGATCGCGATCGGCGTCAGTCTTGCACTGGCCATTCACCTCATCAACCACTCTGCCCTGGAAGAGTTTCGCCAGGCCATGGCCAGCGTCAACGGACAGGCTCATGCGCAGCTTCGTGCCCTGCGCACCAGCTTTTCGGAGCAGACCTGGGAGCGTTTGCTCAAGGCGCAGGTCGCGGGGCTCGAGGCGGTGAGCCCCGTGCTGGAAGCCGAGGTGGCACTGGAGGCAGAGTCGACACATGCGCGTGGGCCAGCAACGGCTGACGCCGCGAAGACCTCCGGGGATCCTGCTGACAAGCCGCAGCGAAACCGGATCAAGCTGAGGCTCGTGGCGGTGGATGTGCTGGCCGCGGGTGAGGTCAGCCCTGGCCTTTTGCCGGGTGCCGATACCGGGTCCTTGCTTGAAGCCCACACCGTGGCGTTATCCGATGCCGCCCTGAAAGCCCTGAATCTCAGGGTTGGCCAGACCCTGCTGTGGCCAGGACAGGCGCAGCCGACCCCACTTCGCATCGTGGGCACGTTACCCCCTGAAAACGCCGCAGTGCCCATGGCGGTGATGGATCTGGCCAACGCACAGTGGCTGCTGGGTCGAAGCGGCCAGCTCTCACGCCTTGATCTGCGCGTGTCACCGGGTGCCGATCTTGATGCACTCAAACAGACCCTCAACACCCTCGGACAGAACGAATGGGTCTGGAGCACCGCAACGGACGCGACCGAACGCATGTCCAATCTCTCGCGCGCCTATCGGGTCAATCTCAGTGTCCTGGCACTGGTGGCCCTCTTTACCGGCGCGTTTCTGGTGTTTTCAACGCTTGCCCTGGCCGTGGCCCGCCAGACCCCGGAACTCGCCCTGCTTGGCGTCCTTGGGGCCAATGCCCGCCAACGGGTTGCTGCTGTTCTGATGCAGGGTCTGGCACTTGGCGTTGCGGGGGCGGTGCTGGGTGTAGGGACAGGCGTGGCTCTGGCGCAGACCGTGCTCGGCCTGGTGGGTGGCGACCTCGGAGGGGGCTACTTTGAAGGGGTACGCCCGCGCCTGCACCTCGACGCGCTCAGCCTGATCGCGTTCGGCCTGCTGGGCATCCTCACCGGCGCCGCGGGAGCGTGGCTGCCCGCCCGGGCCGTGGGCCGCATGCCTGCAGCACGCAGCCTGCGAAGCGCACGCGATGACCTGCTGCTCAGGGGTCTGGATCGACCCTTCATTGCCCTTGCCCTGGCTGCTCTGGGCAGCGTCCTGCTGGCCCTGCCCGCGGTGGCGGATCTGCCCTTGCCTGCCTATGCCGCGATCGCGCTCTGGCTTGTGGCAGGCATCGCCAGCTTGCCGAGTCTGGTTGGCTGGCTGACTCGCCTGGTGCAGATCGCCCTGGAGCGCCGAGCCGCTGGTCGCGTGGGCGGGATCAGCCCACCGGCCTGGCTCGCACTGCAGCGAGCCACC
>JBKCEY010000316.1:0-3858 GCA_046304115.1 Burkholderiales bacterium | reverse complement strand
CGCAATGAAGTGATAGCGCTGGGCCAGGTTCAGTGGCCCGCGGCCCAACAGTGCGCCGGCGTGGAGCCGCAGGATCTGCATGCCACCCATGGCCCAGCGTCGGCGCTGACGCCGGTACGCCTTCCAGTCGGCCGGCACCAGACCACGCCCGAGAACCTCATCCACGTACACGATGCGCTGGCCCTGATTGAGAAACCGTAGACCGAGTTCTGCGTCTTCGCACACACAGACTGGATCCCACTGCCCGGCCTGTTCGAGCGCAGTGCGGCGCAGCAGAATCATGGTGCCGTGCTGAATCAGCGCATTGCGTTCGTGCCGATGGTGCATGCCAAGGCGAAAGAAGCCCTCGTATTCCCAGTTCATGAGGCGAGACGCGGTGTCACCCTCCCAATCGCGGTGTGCCTGAGGCGCCTGCAGAGCAGCCACCTCGGGTTGTGCAAAGTAACCCGCCATCTGTCTCAACCAGGTCGGATCAACCACATAGTCGGCATCGACCACGCCGATCCAGCGGGCACGCGGATCGGTGTGCGAGAGGGCGAAATTGAGCGCGCCGGCTTTGAAGCCTGGCCAGTGGGGCAGATGAAAGAACCTCACCCGCGGATCGGCCAAGGCCTGGACCGCATCGCGGACGGGCTCCCACCGCGAGGCGTCCCGGGTGTTGTTGTCGACGATCAGGATCTCGAGGTGAGGCCAGTCCAGCGCGCGCAAGCTGCGCAGCGTGGCAAGCACCATCTCCGGCGGCTCATTGCAGCAAGCCAGATGAATGCTGACCCAGGGCAGGGGCGAGCCATCCGAAAGCTCATTGTGGCGAACCCAGCGGGGTTGCGCCCGCTGACGCAGGCTGCCCGACCAAAAGAGCTCGGAAAACTCGAGCATCACCGCCAGGAAGATCGCACCCATCAGCAGCAGAGCCGGCACGAGGAGGCTGTAGAACGCCAGATCGATCAGACTGAAGTAATCGGCAAGCGGTCGGGTTGCCATGACGACTGCAAAAGTGGCAACCAGCAGCGCACTCAAGGCGAAGGTGCAACGCCCCGGCAGTCGCATGTTCGGAAAGAGCACCATCAGCGCAAGCAGCGGCAGCAAGGCCAGCACGGTAGCCACGATGGCGTGTCGCCGCCAGTAGGGATCGGGCTCGATCGCGCCTTGCAGATCAAACTTGAGGTTGCGGCGTGCATCGAACAGACCCCAGTGCGCGCCGACGCGGCCTTCGGTGGAGGCCTTCCAGGGCTGATCGACAGCCTCCATCAGGTAGTAATCGAGGACTGGACCCGGGGAGGGCATTGTTCTCGAGTTGATCGTTGGGCTCGGGTTGATGACGGGGCTCGGGGCTGATGCCGCTTCCTGGGCGATCTTCAGGAACTCGCGCACAAAACGGGCCTGGTGGGCCGGTGTGGCCCGGGCCGCGCCAAAACGAAAGTCGCCACTCGGCCAGCCGATCTCGCCAATCACGATGGGCTTGTCCGGAAACCGCGTCTGCAGCTCCCGATAGCGTTGCATCGCATAGGGAACGGCCGCCTCAATGGGCATGCCCTCCCAGTAGGGCAGCAGATGAACCGTGATGAAGTCAACATGATCGGCCAGCTCAGGGAGGTCTATCCAGACATGCCAGGGCTCGGCCGTCGAGACCGGCACCTTGAGCGAGCGGCGCAAGCGATCAAGGTAGTCATACAGCTGATCGGGCTTGAGCTTGTCCTGCAGGAGGGTTTCGTTGCCCGCAATGACCCGCTCAATGTTTGAGTGCGCTGCTGCAGCCGCCTCAACAGCCGACAACTCACGTTCGTTGTCCTTCAGACGCCGATCCAGCCAGACTCCTGCGGTGAGTTTCAGGCCATACCGTGCCGCGATCTCAGGCAGCTTCGGAAACTCTGATGAACTGTAGGTGCGAAGTCGCCGGGTGTAGCGGCTGAGCAGGCGCAGGTCTGCTTCGATGGCCTCATCCGGGGGAAAGCGCTGCTGCAAGGGGCTGTCCCAGCGCTGGAACGCGTTGTAGGCCATGCCTGCGATCGGCAGGCGGGCATCGGGCGGATGCAAGGGCCGATTCCATGACTGCCACAGCCCCCCGCTCAGCAGGGCGATCACCAACGCCAGAGCGAAGGTCACGCCGGCCAGCCGCCATGAGGGACGGTTCGGGTCAGCAACTGCATGGGTTTGGTCCATCGGTGCAGGGGTTCGGTCCATCGGATGCATGAGCCCCGGTTATGCTGAACGGATCACAGCTTCTGAAGGGCGATTGCCTTCATGCCCCGTCTGATCGCCGATCGCCCGGCCTTTACTCGTTCGGCCCCTGCTCGTTCGGCCACCGTGCGCCTGATCATGGGTCTGAGTCTGTGCCTGGGCGCACTGCTCGCATGGATTCTGCTCATGGGGCACACGCCGGGCGGGGATCCGAAACCGGCCTTGAACACACAGCGTGCAGGGCTCGACGTGCAGCGCACAGACCTGAACGCATTCCCAGGCGGTCCCGAACCGGGCTCCTCGATCCGTCGCGCGGCCCCGCTGTCGTGTCTGTCGTATGCGCCCTACCGGCGGACGGGCGATGCACCCTGGCATGCCGATCGGCCCATTCGGCCCGAGCAGATCCGCGCGGACCTCACTCTGCTGCAACCCCTCACCCGGTGCATACGGACTTACGGGGTGGAGCATGGCCTGGACGCCGTACCCGCCATTGCTCGGGAACTGGGGTTCAGGGTCAAGCTCGGAGTCTGGATTGGCGGGGATGCGGTGGGCAACGAACGACACCTCGAGCGCGCCATTGCCCTGGCCCGTGAGTATCGGGATGTGGTTGATCTGCTGATCGTGGGCAACGAGGTCTTGTTGCGCGGCGAACTGAGCCCACAAGGCCTGGTGCGTTTGCTCGACAAGGCTCGCTCGGCGAACGTGGTACCGGTCGCTTATGCCGAAGTCTGGGAGTTCTGGCAGCGCCATGCCGAGATCCTGCGTGGCCATGTGGATGTCGTGGCCGTGCATGTGCTGCCCTACTGGGAAGACGAACCCGTGGGGGTCGAGCGGGCCGTCGAGCATGTGCAGGCGGTGCTCAGGACCATGAACGACGTGTTTGCGCCCTTGCCGGTCTGGCTCGCCGAAACCGGATGGCCCTCGGCCGGACGACAGCGCGGATCGGCCGTACCGGGTATTCGAGAACAGACCCGGTTCATGCGCGCCTGGCTGGAGGTGGCCCCGCCCGACTACAACCTGATCGAGGCCTTCGATCAGCCCTGGAAACGCGACCTTGAGGGTGCCATGGGCGGGCACTGGGGCATTCTGGATGCACAGGGCCAATCCAAGGTCTCCTGGCAGGGGCCTCTTGCACCGAATGTCGATGCTGCCGCGCTGATCAAGGCGCTGCTGGGCGGTCTTGTGGGTGGCGGTGTGCTCGGTGCTTTCATGGCTCGAGGGCGTGGGGCGCAATCCGCCACGCCATCTGCATGGATTGCGGTGGGGCTCCTCGCCGGCGCCTGTCTGGGTCCTTTGGTGGTGCTGCAGATTGAGATGATTGCGCTCTGGGGCCGCTCCGCGATGGAACTCACCCTGGGCTCGCTGTACGCGCTCCTGGGTCTTGCGACCACCCTGATGGCGCTTGCATTCGCGCTCAGCGGCCAGCACCGGCACAGGCTGGTCATCGGCATCGGCGTGCTGCTGGCCCTGACGGTTGCCCAGGCGCTCACCCTCGTGCTGGACGGCCGTTACCGGCCTTTGATCTGGCCGATCCTGATCGCGCCGGCCCTCGGGCTGCTGCTGGCCTGGGCCAGCCGGCTGCGGGGCCGCGAGCACGGGGCCGAAGCGCACGGTGCTGAAGGGCACGGCGCCGAAGCGTACGGTGCTGAAGGGCACGGGGCCGAAGCGTACGGAGCCGAA
>JBKCEY010000315.1:0-2644 GCA_046304115.1 Burkholderiales bacterium | reverse complement strand
GGGCTATGACGTCGCTAGCGTCGAGGCCTGGATAGGCGCCAACATCCCCGAACTTGCTCCGCCCTTTCATTGGCTGCGCCTCGAAGGCGGGCACTCCAACCTCACCTACAAACTCACCGACGCACAGGGCCGAGAGGCTGTGATCCGGCGCCCGCCCATGGGCGAGCTGCTGCCCAAGGCTCATGACATGGGTCGTGAATGGGCCGTCATCAAGGCCCTGGGCGCCACACCGGTGCCAGTGCCGGCTGCCTACGGATTCTGCGAAGACCCCACCGTGACCGGCGCGCATTTCTATGTCATGGGTCTGATCGACGGCCATCCGCTCTACAGCGCCGATGACACGCGCAAGTGGGTGCCCGAGGCCAATCGGCAGCGTATGGCCGAATCCTTCATCGATGTGCTGGCCGACCTGCATACCGTGGATGTCGATGCGGTGGGTCTGTCGGATCTGGGCAAGAAAGACGACTACATCGGCCGACAGCTCAAGACCTGGTACCGGTCCTGGCTCGCCTCGGCCGAGCCGGCTCAGTACGACGACCCCAGGGCCCATGCCCTGCAGAAATACTTTCTCGAGAACATCCCCGACCAGGGCCCGGCGCGCATCGTGCACGGCGACTACGGCCTGCACAACACCCTGATCGGGCCCAGCGGCGCGCTGGCCGCGGTGGTCGACTGGGAGATCTCCACGCTCGGCGATCCTCTGGCCGATCTGGCCTATGCACTGAACCAGTGGTTTGATCCGTCAGACCCGCCCAATCCGAGGGTCGAGCCACCCACCTCACTGCCGGGCTTTCCGCGCCGACCCGAACTGGCCGAGCGCTATGCGCGGCGCACCGGCCGGGATCTCTCGCGGCTCGATTACTACGTGGGCTTCAACCGCTGGAAGTCGGCTGCCATCGTGCACGGCGTGTATGCGCGCTACTGCGAAGGCAAGAAGAGCACCGAGGGCGTGAACATGCCTGGCCTGCGTCTGGCCGTCGATCAGTACCTGATGATGTCGGAGCAGGCCGTGGAACGGCTCGAACGACGGGCGGGATGAGGCCGGCAACCCATGCTTCAGGTAGGCCGCTGTAGATTGCGCGCGATGGTGTAACAGTGCATCGCGACGGGCACGAACTCCAGTGTCATTTCACCCAGGACGACCTGACCCTTGAAGCTTCGAGTGGTGACCACAGGGTGGCCTACCAGTTTGTGTTTGGTCGCTAGCTCGCGAAGGCCTCGCAGCTCATGGAGTGCCGCCGGAGGACGGTCGGACCACTTGATTTCCACTGCAAAACGGGGCTTTTGCGTCGCCGGATCGAGGGAAACGATGTCAACTTCCAGATCCTGGCGTCCTGACTTCCAGCGCGCGTAATGCAATGATCGACTGACTTCTGCCTGATGCAGCCATTGGCTCCAGACGGCGGTTTCAGCCAGGTTGCCCATGGCGTCGTCATCGGGGCTCACCATGCCAAAAAGAGCGGCCCGAATGGAGGGATTGGTCAGGTAGACCTTGAATGTCCGCGCACGCTGCAGGCGTAATGCGTTGTCGTCTATCCGGTACACCCGGCGAATGAGGTAGGCCGCCTCCAGGTATTCCAGGTAGTCGTTGAGCTTGGCCTTGCCGATGTTGGAATGCTTGCTCAGGCCTTCCGGGCTCAATTCGTTGCCTGTATTGAAGGCCAAGACATTGAAAAAGCGGTTGAGCTCCTGTGTGTCACCAATGCCGTACAGGCTTGGCAAGTCTTTGAGCAGCACCTTGTCGACGATATCCTGCCGAAGGAAACGGCCAGGGTTGGACCGCACCGCAATGTTCATCACCGCTTCGGGAAAGCCACCGTAGTTCAGGTAGTTGACGAACTCGATGTTCAGACCCTGGATGTCCGAGACCAGATACTCAGGGGGTTGGCCGGGTTGAGGGTCCGCCTCACGGATGAGCTCGGCTTCGGCACCGGCAAACTGAAGGTACTCGGCAAAGGTCAGGGGGGGCAAAAAGAACTCGGTGAAGCGACCTGCACCAGACTCGCGGCTCTTCATGCGAAGGGCCGCAGCGGCCGAGCCACTGGCCACGAAGCGGATGTGCGGATAACTGTCCACCAGAGACTTCAGATGCACCTCCCAGTCCTTGAGGTACTGAACCTCATCGAAGAGCACCCACAGGGGCTGGGCCTGGCCAAGAGGCCGTTGCAATGCGTGCCGGTGCTGATCGGCAAACAGTTGCACCAGACTCTCGAGTGAGCGTCCAGAGTAAAGCGGCGTGTCCAGCGAAAGGAAAAGAATGCGGATGCCCGCTACGCCCTGCCGCAATAACTGCGCCACGAGGTGCTTCAACATGACAGTCTTGCCGACACGCCGCGGGCCGATCAGCACGACGGCGCGGCGCACGGCGGATGCAAGCACCAGGTCACGAAACTGGTCGAAGTAGGCCCGCCGTGGCCAGGCCGCCTCCTCTTCATCGATTCCCTGCCCGGCCCGCCACCAGGGGTTGTCCAGGGCCAGACGCCGCTGAACTTCATGCTGTGGAATCTGAAGACTGGTAGCCATAGACGCTGTTCAGAAATTTAATCGCGTCATATTAAGACATATTTTTTATGTCTAATCTTACTCACTACGATTTCTCGAATGCTGGCAAGCACTTACCGCGTCAAGGCAAGCCACTTTAAGT
>JBKCEY010000314.1:0-19830 GCA_046304115.1 Burkholderiales bacterium | reverse complement strand
CTGCCGGTCTTTGCCCTGCAGCAGTGGATGCTCGATCTGGCTGCCGTGGTGATCGGCGTGGGCTTTCTGCCGTTTCATCTGGCCGTGCAAAAGCTGATCTCGCAATTGGCGAGCGGAGAGGAGCGGCGTCACAACCTCAGTCTCATGACCATTGGCTTTTCGGTCTCGACCTTCATCGGGCCGATTGCCTCCGGTTTCATGATCGATGGTCTGGGTCATCAGGTGGCTTTCGCCATGGTGACGGTGCTGCCCCTGTGCGCCCTGTTGTGGCTTTACCGACTGCGGCAGCGTTTGCCGGATCGCCGGGGCGAGCCGCCCGAGGATCTGCCCGCGCGCGATGTGTTCGATCTGCTGCGCACGCCCGAGTTGCGCCGGCTCTATCTGGTGGTCTCGCTCATCTCTGCGGCCTGGGAGGTGCATCAGTTTCTGGTGCCCCTCTATGGCACGCAGGCCGGGCTGTCGGCCTCGGGCATCGGGCTGATTCTTGGCGGCTTCTCGATTGCCACCCTTGTGGTTCGATTGATCGTTCCGCTGTTCCTGATGGATGTACCGGAGTGGCGTGCCATCCTGGTGGCCATGGCGATCGCTGCGCTCGTTTACGTGATGTATCCCTTCTTCAATACGCTCGAGGCGCTGATCGGCTTGTCCTTTCTGCTCGGCCTTGGCCTGGGCGTCTCTCAGCCCATGGTGCTTTCAGTCATGGCCCGCAGTGCCCCGGCCGAGCGCCTGGGTGAGGCCACGGGTTTGCGCCTGACCCTGGTCTACGGCACGCAGACGGCCCTGCCTTCCGCTTTTGGAGCCATGGGTAGCCTGTTCGGCGTGGGCGCGCTCTTCTGGGGCATGGCGATTTTGCTGGGCGGCGCCCTGGTCGGGGTCGGGCGATCGGTTGGGCGGGATGGGCGCTCCGTGGACAAGGAAGGACGCTAGCGTCCGGCAACCCGGTCATTCCCGGGTTGTTCGTGCGATTCTCAGGGAACCAACGAGCCGCGACTGACGACCCCGCAACTGACGTCGCCGCAAAAGGCTGCAAGAGAAGGCAAGACCATGACATCAAGTGCCGCAACGAATTCTGGGAATGACGCCAACGGCAGGCCCGCTGTCGACCTTGAGGTGGATGCCTCGGGTCTGAACTGCCCGCTGCCCATCCTCAAGGCCAAGAAGGCACTTGCAGCGCTCGCCAGCGGTCAGACCCTCAAGCTGGTCTCAACCGATCCGGGTTCGGTCCGCGATTTCGAGGCCTTTGCTCGGCAGACGGGCAATACCCTGATCGCTCAACACGAGCAGGGCGCCGGCTGGGCGTTTTATCTGCGCAGGCGCTGATCGGTCGGCCATTCGGTTGGCCATTTGGTCGGCCGCGCAGCCGCAGGCTCACTGTGGGCGTGGCGACTCCCGTGTGGCTCAGCCCAGTTTGATCCTCTGCTCGCGCAGTCGCGCCACCGTGCCCTCAAAGCCCGAAAGCCGCTCGCGCTCCTGAGCCACCACCGCTTCAGGCGCGCGGGCCACAAAGCTTTCGTTGGAGAGTTTGCCCTTTGCCTTGCCGATCTCGGTCTCGATCCGGGCGATCTCCTTGTCAAGGCGATCACGCTCGGCGCCAAGGTCGATCTCGACCTTGAGCATCAACCGGAATTCACCGACGATCTGCACGGGCGCCAGCGCGCCTTCGGGCAGCGAATCGAGAACCTCCACCGCCGACAGCTTGGCCAGCGCCTGCAGATAGGGCGCATGCATCTGCGCCTGGTGCTGCGGGCCCGAGACAAGCAAGGGCATGCGCTGGGCTGGCGACAGGTTCATCTCACCGCGCAGGGCTCGGCAGGCTTCAATCATGGCCTGCAGTTCGGCCACTTGAGCCTCGCTTTGGGCGTCGTGCTTGCCGGGCTCGGCCACCGGGAAGCGCTGCATGGAGATGGAGTGACGGGCCTCACCCAGAGCCTGGGTCAGTGCCTCTGCCTGAAGGGTCTGGACGCCCCGCTCGCCATAGCGTTGAGCGAGCGGCGCCACCTTCTGCCAGAGCTCTTCGGTAATGAAGGGGATCACCGGATGGGCCAGTCGCAGAATGGTTTCAAGGACTCGCAGCAGGGTTCGACGCGTCGCTCGCTGCACGGCCTCGTCGGTGCTTGCGAGATTGACCTTGGCAAGCTCGAGGTACCAGTCGCAGTATTCGTTCCAGGTGAATTCGTAGATCTCGCGTGCCGCCTGATCAAAGCGGTATTCCTGCAAGGCCTGCTCCACCGAGGCGACCGTGCGCTGCAGGCGACTGGTGATCCAGCGATCGACGGCATTGAAGTGCAGATAGCCACCGGGCACGCACTGCTCGGCGGTGTGGGGCGCAAAGCCGCAGTCCTTGCCTTCGGTCTGCATGAGCACAAAACGCGTGGCGTTCCAGAGCTTGTTGCAGAAGTTGCGATAGCCCTCGCATCGCTTGAGATCGAAGTTGAGCGTACGCGCAAAGGTGGCCAGGGCCGCGAAGGTGAAGCGCACGGCGTCAGTGCCGTAGGGCGCGATGCCGTCGGGATAGCTGCGCCGGATCTGCTTTTCGATGCGGGCCTTGTGATCGGCCCGAAGCAGGCCCGTGGTGGATTTGGCGAGCAGGTCTTCCAGCGAAATGCCATCGATCAGATCGAGCGGGTCGATGGTGTTGCCCTTGGACTTGCTCATCTTCTGGCCTTCGGCATCGCGCACAATGGCGTTGATGTAGACATCCTTGAAGGGCACCTTGCCGGTGAAGAAGGTGGTCATCATGACCATCCGGACGACCCAGAAGAAGATGATGTCAAAGCCCGTAACCAGCACTGAGGAGGGCAGGTAGCGGCTCAGATCGGGAGTGGCGGCAGGCCAGCCGAGCGACGAGAAAGGCACCAGGGCCGAAGAAAACCAGGTATCGAGCACATCGGCGTCACGCACCAGTGCACCCTGCCAGCCGGCGGCGCGGGCCTGGGCGATGGCATCGGACTCGCTGCGGGCAACGAACACGGTGCCATCCTGGATGGCGGCACCTTGCGCATCGGCCTTGTACCAGGCCGGAATCTGGTGACCCCACCAGAGCTGGCGCGAGATGCACCAGTCTTGAATGTTGTTGAGCCAGTGATCGTAGGTGCTGCGCCAGTGATCAGGTACAAAGCGCACCTGCCCATCGGCCACGACCTGCAGGCAGACCTCGGCAATGCTCTGGCCAGGGAATTGGGTGTTGCGGTGGTCCTTGCTGCTCATGGCCACGAACCACTGATCTGTGAGCATGGGCTCCACGATGGTGCTGGTGCGTGCCGAACGCGGCACCATCAGCTTGTGCGGTCGCTCACCCACCAGCAGATCCAGCGCCTTGAGGTCATGCAGTACCCGCAGACGGGCGTCTTCGCGGGTCAGGCCACGATAGGCTTGCGGCGCGGCGTCCGAGACATGCGCCGTGAGGGTGAGAATGCTGGGGCTTGCCAGTCCATGCCGTTCGCCGACGGCCCAGTCATTGAAGTCATGGGCGGGCGTGATCTTGACGCATCCCGTGCCAAACGCCGCATCGACATAGTCATCGGCAATGATGGGAATCAGCCTGGGCGCACCGGTGCCATCGTCGGAGAGCGGCAGTCGCAGCAGGCGACCCACCAGCGGGGCATAGCGGGCATCCGCAGGATTGACCGCGACCGCGACGTCGCCCAGCATGGTTTCGGGTCGCGTGGTCGCCACCACCAGACTGTCGATCACCTGACTGCGCGCCGGCTCGGTTTCGGTGGCGGGCAGATGAACCGTGACCGGCTCGCCCTCCAGCGGATAGCGGATCTCCCAGATCCGGCCCTCTTCTTCCTCGCTGTCGACCTCCAGGTCGGAGACCGCGGTCTGGAGGGTGGGATCCCAGTTGACCAGCCGCTTGCCTCGATAGATCAGGCCCTGTTCATGCAGTTGAACAAACACCTCGAGCACCGCAGCACTCATATGGGCGTCCATCGTGAAGTAGCCCGCCCGCTTGCCATCGGTATCGGCGTAGTCCCAGTTGCCCGAGGTGCCCAGGCGGCGCATCTGCCCGATGATGGTGTTGCCCGACTGCTCGCGCCAGGCCCAGACGCGATCGAGGAAGGCCTCGCGACCCAGATCATGTCGGGTCTTGCCTTCGGCCTGCAGCTGACGCTCGACCACCACCTGCGTGGCGATTCCGGCATGGTCGGTACCAATCACCCAATTCACGTCGGCACCCTTCATGCGCTGCCAGCGGATCAGCGTGTCCATGAGGGTCTGCTGAAAGGCATGACCCATGTGCAGGGTTCCGGTCACATTGGGCGGCGGCAGCTGGATGCAGTAGCCGCCGGCGGACGCCGCTTCCGAGGGATTTCGAAAGAGGCCTTGCTCATCCCAGACGGGATACCACCGCCGTTCGATTTCGGCGGGTTCGAAACTCTTGGCCAGTGCGGCCGACAGGATGGAGGGAGAGGCGCTCATGGAGGATGGACGATGAAACGAAGGAAGTAGCGTACGGAAAGGACTCAGAGAGTTCGGAAGGGACTCAGAGAGTTCGGAAAGGACTCAGCGAGAGATGAAAGGACTCAGCGAGAGATGAAAGGACTCGGCGGGAGCGGGCCCAGCGGGCCGTTGGGTCAGAGCGGTTTGCGAAGACGCTGGATTTCGGCGGATACCGCGCGATCGACCGCCTCGCTGACCTTGGCCTCAAGCTCGACGCGCAGGGCTGCGCTCGCCTGCGACAGGGCGGGCCCGATGGCCGCCCTCACCGACTCGGCCATGCGCACCGACAGCATGCGGGTCACCGAATCGCCGAGCTCGGCCATGACGGACTCCCGCAGGCGGTCGGCCAGATCGACCCAGTCGAGGTCTTCGATCGCGCTGGGTTCGCTGGGGCGCAGGCCTTCAGGCAGGAGGATCTCTTCGGTGAGCAGCGGAACGGCATCGTCTTCGGTCGCCGGCCAATCCGCCGGGCCCCGCAGTCGGGTGCCCGTGGCGTCGTGGTCACCGAGAGAGGGTGTGGAGGCCATGGGGTCGATCGGAGTCATGCCGATGCTCCCTGACTGGCCAGATCGTGGGTATGCAGGGGATAACCCCGGTCACGATAGAACCGCCACCGCTCGCGGCCGGCTTCCCGGTCAGGGTCTTCCAGTCCGATCACTTCAATGAGGCGCTCGTAGCGGGAAAATCCGGGCGGGGTAGAACGCCCCAGGTTGATCAGCACATCGTGCATCTGCAAGGCGACCGGAACCTCTGCATCGGCCAGCAGCACGGGTGTGCGGTCGGCCAGTGCATCGGTTGCCAGCACATGCGGAATGAAGTCCTGAGGAGAGAAGGTCCAGAGGGCCTCATTCAGATGGCGCAGGAGCTCCGGGCTGTCGCACTGCACGACGATGCGATGACCGGCACGGTGCACCTTGCGCACCAGCCGGCAGGCATAGGCCAGCCGATCTGGAGCATTGAAGTGAAAGTCGATCCGTGTCACTTCTTGCTGGGCTTTATTTCGCCCGGCCGAGCACGAAGGCCGACAGCAGTGGGACGGGACGCCCGGTAGACCCCTTGGCCGCACCGCTGCGATGTGACGTACCGGCGATGTCGAGGTGGGCCCACGGATAGGCCTTGGTAAAGCGCGCCAGAAAACATGCTGCCGTAATGGCACCGCCTGCGCGGCCGCCCACGTTGGCCATGTCAGCAAAATTGGACTTGAGCCCATCCTGATAGGCGTCCTCGACCGGCATGCGCCAGCAGGTGTCCTGGGTGTCGCGTCCGCGTGCGATCAGCTCGTCGGCCAGGGCGTCATCGGTGCTGAAGAGCCCACTGTGGTGATGACCCAGGGCCACCACACAGGCACCGGTCAGGGTGGCGATATCGACAACCGCCGCGGGCTTGAAGCGTTCGGCATAGGTCAGGGCATCGCACAGGATCAGGCGGCCTTCGGCATCGGTATTGAGAATCTCGATGGTTTGACCCGACATGCTGGTCACCACATCACCAGGCCGGGTGGCCTTGCCCGAGGGCATGTTCTCGCAGGTCGGCACGATGCCGACCAGGTTGACCTTGGGCTTGATGGCCGCGATCGCCCGAAAGGTGCCCAGGACCGAGGCTGCGCCGCTCATGTCGAACTTCATTTCGTCCATGTCGGGGGCTGGCTTGAGCGAGATGCCACCGGTATCGAACGTGATGCCCTTGCCAACCAGGACGATCGGAGCCTCCTTGCTGCTGGCGCCGTTGTAGTGCATCACGATCAACTTGGGGGGTTGCTCAGAGCCCTGGGCCACCGAGAGCAGCGAGCCCATCTTGAGGGCTTCCATCTGCTTGCGCTCCAGCACTTCGACCTTGAGGCCGAACTGCTTGCCCATTTTGCGGGCTGCCTGGGCGAGGTAGGTGGGGGTGCAGATGTTGGCCGGGGTATTGCCCAGATCGCGGGTGAAGTCGGCACCGTCGGCGATGGCTTCAGCGGTCTGGACGGCGCGGCCGATCGCAGTGGCTTCGCTTCGCTCGCAGCCGATCTCGAGGGATTCAGGCCCCGTGGGCGCGGGCTCGGGCCGGCTCTTGTGATGATCGAATCGATAGGCCAGTTCGCGCGCCACCGTGACCAGCGCTGCGGCCTTGCCGGCTGCATCGGTGCCCTTGACCTCAAGCTCGGCGAGCCAGCTGGTGGCCTGGCGGGCGCCCGTGCCCTGCAGGGCACGCATGGCCGAGCGGCACAGATCGGACCAGGCCTTGGCGCTCAGCGCTGCTGCGTCGCCGGCCGATACGAGAAGAACCCGCTCGACCCCGGCCGATCCGGGCAGCAACACGGTGGCTCCCGACTTGGCGGCCAGATCCTTGCGCTTGAGCGCGGCGCTGATGGTGCCGCCCAGCAGGCCATCGAGGGCCTGGCCGGCAGCCAGCGGTTTGCCCTTCAGAACAGCAACAATCGCGCACGCGGTGCGGGTCTTCTCGGGGGCTGAGGTCTTCGTGCTAAATTGCATTGGATTCACCTGATTTCGCTGCGGGCCCCAAGGCCCAGACCCGGCCGAGTATAAGCCTCCATGCTCTTCAAACAGGCACTTCGCCGGGATCTGTTCAACCTCTCGGGCGCGGTTTTTGCGGTGCTCTTCACCGTCATGGTGACCACCTCGCTGGTGCGCCTGCTTGGGCGAGCGGCAACCGACCGCGTGGCATCGACCGACGTCCTGCCGCTGATCGCCTTTGCTTCGATCAACACCATTCCCATCCTGATGGGCCTGACGCTCTTCATTACGGTGTTGCTCGTGGTGTCGCGCGCCTTTCGCGACTCCGAAATGGTGGTCTGGTTTGCCAGTGGACTGAGCCTCACGGCATGGGTCCGTCCGGTTCTTGAGTTCGCCATTCCGTTTGTTGGGCTGATCGCGGTGGTGTCTCTGGGGGTAGGCCCCTGGGCCAACCGTCAGGCTGATGAGTTGCGCCAGCGCTTCGAGCGTCGCGAAGACGTCTCCATGGTCTCTGCCGGACAGTTCCGGGAGTCTTCCCAGTCGAATCGGGTGTTTTTTGTGGAGTCGCTCAACGAGGAGCGAACCGAGGTTCGCAATGTCTTCGTGAGCCAGACCGACGGGCAACGATTGACCGTTGTGGCCTCCAGTGGCGGGCGCATCATCGATGAGCCTGACGGCAATCGGTTTCTGGTCCTTGAAGACGGGCAGCGCTGGGACGGGACCTGGGGAACCCCTCAATACCGTTTCATGATGTTCGAGCGATATGGGATCCGGCTTCCGGGTGACGCGCCCCTGTCTGACGTGACGGCCGCCAAGGCCCAGCCCACCTGGCTGTTGCTGACCGACCCCACATCCGTTCACCTGGGCGAACTGGCCCGCCGCCTCGGGGCCCCGTTATCGGCCCTGATCGTTGCCGTGGCTGCCATTCCTCTGGCCTTCGTCAATCCCCGGGCTGGGCAGTCGGTCAATCTGGTGGTGGCGCTGATCTTCTATCTGATCTACAACAACGCAGGCAGCGTGATGCAGGCCTGGGTTGCACAGGATCGTGTGAACTTCGCCGTGGGATTGCTCGTGCCGCATCTTGCGGTGCTGGCCGTCGTGGCCTGGCTTTTCTGGCGGCGCATCAGCCTGTGGCGCAGCCTGACGAACACCCTCATGGGGTGGATTCGCCGGTGAAGGTTCTCACCCGCTATCTGGCGCGCGAAATCACCACGGGGGTCTTGCTGGTTCTGGTGGCCTTCCTGGGTCTGTTTGCGTTCTTTGATCTGGTCAATGAACTCGACGACCTCGGACAGGGGGGATATCGCATCCAGCATGCGCTGTTGTATGTGAGCCTGAATCTGCCCGGGAGGGTGTATGAGCTGATGCCGATCGCAGCCTTGATTGGCGCCGTGTATGCCCTGGCCCGGTTTGCATCCCAGTCGGAGTTCACGGCCATGCGGGCCGCGGGTATGGGTCGACAGGAGGCGCTGAGTGCCATCCTGGTTCCGGCCGCCGGGTTCGTGGTCTTTACGGCCCTCATGGGCGAGGTGGTCGCGCCACCCGCTGAGCGACTGGCCCGGCAGGTGCGCACAGTGACCATGGGGGGTGTGGGTCTGGCCGGTGGGCTGCGTTCGGGCGCCTGGATCAAGGACACCGTGCGCGATGCGAGTGGTGAACCCACCGGAGTGCGGTTCCTGAATGTCGGGTCGCTGCAGGCGGAGGGGGCGATGTTGCGGCTGCAGGTGTATGAATTCGATCAGAGTTTCGTTCTGCGTTCGGTCTTGCGTGCCGGCTCAGGGGCGTATCAGGGTGATGGGCAGTGGCTGCTGCGTGAGGTGGAAGAAACGCGCTTTGAATCGCGCAAGGCTTCCGATGGCGGGCCCGCGTGGGGCAGCGAGTTTGTGCAGAAAAGCGAACGGGTCTGGAGTACCGGCATCGATCCCGACCTGCTGAGGGTGGCCATGGTGGACCCGGCACGCATGTCGGTGATCGCGCTCGCCCAGTTCACGCGTCACCTCGATGAAAATCGACAGGCAGCCGATCGTTACCGGATTGCTCTGTGGAAAAAGCTGATCTATCCCCTGGCGGTTGTGGTCATGATGGTTCTGGCCTTGCCCTTTGCCTATCTCCAGGTGCGAGCCGGCACCATGGGTTACAAGGTGTTCATCGGCATCCTGATCGGCGTTGTCTTTCACTTCATGAATGGCCTGTTTTCCCACCTGGGCCTGCTCAATACCTGGCCAGCATGGCTCGCTGTCAGCATTCCGAGTCTGGTGGTGCTCGCGCTGGCGATGGGCATGCTGCTGCTCGTAGGACGAATGCGATGACCCAACCCCTGCAGGCTGTCATTCTCTTTGGTCACGGTTCGCGCGATCCTCGCTGGGCTCAGACCCTGCATGCCGTGGCCGAACGGGTGCAGGCTATCCATCCCGAGCTCGTGGTGCGCTGTGCCTTTCTCGAGTTCATGCAACCGGGGTTGCCCGAATCGCTTCGGGACCTGCACGCTGCAGGACTGAGCCGGGTTCGAATTGCCCCGGTTTTTCTGGCGGCGGGCGGCCATGTGCTGCGTGATCTGCCCGAACTCGTAGGGCCCGTCTTGCAGGCCTGCCCTGGCCTCGAGGTGGAGATCGCCGAGGCGCTGGGTGCGGACCCCAGAGTGGTTGAGGCGCTGGCCCAGGCCGCGCTGGGGTGATCGGGGCGCGCAGACTGACCGCCGAGGGGGTCTTGGGGCGAATTTCTGGCCATGCATTGGCGGTCTGTCAATAACCTGTTCAATGAACAAAGGCGTTTTTTTCTGGAATGTCCAGGCCATGTCCAGGGCGCCTGAAATTTCTTCGGACACAATCGTTTTCGGGCTTGAAAATGCTGGAAATGCCTACGCTGCCTCGTGCTAGAGTGCGTTTCATTGAGCGATGCGAGTGCTGACAGACACAGTCTGAATGCGGCTCGCAACGGTCAAGAGGAGGAGGAGAGGTAGCCTACGGGCTGCCACGTTCAGGGCGCTCGGCAACGAGCGCCTTTCTTTTTGTGGCGCAGGTTGTGGCGCACGGTTCTGCCGGGCGATCCAAAAGCGGGACTCCTGTCGCGCGACGCCCGAGCCTTGGCGACAGTGGTCTTCCTGAGCGACAGTGGGCTTCAATTGTTCGCGCCCACGGGTTTCGGCTATGATCTGCGGCTTGTTCGGGCCGATAGCTCAGCTGGGAGAGCGCCGCGTTCGCAATGCGGAGGTCGGGAGTTCGATCCTCCTTCGGTCCACCAATACCCAACGCCTGACCGTTCTCGGTTGGGCGTTTTCATTGGTAGGCAGGCGGATACGGAGCCCATCGCAGACGCGGCTCATGAGCCGCGCCCACGGGGTTCACGATGAGATGAACGGGATGTCTCTATCCAGCCCATGCCCCTGCAACCCTGACAAAACCTACAGTCAGTGCTGCAAACCCCTGCACGAGGGCACACCGGCGCCCACCGCTGAAGCCCTGATGCGCAGCCGCTACTCGGCCTATGTCCTGGAACTTTCCGAGTACCTGCTTTCGAGCTGGCACCCCTCAACACGACCGCCTGTCCTCGAGCTTGAGAGCACGAAGTGGCTGGGACTCACCGTGAAGGCGTTCAGCCTGACGGGAGACACCGCCGGGGTCGAATTCGTGGCCCGCTACAAGGTGCAAGGCAAAGCCTATCGGCTGCACGAAAAGAGCCGCTTTGTCAGAGAGCAATCCCGCTGGTTCTACGTCGACGGCGATATCGAGGCCTGACCAGGTGTCGGATTCAGGGCTGATCGCGATGGGCCCGCATGAAGCTTCGGATATGCCGCAGGGCCAGCGCAATGCGCTCCACAGGGTCTTTCCATGGGTACAGGCTCACCTGGGCATTGGGGGCGAGCTGCGCCGACTCCATCGCCACCGCATACGGATGTGCCGCAATGTCATCGGGCAGGATCAACACCGGGGTTTGGCATTGCCGCACGAAGTCGCGGCTCACCGTAAACACGAAGTCATCTCGCTCGCGATACATGCGAGTCAGGAACCGGTCCACGCGTTCGGGCGTTTCTTCGGGTCTGCGGGCCAGAAAGGCGGGTCCCCAGCCGGTGCTGTTGGACTGATAGAAAAAATCACGCTGCTCCGGGCGTGATCCGCTGGGCTGCACGATGACCGCGGCAGCGATCCGGTGCCCCGCCCGCTGCAGCAGATTCCAGGTCATGGGCCCGCCGATGCAAAAGCCCATCACGATGAAACGCTCGCAGCCCAGGTGATCCATCAGGGCCAACTGGTCATCGGCAAAGGCATCCCACGGGCGATCGGGCTCAAGCGGCCCACGGGACTGCCCGCCGTTGGCGTGGCGCAGATCGCTGGCAACGCACCGGTATTCATCGCTGAACTCAGTCAGGGGATCAAAAGGGCCCTTGCGCATGAAGCCGAGGTCGGAATTCAGACCGCCGCCCGGAATGACCAGCAGCGGAAAGCCATCGCCAGCAGTCTCGTAATGAATGCGCACATCACCGCGTTCGTGGAACGGCATGGTTGGACCTCCCAGAGTTGTCGATTCAGGATGACATGTGTAGGGGCAGCCATCCAGGCACATGCTTGACCGACATCTCACCACAGAAGATTGGCAAGCCCTCGGGAAATCACCATGACAACAGACGCTTCTTCCTTGCCACTGTCGGGCATCGTCGTGCTCGACCTGACCCGGGTGCTCGCAGGTCCCTATTGCACGCGACAGCTGTCCGACATGGGCGCAACGGTGATCAAGGTGGAGCGTCCCGAGGGTGGGGATGACACCCGCAATGCGCCCTTTCAACTCGAGCCCGGCCGACGTGATCAGAGCTCCTACTTTGCCAGGGTCAATGCGGGCAAGCAGGGGGTGGGCATCGATCTCGCGAGCCCCGAAGGACTGGCCGTGCTGCTTGATCTGGCCCGCCACGCCGACGTTTTCATCGAGAACTTCGCCCCCGGCGTGGTGAGCAAGCTGGGTTGCGATGTCGAGGCCGTGCGTCGGGTCAAGCCCGATATCGTCTACTGCTCGATCTCGGGTTACGGGCAGACCGGTCAGTGGCACAAGCGCCCGGCGTTTGCGCACACCACCAATGCCATCTCCGGAATGATGCATCTGGAGCAGGGCGATGCTGAAAATCCCCGTGCCTCCAACCTGCAGGCGGCCGATGTGCTGGCTGCCGCCCATGCTGCGAGTGCGATCGTGGCCGCGCTGTTCAGGCGCTTTCGCACGGGGCAGGGCGCCTTCATCGATGTCTCGATGCTCGAAGCCCTGATCGGTGCCGACAGTGTGAGCTATCCGTCCGTGCTCAATGGTGGCGAGCCTTACGGCAACCCGCGCCCCGGCATGGTGGTTCATCGCGTCGGTGACCGGCATCTGGTGCTGCAGATCGTGGGCGCAGGCGACCTCTGGCCGCGACTGCTCAAGCTGATGAATCGGCCTGAACTGGCCAGCGATGTCCGGTTCGCCACCCAGCCCGACCGGGTCCGGCATTGGCCTGAACTCAATCGCCTCATCGGTGAGTGGCTCGATGCCACCTACGCGACCGTGGACGATGCCCTGGCCGCGCTGGAGGCTGCTCGCGTACCCTGCGCTCCGGTGCTCTACCCCGAAGAGGTGATTGCCTCGCGTCATCTGGCTGAACGCGCGTTCTTTCCAACCCTGCAGCATCCGGTGGCGGGTGCTGTACGGGTCACGGCAAGTCCCTATCACCTCGATGGGCGGCCCGTTCATCCGCGCACCCGTGCGCCTCATCATGTGGGCGAGCACACCCGCGAAGTGCTCGCGGGCCGACTGGGGTATGACGCAGCCCGCATCGAGGCCTTGTTCCGCTCGGGGGCGGTGTCAGGCCCGGGCTGATCGCAGTTCGAGGATCTTGCGCTTGAGATCAACGGGCCGCACAGGCTTGGAGAGGTAGTCGTTCATGCCCGCTTCCAGGCAGCGTTCCCGGTCGCCCTGCATCGCGTTGGCGGTAATTGCGAGGATGGTGACCGCCGCCATGCCCTGCTCGGCTTCCAGCGTGCGAATGGCGCGGGTGGCATCCAGCCCGTCCATTTCGGGCATCTGCATGTCCATCAGCACCAGATCGAAGCCCCCTTCGCCATATCGGGCAACCGCTTCACGGCCATGATTCGCGACCACCACGACATGACCGTCGCGCTCGAGAATCATGCGCAGCAAGGTCTGATTGGTGGGATTGTCTTCAGCGACCAGAATCCTCAAGGGTGCGGCTGAGGACTGAGGCCCTTCGAGCGGTGTCGCTGAAGCAGCAGCGGGCAGCCCTTCGGGTTGGGCCGATGCAGTCGAGACGGGCGCGGTCACCGCGCCCGCGCGAATCGTGAAGTGAAACCTGCTGCCTTGACCCACAGCGCTCTCTACCCAGATGCGTCCGCGCATCAGCTCGACCAGGCGACGACTGATGGTCAGTCCCAAACCGGTGCCACCGTACCTGCGGGTGATTGACCCGTCTTCCTGAGAAAACGCATCGAAGATGCTCTGCTGCTTTTCAGCAGCAATGCCGATACCCGTGTCGATCACCGTAAAGTGCAATACAGGGTCGGCGTCACTGTCGCGGGAAGGCTCAATGGCCTGCGGTTCGCAGCGCACGACGACGCGACCCAGCTGTGTGAACTTGACCGCATTGCCGATCAGGTTGAGCAGGACCTGTCGCAATCGGACTGCGTCGGACAGAACCATCAGAGGCACCGCCGGGTCGATTTCGATGTCAATCGGCAGGCCCTTTTCGCGTGCACGCAGCTCGAGCGTAGCAACCGCTTCGCGCACACACTGGCGTACATCACACGGACGCGACTCGACTGCGAGCTTGCCTGCTTCAATGCGTGAGAAGTCGAGAATCTCGTTGATGATCGTGATCAGCGATTCGGCAGACCGCTTGACGATGGTGCCGTACTGACGCTGCCGATCATCGAGTGGTGTGTCGAGCATGAGATCAATCGTGCCGAGTACCCCGTTCATGGGGGTTCGAATCTCGTGGCTCATGTTGGCGAGAAACTCGCTCTTGACGCGGTTGGCGGCTTCGGCAGCGACCAGCGCGCGCTCGAGTGCCTCGCGGCCGTCTTCGCGTTCGGTCACGAGCCGGGCCACCGCCGCGGTGAGTTCACCGAGTTCGTTGGTGGGCGAATCATCGATCCGCTGTGTTTTGCCTCGCCGCAGATCTGAAAGCACATCCCGAAGCGCAACCAGCGCCCGCTCACGGGTTTGCAGTTCGTCTCGCAGATCGGATGCGGTCTGGTTGAGGGCCTGCACCATGGGGCGAAATTCGAGCGGCAGGCCAACCAGCAGGCGTTGAACTTCCGGGGCTTGCTCAGGCGCCGGGCGGCGGCCGACCGTCAGCGCCATGTCGAGTGCACCCAGCCACCGTTTGAGCGGGAACCAGATGAGAAGCATGCCGCCAAAGAGCGTCAGGACCGACAGCAGCAAGGCTGACTGAACCAGCCGCCAGAACCCGGATGACAGGCGTTCGGCATCGAAGGTCAGTCGCAGCACACCATAGTCGCGCCCGCCGACATTGATGATCTGGTTGATCTCGGACAGTTGCGCCTTGATCAGGTCGTGTAGCCATCGGGGGGCTGGGTTACTGCTCATCTCGGGGGCACGAGCCCGGAGCACGGCATCCCCGCGCGCAAGGAAGTAGGCGGCATCGAAGGGGGACTGGGATACGACCTTTTTCAGGGTGCGCTCAATGGTGTCGTAGTCGCCGATCACGGCACTTTCGGCAATGGTCTGGGCAGCCACTTCGGTCAGCATGAGGGCTGACTGTTGCGCGTCGTCGAGGGTGGACTTGAGCTGGTACTGATAAAACAGAGTGAGTGCGAGCCCCACAAAGACCAGGGTGGTCAGCGCATACAGAAAGAAGACCCGTCGGGCGAGCGACTGGGGTAGCCAGCGATCGATCCAGTAGGCGCCGCGTGAGGCCATAGGGCAGCGCCTCAGCGCAGACCTGCAGGCGCGCTCTTGTAGAACCGCTTGTACGAGGCGTAATCGGCGTCGCTGGCCGGGATGAAGAAGGCATCCTGAGACAGGCCCACGAGTTGGGCAGCCTTGTGCAGGATGTCCTGACCGGCAGGATCCTTGTGCATGCTCAAGAACGCTGCAGCAACCGCCTTGAGGTCGGTTTCGGGCACCTTGGATGAGGCCATGAGGGCCAGGTCGTGATAGCCATCAGAGGTCCAGAGCACCCGGAATTTCTTGTTCTCGCGGTTGGCATAACCCTCGATCAGCATCGAGTTGCTGCCAGTGGCATCGGCCTTGCCGGCAAACATCTGGGCAAAGGCGGCGTTCTGGTTGCCACCAAAGGTGGTGTTGACCTTGATGCCACGGTTGATCAGTTCAGCGGCCGTGATCTTGTAGCCCACAAACGCCTCGGGCCCGGCATAGACCATGGTCTTGCCCTGCAGGTCTTCGAGCGTGCGCACTGCAGAGTCGGCGGGTACGGCAATCTGTCCCCGCAAGGGCGGAGCATTGCGTCGGCCGAAGACCTTCCAGCCCAGCGTCTCCCGGTCGGGCGAGAAAAGGTGATTCGAGAATACGAACTCGACCTCTTCGGCCAGAACATAGCTGGTGGTGTCGGCCGAGGTACGGCCGATCTTGAGTTCGAGCCGCACACCGCTCTTGCTCTCTACATACCGGATGATGGGATTCCAGTACGAGGCCGTGCGGGTGATGTCCCACTGGTTGACGGGCGAAAACCGGTAGACCCGATCGCTGGCCTGCGATGAGGGCAATGCCAGCAGCAGACCCAGCCCCAGCCATAAGGAGATGCCTGTCAGAGTCTTCATGAGCCCGCCATCATTCAGAACGCGTCGCCAGGAATGCGAACAAAACCCTCCATGAGCACCCGTGCGCTGCGACTCATGATCGCTTTCTTGACGACCCAGTCGTTGCCGTCCTGCGTGGCTTCAGCGCCCACGCGCAGGGTGCCCGAGGGATGTCCGAAGCGTACAGCCTCACGCGCGCCGCCGCCAGCGGCCTGGTTGACGAGGGTCCCGGGAATGGCGGCCGCTGTACCGATCGCCACGGCAGCGGTGCCCATCATGGCGTGATGCAGCTTGCCCATGGACAGCGCCCGCACCAGAAGGTCGATGCCGGCTGCTTCAACGGCCTTGCCACTCGAGGCGGTATACGTCCGAGGCGGCGCGACGAAGGCCACCTTGGGCGTGTGTTGCCGTTTGGCGGCCTCGCTCACGTCCTGAATCAGACCCATGCGGACCGCACCATGCGCCCGGATGGTTTCGAACATGGCCAGACATTTTGCGTCGCCATTGATGGCGTCTTGGAGCTCGGTGCCACTCATGCCGACGGCCTCGGCATTGATGAAGATGGTGGGGATACCGGCATTGATCATCGTGGCCTTCAGCGTACCCACGCCGGGCACGTCGAGGTCGTCGACCAGATGTCCGGTGGGGAACATCGCGCCACCTGCACCCTCTTCTTCGGCCGCCGGATCCATGAACTCGAGCTGAACCTCGGCCGCCGGAAAGGTCACGCCGTCGAGTTCGAACTCGCCGGTCTCCTGAACCTGGCCCTCGGTGATCGGCACATGCGCGACGATGGTCTTGCTGATATTGGCCTGCCAGATGCGAATGACAGCCACCCCGTTACGCGGCACCCGGGCGGGATCGATCAGTCCGTTGCTGATCGCAAAGGGACCCACCGCTGCGGAGAGATTGCCGCAGTTGCCGCTCCAGTCGACAAAGGCCGAATCGATCGATACCTGTCCGAACAGATAGTCGACGTCGTGATCGGGCCGTGTGCTCCTTGAGAGGATGACGGTCTTGCTCGTGCTCGAGGTAGCGCCCCCCATGCCGTCGATCTGCTTGCCGTAGGGGTCGGGGCTGCCGATCACGCGCAACAGCAATCGGTCTCTGGCCTCGCCGGGCTGCTGAGCGGCGGGCGGCAGATCCTGAAGCCGAAAGAACACCCCCTTGCTGGTGCCACCGCGCATATAGGTGGCCGGGATACGAATCTGAGGCGCGCTGGGCATGAGAGTCCTTTGCTGGGTCTAGTTGTGCCGACACCGTTGGAATGTCACGGTGCTGGAGCTGGAGCTGGATCGGGTCAGGCTGTTTCGAGACGGATTGCGGGTTCGAGGCGGATTGCTTTCAGGCTTCGGCGAGCGCTGCGCCCGCCTGAGCGCCCGCCTGTGCCAAACACTCAGGCCGCCTTACCGGCTTCCAGGAAGTCCTGCGCAAAGCGCTGCAGTACGCCGCCTGCGTCGTAGATCGACACTTCCTCGGCGGTATCGAGGCGACACGTGACAGGCACCTCGATCGATTCGCCGCTGCGTCGGTGGATGACCAGCGTGAGGCTGGCCCGCGGGGTGCGCGCTCCGATCACATCGAAGGTTTCGGTGCCATCAATGCCGAGGGTGAGCCGGGTGGTGCCTGGCTTGAACTCGAGGGGCAGCACGCCCATACCGATCAGGTTGGTGCGGTGAATGCGTTCGAAGCCTTCGGCCACGATTGCCTCGACCCCGGCCAGTCGCACACCTTTGGCCGCCCAGTCGCGCGAAGAACCCTGTCCGTAATCGGCGCCCGCAATGATGATGAGCGGCTGGCGACGGTTCATGTAGGTTTCGATCGCCTCCCACATGCGCATGACCTGACCATCCGGTTCCACGCGCGCGATCGAGCCCTTCTTCACCTTGCCATCGACCACGGCCATCTCGTTGATGAGGGTGGGGTTGGCAAAGGTGGCGCGTTGTGCCGTGAGGTGGTCACCCCGGTGGGTGGCATAGGAGTTGAAGTCTTCCTCGGGCAATCCCATCTTGTGCAGATATTCACCGGCGGCGCTGTCCATCAGGATGGCGTTGGAGGGTGACAGGTGGTCGGTGGTGATGTTGTCGCCCAGCACGGCGAGCGGACGCAGCCCGCGCAGCGTGCGCTCACCGGCCAGCGCGCCTTCCCAGTAGGGTGGGCGCCGGATGTAGGTGGATTGCGCGCGCCAGTCGTAGAGTGGCGTGACCTTCTGGCCCTCATCCTGGCGGATGGCGAACATCTCGGTGTAGACCTTGCGGAATTGCTCGGGTTTGACCGATGCGCGCATCACGGCATCAATCTCCTCATCGGAGGGCCAGAGATCCTTGAGGCGGATCTCCTTGCCATCCACCACGGTGAAAACATCTTTTTCGATGTCGAAGCGGATGGTTCCCGCCAGCGCGTAGGCCACCACCAGCGGCGGCGAGGCCAGGAAGGCCTGCTTGGCATAGGGGTGAATGCGCCCATCGAAGTTGCGATTGCCCGAGAGCACAGCCGTGGCGTACAGATCGCGATCGATGATCTCCTGCTGAATCGCGGGATCAAGCGCGCCCGACATGCCGTTACAGGTGGTGCAGGCAAAGGCCACCACGCCAAAGCCGAGCTTCTCGAGCTCTGGCAACAAACCCGATTCGCGCAGGTATTCGGCACCGACTCGCGAGCCCGGTGCGAGTGAGGATTTGACCCAGGGCTTGCGCGTGAGGCCGACCCGGTTGGCGTTGCGTGCGAGCAGTCCGGCTGCAATGACATTGCGCGGATTGCTGGTGTTGGTGCAACTGGTGATGGCCGCGATGATGACGGCGCCATCGGGCATCTGGCCTGGGGTGTACTGCCAGGGGGCAGCGATGCCCTTGGCGGTGAGGTCTGCCGTGGCGACCCGGGCATGCGGATTCGATGGCCCCGCCATATTGCGCACCACACTCGACAGATCGAAGCTCAGTGTGCGCTCGTAGTGCGCGGTGGCCAGGCTGTCGGCCCACAGACCCGCTGTACGGGCATAAGTCTCCACCAGCTTGACCTGTTCGTCATCGCGGCCGGTGAGCCGCAGGTAGTCGATGGTCTGCCCATCAATGAAGAACATGGCGGCCGTGGCGCCGTATTCGGGGGCCATGTTGGAGATGGTGGCCCGATCGCCCAGCGACAGGGCTGCCGCGCCTTCGCCTCTGAACTCCAGGTAGGCACCGACCACCTTCTGCTTGCGCAGGAACTCGGTCAGAGCAAGTACCACATCGGTGGCCATGATGCCCGGCGCCGGTTTGCCGGTGAGCTCGACACCCACGATGTCGGGCAGCCGCATCCAGGAGGCCCGCCCCAGCATGACGTTCTCGGCCTCAAGACCGCCCACGCCGATGGCGATCACGCCCAGCGCATCGACATGCGGGGTGTGACTGTCGGTGCCGACGCAGGTATCGGGAAAGGCCACTCCCTGTTGCACCTGGATCACCGGCGACATCTTCTCCAGATTGATCTGGTGCATGATGCCGTTGCCGGGCGGGATGACATCGACATTCTTGAAGGCCAGCCGGGTCCAGTCGATGAAATGAAAGCGGTCTTCGTTGCGACGATCCTCGATCGCCCTGTTCTTTTCGAAGGCCTGCGGATCGTGGCCTCCACACTCGACGGCCAGCGAATGGTCGACGATCAGCTGCACCGGAACGACAGGATTCACCTGGGCCGGGTCGCCGCCCTGGTCGGCAATGGCGTCGCGCAGACCTGCGAGATCGACCAGTGCGGTCTGGCCCAGGATGTCGTGACAGACCACACGGGCCGGAAACCAAGGGAAATCCAGGTCACGCTTGCGATCGATGAGCTGGCGCAGCGAATCGGTGAGGGTGGCCGGATCGCAGCGGCGAACCAGATTCTCGGCCAGCACTCTGGAGGTGTAGGGCAGTCTGTCCCAGGCCCCGGGCGTGATGGCGTTGACGGCGGCGCGGGCATCGAAGTAATCGAGCGAGGTGCCGGACAGGCGGGTGCGATAGGCAGTATTCATAACGAGATTTTACCGAATGGCTCGGGGGCTTTAATCGAGCCGAACGCCCGAGGCGCGGATCACCGGAACCCACTGGGCCTTGAAGGCCTCCACCGTGGCGCGCGTGCGGGCCGCGTCGGCCGAGACGGGCTCGGCCTTCATCTGCACGAATTTTTCGCGCACCTCGGGCTGCTGCATGATGGATGCGATTTCGCGC
>JBKCEY010000313.1:0-1773 GCA_046304115.1 Burkholderiales bacterium | reverse complement strand
CCACCGACGCACTCTGAGGGCGCGGGCACAACATGCTGTGCAACAGGGCCCCCGGCGATTCATCCCAACAGGCCCCGGGCGCCTGCGGCTGCGGCATTCCCAGGGTCGGGCCTTTCGATGCGCCGCGCTTCGAGCGCGCGGTCAATGAGTTGCTGAGCGCCGCAGGCGCCCGGGGCCTGTTGGGATGAATCGCCGGGGGCCCTGTTGCACAGCATGTTGTGCCCGCGCCCTCAGAGTGCGTCGGTGGCGAAATCAGCCAGCCGCGAGCGCTCGCCTCGCTGCAGGGTGACATGCCCTGCATGGGCCCAGCCCTTGAAGCGATCGACCACGTAGGACAGCCCCGACGAGCCTTCGGTGAGGTAGGGCGTATCGATCTGGGCGATATTGCCCAAGCACACCACCTTGGTGCCCGGCCCTGCACGCGTGATGAGGGTCTTCATCTGCTTGGGCGTGAGGTTTTGCGCCTCGTCGATGATCAGGAACTTGTTGATGAAGGTGCGTCCACGCATGAACGACAGGGCCTTGACCTTGATCCGGGTGCGGATCAGGTCATTGGCTGCTGCACGACCCCATTCACCGCCCGAGGCATTGCCCTGATTGAGCACCTCGAGGTTGTCTTCAAGCGCCCCCATCCAGGGCTGCATCTTCTCTTCTTCAGTGCCTGGCAGATAACCGATGTCCTCTCCAACCGGCACCGTGGCGCGAGTGACGATGATCTCGGTGTAACGCTTGTGCTCGAGTGTCTGGGCCAGGCCTGCAGCCAGCGCCAGCAGCGTCTTGCCGGTACCGGCCTGTCCGAGCAGCGACACGAAATCGATCTCGGGATTCATCAGCAGGTTGAGGGCGAAATTCTGCTCGCGGTTACGCGCCGTGATGCCCCAGACCGCGTTCTTCAGATGTCCGAAGTCGCGCAGGGTCTGCAGCACCGCGGTGCGCCCATTCAATTCCTTGACCTGGGCCGCAAGCGGCGTGTCGCCCTCGAGGTAGACAAACTGGTTGAGCATGAAGCTCGACACCATCGGCCCACTCAGGCGGTACCAGTGCGAACCGCCCTGCTGCCACGACTCCATGCCCTTGCCATGCCGATCCCAGAAGTCCGCCGGCAGGGCCAGCGTTCCGGCATAGAGCAACTCGAGGTCATCGATGACCTGATCGTTGTGATAGTCCTCGGCGCGCAACCCCAGAGCGCGCGCCTTGATCCGCATGTTGATGTCCTTGGACACCAGCACGACCTGGCGGCTCGGATGCAGCCGCTGAAGGGCCTGAACCACACCCAGGATCTGGTTGTCGGCCTTGCCGGTGGCAAGCGTCGACGGCAGGTTGGTCTCAAGGGCCTCGGTCTGCAGCAGGAGCCTGCCGCGCGCTTCGCGGTTGCCCAGCTTGGACAGGGCGATGCCGGCTTCGATGCCATCGGCCACGTCACCCACCAGAGCATCCAGCGACCGGCTGACCTGCCGCGCATTGCGCGCCACCTCGGACATGCCCTTCTTGTTGTTGTCGAGTTCCTCGAGCGTGATGATCGGCAGGAAGACGTCATGCTCTTCAAACCGGAAGAGGCTGCTCGGATCGTGCATCAGCACGTTGGTATCGAGCACGAAGATCTTCACCTGCTCGGGCGGCAACGACGAGGCCGATGCCTCCTGCAGCCCGGTCTTGCGCGCAGGCTTCTGTCGTCGCTCGCCGTTGGTGGACCTGGCCTGCCGTGCAGGTGCGCCTGAATCCAGCCGTGCCGATACGCCTGAATCGGGAGGGGCAGGATGCAGGGCTTCGGGG
>JBKCEY010000312.1:0-13345 GCA_046304115.1 Burkholderiales bacterium | reverse complement strand
GAGGGGTGCGATGATCAGGTGATCGTTCATCCTCAAGCCGAGCTTGCCGCTCGGCTCCCTCCAGACATGCATGCATCGCCTTCTACCTCGATCCCTGACACCGCCGACCGAATCCGGGGCGCCCTCTGGGGAATGATGATCGGCGACGCACTGGCCATGCCGGTGCATTGGTACTACCGACTGTCTGAACTACAGCGTGATTTCGGGGTGATTCGGGACTACCAGGCACCCAAGGACATTCACCCGAGCTCCATCATGTCCCTGTCGAGCACCTCCCGTGCGGGCCGGGGCAATCAGACCGGGGACGTGGTGGGCGAAGTCATCCTCAAAGGCAAAAAGCATCATTGGGGACCTGCAGGCCGGCATTACCACCAGGGCATGCAGGCGGGTGACAGTACCCTCAACGCGCTTTGCGCGCGCCTGGTCCTGCGTTCGTTGTGCCGCAAGAAGGCCCATGACACTGCCGACTTCCTGGCCGACTATGTGCAGTTCATGACGACCGAGGAAAGCCACAACGACACCTATGCCGAGTCGTACCACCGCGACTTTTTTGCCAATTGGGCCCGTGGTGTGCCGGTAGAACAGTGTGCTGGCGCCACAGGCCATGACACCGCGTCCATCGGTGGCCTGGTCGGGCTGGCGCCGGTCGTGCTGGCCGTGGCGGCCCAAGGTGATGTGGAGCAGTCCGTTCAAGCCGGCTTGAAGCAACTGCGTCTGACCCACCGATCGCAGCCTCTGGAGGTCTTCGCGGCGGCCTATTGCCGTTTGCTGGCGCAACTGGTCTTTTCGCCACCGCAGTCCCTGACACCGCTGCTGCAGGCGCAGGCACCGGCGTTGGGCAAGGGCTTGACCGCCTTGCTGGGCCGGGCTGCAGACCACCAGGATCCCGCCACCCAGGTGGTTGGCGGCCTGTACAGCCCAGCCTGCTACATCGAAGACTCGTTTCCGAGCGTACTGTATCTGGCTGCTCGCTATGCCCATGACTTTGAAGCCGCGCTCATCGCCAATACCAATGCCGGCGGCGACAACTGTCACCGCGGCTCGGTATTGGGGGCTTTGCTGGGCGCCTGGCTGGGCTTTGACGTCATTCCGTTGCGCTGGCGTCAAGGGTTGGTGGCCGGACCAACCCTCGCGCTCGAGGTCGATGAATTCATTCAGACCTTTGTGCCGCCCTCATCCTTGCGTGCAGCAAACGGATAGGCCCCCGCCGGTGCGCCCGGCTTGGCCGGGAACCTCACCGACAGAATCATCGTCAATACCAGCGTGCCCAGCGTGAAGGCCAGCGACCAGGTGATCGGGATCTTGTACAGATCAATGATCAGCATCTTCACGCCGATGAACACCAGCACGATGGCCAGGCCGTAGGTCAGCAGATGGAAACGCTCCTTCATGCCGGCGAGCAGGAAGTACATCGCCCGCAGACCCAGGATGGCAAACACGTTGGAGGTCAGCACGATGAAGGGATCGGTGGTGATCGCAAAGATCGCCGGAATCGAATCCACCGCAAAGACCACGTCCACGATGCCGATCAGCAGGATCACCACAAAAAGCGGCGTCACCATGCGCACGCCATTGACGCGCGTGAAAAAGCGCTCGCCATCAAAGTCGGGCGATACCTTCATACGCTTGCGAATGAAGTTCAGTGCCGGATTGGAGTCCAGATCAGGCTCCTGGCCGGCCGCCCACCACATCTTGGCACCCGTGAAAACCAGGAAGGCACCGAACACATACAACACCCAGTGAAAGTGCGTGATCAGCCAGGCGCCCAGCAGGATCATGATGGCCCGCAGCACCAGCGCGCCCAGAATGCCGATCATCAGCACCCGTCGCTGAAACTCCGCAGGCACCGCAAAGTACGTGAACAGCATCAGGAAGACGAAGATGTTGTCGACAGCCAGGGCCTTCTCGACCAGGTAGCCGGTGACAAACTCCAGCAGCTTGCCTGTGGCGTTCGTGCGCTGCGCGACATCCTCGGCCAGGCCCCCCAGCGACCACCACAGCCACACCGCGAACACCCCCGACACCGCAACCCAGATCAGCGACCAGATGGCCGCCTCGCGCATCGAGACGCTTGCAGCGCCGCGCCGGTTGAGTGCAAAGAAATCAACGAGCAGCGCGAGCACGACAAACGCGCTGAAAATGCCCCACATCAGGGGGGTTCCGACTGACATCATGGTTTGAGCCTCTATGACCGGGGTGGTGCCACCGGACGCCGCATTGAACGGGCTGCCGGTTGGTCTTGCCAACTGGCAGGCTTTGCGCCCGCCAGTCTGCAGCGCCGGACGGGCTGATCAGGCACCACGCTGACCAGACCATCGAATTGACGGCCACTGCACGAAAACCGGAGAAAAACCGATTTCCTTGAGGCTACTCCCCAAACCGAAGCTTCGAGAATACCCAGTCAGCCTGCAGCTGTGCCAGATTCCCCCCAATTGACACGGGTTGATCCTGCCCGGCGGCGGTTCATGCTCGATGCACGGCATGATGCGGGACTGACTCGAATCCTGACCATGTCCTCTTCCGATCTGCTCGGCCTGATTGCCGCGACCCTCACGACCCTGTCCTTTGTGCCTCAGGCCATCAAGTCGGTCCGAACGCGGGATCTCTCGGGCATTTCGCTTGGGATGTACGCTGCATTCACCCTGGGCATCGCCCTGTGGCTGGTCTACGGACTGATGACGCAAGCCATGCCCGTGATCGTGGCCAACGCCGTGACCCTGCCGCTGTGCGGTTTGATTCTCGTGCTCAAGCTGCTTGAGGGCGGCAGGACTGCACACAAGGCGCCATCCGAGCAGCGCTCGGTTGAACCGAGAGAGAACCTGCCCCGCGGTGACCGAGAGTCATGACCGAGGGTCAGGATACTCAGGCCCGAGTCGTGAGTACTGCGGCGAGTCCTCCGCCCGGGATCACTGCACTGCCTTTTGTGTCGGCGGCCGGCTTTGCCAGCATGGCCTCGATCCGACTGGCCGACCCCATGCTGCCCGCCATGGCGAGGGATTTCGGCACTCAGCCTGCCGACGTCAGTGGCGCCATCACTTTCTTTGCACTGGCCTATGGTCTGATGCAGCTTGCCTGGGGCCCCCTGGGCGACCGGCTGGGCAAACTGCGGGTGATCGGCACGGCCACGATCGCAGCCACACTCGGCTCGATCGCCTGTGCACTCGCACCCAACCTGCTGAGCCTCGAACTCGCCCGCCTGCTCACCGGCGTGTTCTGTGCAGCCATCATTCCCATGTCCATTGCGTGGGTCGGTGATGTGGTGCCTCTGGACCAACGCCAGGCCACGCTCGCCCGGCTGTCCACCGGAACCATCACGGGCATGATTGTTGGACAGGTGGCAGGGGGTCTGCTGGCCGACTGGGTCAGCTGGCGGGCGGCCTTTGCACTGATGGCGATCGTGTTCCTGCCCGCAGGTCTCATGGTGCTGCGCATGCACCGACGCATCGGTACCCCGGCACGCTCATCCGCCGCAGGCGCGCCAGGCAGGCTGCAGGCCTTTCGCCTCATCATGGCCCGCCCGGCCGCTCGGGTGGTCCTGCTCACGGCCCTGATCGAAGGAGCCGTGCTGTTTGCGGCGATGGCTCTCATTCCCACCTGGCTGCATGAATTCACCGGTATGTCACTGGGGCAGGCCGGCATGGCCATGGCCGCCATGGGTATCGGTGGCCTGCTCTACAGCGGCTTTGCGCGGCGATGGATTTCAGCCCTTGGCGAGCGGCGCATGGTGCGCCTGGGCGCGAGCCTCATCACGGTGAGCTTTCTGGCCCTGGTGGGCGGCATGACGCTGGCTGTGCACCTTCAGGCTCCGGAGGGATCCCTGGTGGTGGTGCTGGTGGCAGGGGCCTGCTGTGCGGTCTATGGGCTCGGCATGTACATGGCCCACAACACGTTGCAGACCCATGCCTCGCAGATGTCGGAAGACCATCGGGCTACCGCCGTGGGGCTGTTTGCGGTCTCGCTCTTCATGGGCCAATCGGCGGGTGTGCCGCTCTGGGCCGAAGTTCACAGCCTGGTCGGGCACCATGTGGTGCTGATCGGCTCGGGACTTGTGATCGGTGCGATGGGCTGGCTGCTGTCGGGGTATCTCAAGGCACCCGTTCAGACGACCTGACACTCCCTGAGTTGGAGTTCGCCAGCCAAAAGTCGCAAGGGCTGCAGAGACGGATCAAGGCGGGTCAAGGTGGGTCAAGGCGAGGATGGGCGCACCGGCCGCTGCGCCAGCGCAATCAGGGCGCCGGCGGCCAGCACCAGACCACTGGCCAGCAATCCGGGCCGCAGAGATCCGCTCAGATCGGCCACCCAGCCGATCGCGATCGGCCCGGCCACCTGACTCAGTCCAAAGACCACCGTAAAGCTGGCCATGGCCTCGCCCCAGCGTGGCTTGGGCAACGCATGCTTGATGAGGCTGCTCACCGCCGAGGGCGCGCTGAACATGCTCGCTCCAAAAAGCGTGGCTGAAAGCACCATGACCCAGGGCGATACGCTCACCATCGGCAGCAGCGCTGCCGTAGCCAGCGTAGCCATGACCGCAGCCATGGGCCGCCCGCCCGACCAGCGTTCGCAGGGCCCTGCCCACAGACGAGGCGCCGCCAGCGTGGCCAGACCCAGCGCACACCACAGCAGCATGACGAGCGCCGTGCTGCCGTCATGTGCACGCACCCAGGCAATCACGAAGGTCATGTAGCCGATATAGCCCAGCCCGAAGCAGGCATAGGACAAGGCCTGCGCGGGCAACTGCAGCAAGGCTGAACTCACAGGTGCAGGTGCAGGTGCAGGTGCGGGTGCAGGTGCGGGTGCTGCGGCGGGCCCCGCTGCCGCCTGGGGCGCACCGGGCTCCTCGATCCGCCAGGCCGCTGCGATGCTCGCCACCGCCATCAGCAAGGCCACCCCACCCATGGCCTGCCAGGCCAGCGGCCAGGCGCTCACGCCCTGCGCCTCCAGCAGCCAGGGCAACGTGACACCACACAGCACCAGCCCGAACCCGCCACCCGCAAAGTAGATTGCGATGGTGGTGGTCGCCCGCTGGGGCTCGCCCGGAAAGATATTGCCCGAGAGCGCACCGCCGCAGATGAACACCCAGGCGCCGCCCACACCGGCGATCAGACGCAAGGCATTGAGCATCGCAAGATCGCGGCTCAAGCCGGTGGCCAGCAGCGCCAGCGCCGTAAGCACCATGCCCGCTGCGAAGATCCGACGATTGCCGATGCGGTTGACCCCGGCGCGTGCGAGAAGGGCGCCCAGGAGATAACCGATGGCATTGGTGGTGCCCAGGGTGCCCGCCTGCGACCAGTCGATCGCCAGATCCTCGCGCATGGCAGGCAGCACCAGCGCATAGGCAAACCGCGCAAAGGAGTTGGAGACCGTGGGCCCGAACGACAGCAGAAAGGCGATCACCCATCCGGAGGACAGGGCAAGGGGCGAGGCCGAGGGCGAAGCAGAGGGCATGAGCTGGATCCCTTGAAAACCCGTGATCGCGACCTGCATCCTAGCTTGAGTACCATGTCGGCTCGATTCGCTTCATGCCGTTCATGGCGTAAGCCCGTATCACCGGGCTCACCCAACCCTCACACTCAAAACACAGGAGACCTCATGAGCACAGCCACTGCAGCCCGCGCGCTCGATTTCAAACACGTTCGCCTCACGCTCGATGGCAGCGTGGCCATCCTCACACTCAATCATGTCGAGGTGCTCAATTCCATCTCGAGCGACATGCTCCAGGGCATCAATGACGCACTGGATGCCGTCAGCGATCCGGCCCATGACGTGCGCTGCCTGCTGCTGACCGGTGAAGGCCGGGCCTTTTGCACCGGCGCCAACCTGCAAGGCCGCAAGCCCTCGGCCGAGGGCAAGGCCGCCAGGGCCGGCTCCACCCTCGAAACCGAATTCCATCCCACGCTGCGCCGCTTTCGGGATCTGCACTGCCCGATCGTGGCCGCAGTGAACGGTCCTTGCGCAGGAGCCGGCATGAGCTTTGCCATGCTCGGCGATCTCATCTATGCCGCGCGCTCGTCCTACTTTCTGCAGGCCTTCCGTCGCATTGGACTGGTGCCCGACTGCGGCGCCACCTGGTTGCTGCCGCGCCTGGTGGGCCGGGCACGGGCCATGGAGCTCTCGCTGCTGGGTGACAAGCTGCCCGCCGAAACCGCAGCCGAGTGGGGCATCGTGAACAAGGTGCTCGACGACGAGCAACTGATGCCGGAGGCGCTCAAACTCGCCCGCATGCTCTCTGAGGGGCCCACAGTCGCCTTGGCCCTCACCCGGCGCCTGTATTGGGACAGCCCCTCGAACAGCTTTGAGGAGCAACTCGATGCCGAGGCCCGTTCCCAGCGTCAGGCCGGTGCAAGTGCCGACTTTGCCGAAGGGGTGAGTGCCTTTTTGCAAAAACGCCCTGCGCAATTCAAGGGTCGCTGAGCCTGACAAGAGTCGCTGGGCCTGGAATGACGCTGCCGGTTACCCTGCAGCGTCTTCCACTGATCGGCAAACTCACCGGGCTTGCGAGCCCCGGCGTCAGACTTGGCCCTTCTGAAGTCTGAGCCGCCAGACCGTTACGGAACCGCCTGCCCTCATGAGCGACCTCAAGCACCGACTGGTCACCCGTGCCGATCTCGACGGCGTCGCCTGTGGCGTGATCCTGCGTGAACTCAATCTGGTTGATGAGATCCTGTTCACGCATCCGGCCGACGTGATCGATGGTCTGGTGACGATCGACGAGCGCGACATCCTGGCCAACATGCCCTATGTGGCTCAGGCCCATCGGGTCTTTGATCACCATGATGGCTCTGCGGTTCGCAACACGGCCCGCCTTCGCAACCATGTCATTGATGCCAGCAGCGCCTCAGCCGCCCGCGTACTCTGGAATCACTATGGCGGCGCGCCTGCCCTGAGCGGGGTCAATGCGGCGTTGATACAAGCCGCCGATCAGGCAAGCCAGGGGCGGTTCACCGTCGAGGATGTCCTTCACCCGACAGGCTGGACGCTGCTCAACTTCATCACCGATGCCCGCACCGGGCTCGGGCGCTTTCGCAATTTCACCATTTCAAACCTGCAGCTGATGCATGCTCTGGTGGAGCATTGCCGCATTCTGGGTATCGATGGGCTGCTGGCGCTGCCCGATCTCTACGAGCGCGTGGAGCTCTACAAGACCCACGAAGGCCTTGCAGTGGATCAGGTCCTCGAGACCGCAACCCAGCAGGGCAATGCCCTCGTGATGGATCTTCGGTCCCAGCAGACCGTATGGGCCGCCAATCGATTTCTGCCTTACGCGCTGTTTCCACAGTGCAATGTGGTCATTCGACGCATGTGGGGTCGCGACCGGCGAAACACCGTGTTCGCAATCGGGCGCTCGATCTTCGAGCGAACCTGCGCCACCGACATCGGCGCGCTGTGTGAGCGATTCGGCGGCAGCGGCCACGACGACGCTGGCAGCTGTCAGGTGGAACACCCCATGGCCGAGCTGGCCTTGCAGGACATCCTGGGCGAAATCCATCGCGACGAGGCCCAGCGCATCGCAGCCCTGAAGGGACCCTCGGCGAACTCCTGAGTCCCTTTTCGAACGCCCAAGGCCCCTTTCGAACTCCCGAGGCCGCGTTCACTGCCGGCGGCTGCGGCATGGGCATCGCGACGATCTGCATGCTATCTTCGCCCGGCATCTGGCGAGGAGACACGCACCATGTACGCAGGACACTATGCCGCGCGCCATCCCGAGCGGCCCGCTTTCATCATGGCCAGCACCGGCGAGGCCGTCAGCTATCGCGACTACGAGGCGCGCACCAATCGGCTAGCCCATCTGCTGCGAGGCCAGGGCCTCAAGCGGCTCGATCATTACGCGATCTTCATGGAGAACAACGCCCGTTACCTGGAGTCCTGCGGGGCGGGCGAGCGTTCGGGGCTGTACTACACCTGCGTCAATTCCTTCCTGACTGCAGATGAACTGGCCTACATCCTGAACAACAGCGAGTCGCAGATTCTGATCACCTCGCGCGCCAAGACCGAGGTGGCCTTCAAGGCCCTCGAGCAGTGCCCGCGGGTGCGCCTGTGCCTGGTCACCGAAGGTCCTTCAGACGCCGCGCTACCCTCGAGCGCCGGCCAGGCTCAGGTGCTGGATTTCGCGGCGGCCGTGGCTGACCAGCCTGCGACACCGATTGCGGATGAATTCCTGGGTACGCCCATGCTCTACAGCTCGGGCACCACGGGCCGCCCCAAGGGCATCGTGCGTCCGTTGCCCGAAGACCCTCCTTCAAACCCGCTGCCGCTCTTTCACTTTCTGCTCAAGCTCTGGCGCTACCGGGAGGACATGATCTACCTGTCGCCCGCGCCGCTGTATCACTCTGCCCCGCAGGCCGCCGTATCGCTCACCATCCGTCATGGCGGCACCGTGGTGATCATGGAGCACTTTGACGGCGAGCATTATCTGGCCCTGATCGAGAAGTACAAGGTCACTCATTCTCAGCTCGTGCCCACCATGTTCTCGCGCATGCTCAAGCTGCCCGAAGACGTGCGTCGCAGGTACGACCTTTCCTCGCTCGAAATCGCAGTTCACGCGGCAGCGCCCTGCCCCGCACAGGTCAAGGAGCAGATGATCGCCTGGTGGGGGCCGATCATTCATGAGTATTACGGCGCCACTGAAGGTCTGGGCTTTACCGCCTGCGATTCAGCGGAATGGCTGTCCCACCGCGGCAGCGTGGGGCGGGTGTTGCTGGGCGATCTGCACATTCTTGATGAACACATGCAGCCGGTGCCCAAGGGCACGCCTGGCGAGATCTGGTTCAAGACCGCCACGCCCTTTGAGTACTTCAACGACCCCTCGCGCACGGCCGAATCGCGCTCGTCCGACGGCAGCATGAGCACCGTGGGCGATGTGGGCTATGTGGACAACGATGGGTTTCTGTACCTCACCGATCGCTCGACCTTCATGATCATCTCAGGGGGCGTGAACATCTATCCGCAGGAATGCGAAAACCTGCTCATCACCCATCCCAAGGTGGCTGATGCCGCGGTGTTTGGCGTGCCCAACGAGGACCTCGGTGAAGAGGTCAAGGCGGTGGTTCAGCTCATGCCGGGCCAGGAGGCTGGCGCCGCAGTCGCCCAGGAGCTGATCGCCTTTTGCCAGCAGCATCTGGCCAAGCTCAAGTGCCCCCGATCCATCGACTTCATGGATGCCCTGCCGCGCCTGCCGACCGGCAAGCTCTACAAGAAACCGCTGCGAGAGAAATACTGGGCCGGCCACAAGAGCCGGATCCTGTAAGGCCAGTCGTATTGAATCGCTTCACCCCTGGATCGGCCGGTCCGGGGGCGAGGCGTTGGATCAGCCGTATTGAACGCCGTGGCCCTTGATGTAGCTCTCGAGGTAATGAATGTGCCGGGCCTGCTCGCGAATCGTCTCCTTGACGATGTCGCCAACCGACACCATGCCCACCAGGGTTTCGCCCCGTATCACGGGTAGATGGCGGATGCTGCGCGTAGCCATCAGCTGCATGCAGTGATCCAGGCCGTCTTCGGGGGCGACCGTCACGACCTCACGGGTCATGATCGAAGCGAGTGTGACATCGGCCGCATTGCGGCCCTCGAGCAGCACCTTGAGTGCGCAGTCACGCTCGGCCACGATGCCGACCAGGCGACCTGCAGAGGTCACGATCACCGCGCGAACCTTTCGGTCACGCATGAGTTCCAGGGCAGCCTGGACCGTCTGTGACGGGTCGAGACTGAAGAGCGCCGGCGGTTTGCTGGCAAGTACGTCGTGGACCTTGATCATGGCCTTCTTTGGGCTTCAGGTAGGAGGACGCCCAGTGTGAGGCCAAGCTCGCCCGGACTGCCCGATGGGACAGTCCGGTACTCGGACATTCCTACTGCCCGCTACCTTCCAGGAAGCTCTTGAGCTTGTCGGCCCGCGAGGGATGACGCAGCTTGCGCAGCGCCTTGGCCTCGATCTGACGGATCCGTTCGCGGGTGACATCGAACTGCTTGCCGACTTCTTCAAGGGTGTGGTCCGTGCTCATCTCCACGCCAAACCGCATGCGAAGCACCTTGGCTTCACGCGGCGTGAGTGAATCGAGCACCTCCTTCACCACATCGCGCATCGAGCCATGCAGGGCGGCATCGGCCGGGGCCAGCGTGGTGGTGTCCTCGATGAAGTCGCCCAGGTGGGAGTCGTCGTCGTCACCGATCGGCGTCTCCATGGAGATGGGCTCCTTGGCGATCTTGAGGATCTTGCGGATCTTGTCTTCCGGCATCTCCATCTTGACCGACAGGGTGGCCGGATCGGGCTCGATACCGGTTTCCTGAAGGATCTGACGGCTGATCCGGTTCATCTTGTTGATGGTCTCGATCATGTGCACCGGAATACGGATGGTGCGGGCCTGATCGGCGATCGACCGGGTGATGGCCTGACGGATCCACCAGGTGGCATAGGTGGAGAACTTGTAGCCGCGGCGATACTCGAATTTGTCCACGGCCTTCATCAGACCAATGTTGCCTTCCTGGATCAGGTCAAGGAACTGCAGACCGCGGTTGGTGTACTTCTTGGCAATGGAGATCACCAGACGCAGGTTGGCCTCGGTCATCTCGCGCTTGGCCTTGCGGGCGCGCGCCTCGCCCATGGTCATCTGCTTGTTGATCTCTTTCAGATCAGGCAGCGGCAGCACCACACGGGCCTGCAGATCGATCAGCTTTTGCTGCAGATCCTGAACGGCAGGTACGTTGCGGCGCAGGGTGATGACCCACGACTGGTTGCCCTCGCAGTGCTTTTCGATCCAGCGCAGATTGGTTTCGTTGCCGGGAAAGCTCTGGGTGAACATCTCGCGCGGCATGCCGACCTTGTTCACGCAGATGTTGCCGATCGCCCGCTCGAGCGTACGTACCTCTTCGACCTGAGCGCGCAGGGTGTCGCACAGCTTCTCGACCATCTTGGCCGTGAAGCGGATGGTCATGAGGGTTTCCTGCAGTTCGGTCTGGGCGCGCAGATAGGGCTTGCTCTTGTAGCCTTCTTTTTCGTAGGCCACGCGCATCTTGTCGAACCACGACTCGATATGCCCGAACTTTTCGAGTGCGGCCCGGCGCAGCTCCTGCAGCTTGGCCGTATTGGCGCTGGCTGCATCGGCTTCGCTGTCCTCGTCGTCATCGAATTCGGCCGCGGCGGCCGCAGTGGCGGCGGGCGTGGGCGGCGTGAAGTCTTCTTCGGCGTTGGGGTCGATCAGGCCGTCGACCACCTCGTCGATGCGTTTCTTGTCCTCGCCGATGTCCTTGGCCGCCGCGATCACCTCGGCAATCGTGGTCGGACAGGCCGAGATCGCCATCACCATGTGCTTGAGGCCATCCTCAATGCGCTTGGCAATCTCGATCTCACCCTCGCGGGTGAGCAACTCGACCGATCCCATCTCACGCATGTACATGCGAACGGGGTCGGTGGTGCGGCCAAACTCCGAATCAACCGCACCGAGGGCTGCTTCCGCCTCTTCTTCGGCATCTTCGTCGGATGACACCACCGGCGTGCTGTCGTTGATCAGCAGGGTCTCGGCATCGGGTGTTTTTTCGTACACCGTGATGCCCATGTCGCTGAAGGTCGTGATGATCGACTCGATCGCTTCGGCGTCGACCAGATCTTCAGGCAGGTGGTCATTGATCTCGGCATAGGTCAGAAAACCGCGGTCCTTGCCCAGCTTGATCAGCGACTTGAGCTTGTTGCGCTTGACCGCGAGCTCTTCTTCGGAAGAGCCCATGTTGGCCCAGGCGTCTCGCAAGGCCTTTTCGCGGGCGCGCTTGTCCTTGGCGCTTTTCTTGGCCGTGGGGGGCGGGGCGGGCGGTACTTCGATCGACTCGGCACTGTCGACGCCGTCGTCAAGCCCATCGCCGGGCTCTCCGATCAGATCGATCTCGGAGTCGTCACTGGCCTCGGTCAATCCTGGCTTGACACCCTTGCCCGTCTTGGACCCCTTGGTCTCCTTGGCGCCCTTGACCGCTTTGGCCGGCTTGCCGGCCTTGGCCGGCTGGTCCGCCTTGGCGGGCTGGTCTGCCTTGACTGGCTTTTGAGTCTGGGGGGTCTTGCTGGTCGTGGCGGGCTTGTCGATCAAGGTATCCGCAGCCGACTTGCTCTGAGGCTTTCGGTCTGCTGAACCCGCCTTGGCTTCGGGGCTGGCGGAGTCCTTGATGGGTTTTGCTGCAGCCTTGGCCGGGGCCGGCTTGCCGCTTGCGACCGCCAGCTTGTCGGATGACTTGCCGGGCGCCTGGGAGGCTGTCTTGCCGGAGGCCTTGCTGCTGGACTTGCCGGCTGGGACGCTGGCGGCCAGCGGCTTTGCGGCGGCAGGCTTGGCAACCGGTGCCTTGGAGGTCAGGGCAGATTTGCTTGATGAGGTCGCCGATGTCTTGCTGGCCGCCCTCGCCTGAGGCTTGAGAGCCGTCTTGGCAGCGGGCCTTGCAGGGCTCTGGGCTGCCTGAGCACGAGCCGGCGCCCGGGCACCAACCTCCCGTGCACTGACCTTTGAGGCGCTGCTCGCGCCGGCCTTGGCCGACGCCACCTTTGCTGACGCAACCGATTTGCTGGTTGCTGACTTGCTGGTTGCCGGCTTGCCTGGGGTCTTGGCAACAGCCGTCGGGGCCTTGGCAGCGACCGGCTTGACCGCACCGGGGCTGGCCTTGGTGGTCACGGCCTTGGCTGATGCGGCTTTGGCAGGGCTGGCGGCTACTTTCGTTGAAGCCGGCTTGCCCGAATTTGCCTTGCCTTGCGCCGGTTTTGCGGTGCTGGCAACGCTTGATTTTGCTGGGCTTTTCTTCGCAGTGCTCAAGACGGACCTCGATCTGGGCGTAACCGCCACCGTGAACGCCACTCTTCTTCCCTGAACCGCAAGGCTTGGAGTGGAGAAAATTTTCTATTATACCGAACTCAGCCTGCCGTCCGTCGGCCGGGCTCAAGGCCTACTCAGATCGGCCCGACCTCAGCAAGCCCTGCAACTGCGCATACCGTAACCGTGCGTCAGGATCGGCAAGCCCGGTTGCTGCCAATCGATCGATCTCGCCGCGGATGGCCTGTTGCCGCAACTGCACCAGCGCATCGCGCAGTTCGCTCAGAGCGTCGGCAGGCTCCAGGTCGCCCACCAAGCCCCGATCACGCAGGGCCTGCTGCTGCAGAAGGTCGGCCTCCTCCGGTCGAACGGCACGCAAGGCCTCGAGCAGACCGGCAAACCGTGTGCCCTCGGGTAATCCGCAGACCCATTCGATCCACCGGACTGTTGATTCGGGCAAATGGGCGGTATCGATAGCCTCGCGTGCAAGCCCGGGATGCAAGGCAAGAAGCAGTCGAAGCTTTTGGCCCAGATCGGGGCGCTGGCCGGTCTGCATGACAGGGGCCTGGCGC
>JBKCEY010000311.1:0-2394 GCA_046304115.1 Burkholderiales bacterium | reverse complement strand
GAGCGAGACCTCGGCATAGCTCGCGTGGCCAAGCAGCCTGGCCTCTTCAGCCCGCAAGGCGAGGGTCTGGGCGATGATGGGTCCGTTGTCCTGCTCGGCCTGCGGGCCGAGCTCGGAGGCACGGGTGACATAGGCCCGGTACATGGATTCGCGCAGCGCGCGGTCTTCGGCGTACTGCATCACCGGGAAGTAGGACGGAAACTGCAGCGTGAAGCGCCAGCCCTCGACGCCAGCCGCCTCGGCCTGCTCGCGGGCGGCTTCCAGCGCTTCTGAGGGAATGCCCTTCAGACGGTCCTGATCGTGGATGTCGAGGCTCCAGGCCTTGGTGGCGTCGAGCACGTTCTCGCTGAATTTCTGGGCCAGCAGGGCCTGTTTCTCCTGGATCTGAGCAAAGCGTTCGCGGGCAGGCGAGACCAGCTCGGCACCGCCCAGGCGAAAGTCGCGCAGTGCGTTCAGAACGACCTTCCTGCGAGCCGCATCGAGCGCTGCAAATTCGGGGCTGTCATGCAGGGCCCGGTATTTCGCGAAGAGCGCCATGTCCTGGCCGAGTTCGGTCCAGAACTCCGTCACTTCGGGGAGCGCTTCGTTGTAGGCCGCCCGCAAGGACTCCGAGTCAGCGACACCATTGAGATGACCGACCATGCCCCAGGCACGAGCCAGTTGCTCGGTCGCGCTCTCGAGGGGCTCCACAAACGCGGCCCAGGTGGCTGGCGTGGCTGGATCACAGGCCTTGGCTACCGCCTGGCGAGCCTGCTCGATGAGCCGCTCGATCGCCGGCGCAACATGGGTCGGATCGAATGCAGCGAAACGCGGCAGTCCGGAGAAATCAAGCAGGGGATTGGTTGCGGTCGAATTCATGATCAATCTCGTCGAGTTGTCCGCTCGGCGGCCTCGATGGTGTTGACGAGCAGCATCGCACGGGTCATGGGCCCCACCCCTCCGGGCACTGGGGTGATGGCACCGGCCACCTCACTCACTGCCGCGAAATCGACATCGCCACAGAGCTTGCCCTGAGCGTCACGATTCATGCCCACATCAATCACCGTCGCGCCGGGCTTGATCATGTCGGCGGTGACCAGCCCCACCTTGCCGACAGCCGCAACCACGACATCGGCCTGGCGCACCTGTGCCGCCAGATCACGCGTGCGACTGTGGCAGATCGTGACGGTGGCGCCCGCGGCCAGCAGCATCAGGGCCTGTGGTTTGCCCACGATATTGCTGCGCCCGATCACCACCGCATGGGCGCCGTCGAGCCTCGTGCCGGCATGCTCGAGCATGCGCATCACGCCATAGGGCGTGCAGGGCCGAAAGAGTGGCTTTCCGGTCAACAGCAGGCCCACATTGCTGACATGAAAACCATCGGCATCCTTGGCGGGTGCGATGGCCTCGATCACCCGATGCTCGTTGATGTGCGAGGGCAGGGGCAGCTGAACCAGAATTCCATGGACCTTGGGGTCGGCGTTGAGCTGATCGATGCGCGCAAGCAACGCCTGTTCGGTGGTGTCTGCAGGAAGCCGATCGAGCGTGGAGGCAATGCCGACTTCCTCGCAGTCCTTGACCTTGTTGCGCACATACACAGCCGACGCAGGATCGTCGCCCACCAGAACGACCGCCAGGCCCGGGTGAATGCCACGGCTCCTGAGCGCAGCCACGCGCGCTGCGACCTCACTGCGAACCGAGCGCGCAAGCGCGTTTCCGTCGATGATCTTTGCGTTCATGCAAATGAGCGTATCACGCGCTGTCCGGCGTTTGCATTTCGTCTCGAAGATCACTATAGTAGAGGGCTTCGCCGGGGGTATAGCTCAGCTGGGAGAGCGCTTGCATGGCATGCAAGAGGTCAGCGGTTCGATCCCGCTTACCTCCACCAGCGAAAACTCACCTGTGCTGCATCTGGCAGTGGCAGGTTGCCTCAGTCCCGTTCGTCTAGAGGCCTAGGACACAACCCTTTCACGGTTGTTACAGGGGTTCGAATCCCCTACGGGACGCCAAACATTCTTACGCCGCGTCGGTCGCCTGGTGGTGCATCCCTCCCCCGGGTGGAGGGTGTTTCTTGTGGATTGATGCTCCGGGCGGTGTAAATATGCCCGGCAGTCGCGCCTCGACTCCAGTGCAGGGGTTCTGAAGGCCGTCAGGAGTAGGCTGCTCGCCAGCGCGTCGCTCGACTCGCCAGAGCACGGCTCGATTTACTCAGGAGTGTGCAGTGAGGTTGAAGACGTCGTTTTTCTCGGTTCTTCTGTGCCTGACCACGTTAGATGCAAATGCTCAGGCAGTTGAGTCCTACAGCGAGAAGGATTGCAAGCGCGCTGATGGACACTCCACCTCACTGTTCAAGCTGGTCAGCGAGGGGATCGGTGTTCCCGAGCGTTCGCTGAAATTCGAAGGCTCGTTCATTGG
>JBKCEY010000310.1:0-2220 GCA_046304115.1 Burkholderiales bacterium | reverse complement strand
GCCGCCAGGCGCTGCCAGTCGGGCAGATCCGCCATGGGGGCACCGGTCCACCAGGGGTTGAACTGCTGGAGGACCGAAAACAGCTCGCTTTTTGGGATATCCATCGCTAAAACAGATCTATAAGTAAATCACAGTTTACTTATATATAGGTTTTAACGCTATTTTCCGCCTTTCATTGCTGCGGACTGTCAGGCAGGCGACCCCGCCACCCAATCCCCCGACTTGCCCCCGTGCTTTTCCAACAGCCTCACCTCGGTGATGACCATGCCGCGGTCCACGGCCTTGCACATGTCGTAAATGGTGAGCAGACCCACCTGTACGGCGGTGAGGGCTTCCATCTCCACCCCGGTCTTGCCATCGCATTCCACCGTGGCGGTGCAGTGCACCGCGTGGGCCTGTGAATCGAGCGTGAGCTCGACCGCAACCCGGGTGAGCGCGATCGGGTGGCACAGCGGAATGAGGTCGGCGGTGCGCTTGGAGGCCTGAATGGCCGCAATTCTTGCGATGCCCAGCACATCGCCTTTCTTGGCCGAGCCTGAGGCCACCATGGTAAAGGTGGCCGGCAGCATGCGGATGCAGCCGGTGGCCACGGCTACGCGGTGGGTGATTGCCTTGGCCGCCACATCCACCATATGGGCCTGGCCGGTGGCGTCGAAGTGGGTGAGGGAAGGCGCCGCTGCAGACGCCGTGCCAGATGAAGTGGGATCGTTCATCGCACAATCTTAGCCGTATGAGCTTGGCGGCCCCGCAGCCACGCTGCGGCGGCCCCTGAGACTCGCCGTTGGCATACCGCAGCCGCACCCGCCGGCCTATCATCACGCCATGACCTTGAATCGTTCGTTTGCAGCGTGCTCGGTCGCGCTCTTGCTGGGCCTGTTGCCACAGGGCCTCTCAGTGGCCCTGGCCCAGTCACCCATCGATCAGCTTCCCCGGCTGGGCGACCCTTCGGGCGAGGAGCTCTCGCCTCAGGCCGAGCGCCAGCTGGGCGAAGCCATCATGCGCCAGATCCGCCGCGATCCCGCCTTTCTGGACGACGCCGAGGCCAACGACTTTCTGGTGACCTTCACGGAGGTGCTGCTGGCCACACCCGCCGCGGCTGGGCAGCGCTTTCAGTTCTTTCTGATTGATGATGGCTCGATCAACGCCTTTGCCCTGCCGGGGGGCTTCATTGGCGTGCATAGCGGCCTGATTGCTGCGGCGCAGTCGGAGTCGGAGCTGGCCTCGGTTCTGGCGCACGAAATTGCACATGTCACGCAGCGCCATGTGGTGCGCATGCTCGCGCAGCAGCGGCGCGCCAGCATCATTTCAATGGCCACCATGGCCCTGACCCTGCTTGCGGCCCGCTCCAATCCGCAGGCGGCCATGGGCGGCATGATGCTCGGCGATCATGTCCTGCGCAGCTCGACCCTGTCGTTCTCGCGCGATGCCGAACGCGAGGCGGATCGACTGGGTCTGGAGATGCTGCGACAGGCCGGCTTCGAGCCGCAGGGCATGTCGGTCTTCTTCAACCGGTTGCAGGTTGCGACCCGGGTCTATGAGACCCAGGCGCCCGCATGGTTGCGCACTCATCCCCTCACCACCGATCGGATTGCCGATATCGATCTGCGGCTGCAGGACATGCCACGGCGATCGCGCGCCGACAGCCTGGAATTTCGACTGATGCAGGCCCGCCTTCGCGCCACCCTGGACAGCAGTGGCGCAGGGCGTCAAATGGCTCGCGAGAGGGCCGAGCTGGCCGTGCGCGAATCTTCTTCGGCCAAGGTGGAAGACTGGTTCGGCCTGGCATCCATTGCAGCTGCTGAGGGCGACACCACCCGAATGTCTCAGGCGCTCGCGCGCGCGCGCGGGGCTCTGGGGGCTGATCATCCCTGGTTTGCCCGACTCGAGGCCGCAGCACGGCTTGAAGCGGGCGATGCAAAGGCTGCGCTCGATCTGACCCGCGACGCGCTGAGGCGCTTTCCGGGTCAGCGCGCTCTGGTGCGTGTTCAGGCCCAGGCCCTGTTGGCGCTGCGCGAGGCCGTGCCTGCGGTGGCAGTGCTTCAGGAGGCCACCCGTCAGTGGCCGCAGGATGACGCCCTGTGGCTGATGCTCTCAAAGGCCCATGAAATCGAGGGCCTGCGCGCACGCGCCCATCGCGCTGCAGCCGAGCGCTTCGTGATTCTCGGGGCCTACATGGCCGCCGTCGATCAGTTGAGACGGGCCCAGCGCGAGCATGACCCG
>JBKCEY010000309.1:0-968 GCA_046304115.1 Burkholderiales bacterium | reverse complement strand
CCGATCGACCTCGGGAAACAGTGCGGGCGAGGGCGCGAGATTGGCCCATTGAGCAAGCCAGGGATGCAGATGTGGATCCGCCAGGCTGCGGACCTGGTGCGCGCCCTTGAGCGCGGCGCCAAGATCGGCCGCATCGGCCATCCACAGTATCGGCGTGAGCGCCGCCATGCGGCCTGCAACAAACCGCCAGCGCCGCTCGCTCCAGGGCCAGGCCTGGTGAAAGTCCTGCACAAAAACACCGACCACCACCGCATCAGCGGGCAGATCGGAAGGCAGTTGCCCGAGATTCCATGGATGCACCAGCCACACGCGGCGACCCGCGACGATCGCGGCATCAACCGACCTGATATCCAGATCGGCCGGTGGCTGCGTGCTCAGGGGAGGCTCGATCTGCAGCAGGCGCCTGTTGGCTACGGTTCTTGCTGCCCCTGCATCGTTTGGATCGCGCGGCACCATGGTGGCCAACACAGGTTCTCGGGCGATCTGGTCCAGGGCCTCATACGACTGATCGACCACGCTACCCGCGCTGTGCCAGGCTGAGGGCGCATAGCGAGCCACGTTGTCGGCGTTGAAGAGATAGGGCTTGCTGCTGCCGGTGCCGGCCACCCATTGCCAGCTGAGATGATTGCTGGCCAGATCCCCATCGAGCAGGTGGCCATACAGCCAGTCAGCCGCAACGCGCCAGTGCACCTTGCGAAGATGAACCACATAGCTCGCAAGCCACATGCGCGCATGGTTGTGCAGATAGCCGCTGTCGTACAGCGTGCGCACCGCCTGGTCGATCACGGGCACGCCCGTGGCCGCCTCGCGGATATCCGGCGGCAACACCGGAGCGTAGCAATCGTCCGGCAACAGGCCTTCGTGCAACGAGCTGAAGATGGCCTCGCCCCGAAACTGCCAGACATGGCGGAAATACTCGCGCCAGCCCAGTTCGTAAACGAACTTGTGCTGCACATCGAGCGGTTGCC
>JBKCEY010000308.1:0-467 GCA_046304115.1 Burkholderiales bacterium | reverse complement strand
CGCCTCGGGCTCGGTCTGAGCCAGGCGCTGCAGTTCGTCCTTCAGATCGGCCAGCAGCATGCCGGGCTCTGTGGCCTCGCTTTCCGCATAACGCACCTGGCCCTTGACCTGCGGGCCCTTGGCAAAGGGGCACAGGTTCAGGCCGATCACGGCCTGCTCGACCCAGGCGCGGGTTCTGTCGATGGCGGGAGACTCGGTCAGCATGGGTCGGACGTGCTTGAGTGCATCACTGGGTAATCCAGCGGGCGGGGCCGTGGGCTGAGAGAATCATCAGACCTCCGGATTGAAATCGGTCTTTAACGCAACCGATTTCGATCATAAACGCAGCAACCCAACCCAGAGGATTGCGATGTCCACAGTCAAGAGCGTCCTGGCCCAGAAAAGCGGCAAGATCATCAGCGTTCGATCCGACGACATGGTCGTCCAGGTGCTGACCCAGATGCGAGACAACCGCGTCCGCTCGGTCC
>JBKCEY010000307.1:0-2321 GCA_046304115.1 Burkholderiales bacterium | reverse complement strand
CGTGATCGCCCAGACCTTGCTGGTGGCGCCGATCGTGGCTGCCCTGACCCGACAGATCTGCGAAGACGGCTGGAGCGAGTACGCAGAACTCTTTGCCTCCCTGGGCCTGAGCCGATGGCGCTCGCTGTATTCCTTGCTGTGGGATCTGCGTCATTCGCTGCTCACGGTGGTCCTGGCGGGATTTGGGCGAGCGGTATCCGAGGTGGGAGCGGTCATGGTGGTGGGCGGCAACATCGATGGCGTGACCCGTGTCATGACGACAGCCATTGCACTCGAGACGAGCAAGGGTGACCTTCCGCTGGCGCTGGCTTTGGGTCTCATTCTGGTGGCGCTGGTGCTGCTGATGAACAGTCTTGCCTTGGCGCTTCGGCAGTGGAGTCTGGCTCGCCATGGTTGATTGTCCCTTCATGCAACAGGCCAGACATGGCTGACCTCTTCGCTTTGCAGCAGGCTTGCATCAAGCTGGCTGGTCGGCCGGTACTGCACGACCTTGAGCTGACGGTTGTGCGCCAGCCCGTCACGACCGTGCTCGGCGCCAATGGCGCTGGCAAGAGCGTGCTTTTGCGGGCTTTGCACGGCCTGCTGCCGCTTGCGCAGGGGCGATTGTCTTGGCCTCGCAGCCTGCGTCAGGCCATGGTTTTTCAGCGACCCGCTCTGCTGCGGCGGTCAGTTCGTGGCAATCTGGTGTGGGCTCTTCAGGGAGCACCTGCAAGCCAGACGCAGATCGAACAGGTGCTCTCCCGGGTGGGCTTGTCAGAGCAGGCCGATCGCCCGGCGCGTCTGCTCTCAGCGGGTGAGCAGCAGCGGCTAGCTCTTGCGCGTGCCTGGCTTTTGCAACCGGAGTTGCTGTTTCTCGATGAGCCGTGCGCCAGTGTTGATCCCGCCTCCCTTGCACGGATCGAGCAGTGCCTGCGCGACATGACCCGCGAGGGCATCACGCTCATCATGGCCACCCATTTGCTGGGGCAAGCCCGACGCCTGAGTGATCAGGTGATCTTTCTGCACGAGGGTCAGGTGACGGAAGTGACACCCGCCGCCGTATTTTTCAATCAGCCTCGCTCGCCTGAGGCACAAGCGTTTCTGCAGCAGGCCCTGCCATGAATCGTTCGCGCGCATCCCTGGCCCGGCGGAGCCTGTCATGCGTACTCATCACGGCGGGGCTGATGGCTGCACAGGCCCCCGCATGTGCAGGGCGCCCATCGGTATCACCTGAAGGCTTCATCACCGTTGCATCCACCACTTCAACTGAGCAGTCGGGCTTGTTCAGGCATTTGCTTCCAGCATTTGGCAAGCACTCGGGCATCGAAGTGAGGGTGGTGGCTCTGGGTACAGGCCAGGCCCTCGACATGGGCCGCCGGGGCGATGCCGATGTGGTCTTCGTGCATGACGAAGCCGCCGAGCAGCGCTTTGTGGCGGAGGGCTTTGGCGTACAGCGCTGGGCTGTGATGTACAACGACTTCGTGATTGTCGGGCCCAAGGCAGATCCGGCGAGAGCCGGCGGGCGCGATGTACTGACTGGCCTGCGGGCGATTGCCAGCACGCGCGCACCCTTTGCCTCAAGGGGCGACAAGAGCGGCACACACGCGGCAGAACTGCGCTACTGGAGGGCTGCCGAGATCGATCTCGCATCGACCAAAGGCGCCTGGTACCGCGAAACCGGCTCGGGCATGGGACCCACCCTGAACCTGGCCTCTGCCCAGAATGCCTATGCCCTGACCGACCGGGGAACCTGGCTTGCCTTTCGCAACCGGGGCGATCTGACCATCCTGGTAGAGGGTGACACGAGGCTCTTCAATCAATATGGCGTCATCCTGGTCAATCCGGCTCGCCACCCGCATGTCAAGCAGGTCGCAGCGCAGCGTTTCATTGACTGGCTGGTATCGCCCGCAGGCCAGACCGCCATTGCCGCCTTTCAGATCGAAGGCCAGCCGCTCTTCTTTCCGAATGCCGCCACCAAGGCGAATCAGGCCCCGAGGTGAGCCAGATCCCGGGGTGAGCCAGATCCCGAGGTGAGCCGGGTCCCGAGGTGAGCCGGGTCCCGGGGTGAGCCAGATCCCGCGGTCAATCAGCCCATCACATCGAGAGCGCAAGGCCGGCCAGCCCACTGGCTGCGAGTACCCACAGCACATTGAGCCTGGCCGCCATCAGCATCAGCGCCGCGCCAAGGGTCAGCGCAAGCGCCCAGGGATCAAGCCCCGTCGCGTAGAACGCCAAAAGATTGCGATCCCAGGCATCGCGCGCCCCCACCTGAAGTGCCGGATCGCGCCACAGCACATGCCCCGCGAAGTAGATCGCCAGATGGACGATCACACCAACCACTG
>JBKCEY010000306.1:0-5452 GCA_046304115.1 Burkholderiales bacterium | reverse complement strand
ATGTGGTGGTGCAGAACATGCGTCCCGGCCAGGTGGCCGATGCGCCGTCGACGAAGGGCGGGCCCCAGTGGCGCGCGTCGTCGCCCGCGCCCTTCTCGATCTTGATCACCTGCGCGCCGAGGTCGGCCAGGATGGCGCCGGCGAACGGGCCGGCCAGAACCTGGCCGATCTCGATGACCTTGATACCAGCGAGTGGGCTCATTCAACCTCCTGTCGGGTGGCCATTGCGGCTGTGCCTTGCACAGGCTGTGGTCGTGGTTTCATCCATGTGCTCTCCTGTCGCATCCTAGCCCGGGAGTTGCAGCCCTGAAACCCGGTTGCATGGATACACGGGGCTGCGGCATTTTTCTCGTGTCGTGACCGGGCATGGATTTAAACTCGCAAAATCTTTTTTTCAGCTGAGGTCCTCAAATGAGCCAACCTGTCAGGACCGTACTGACAACCCGTCGGCGTGCTGTGCTGCAGGCGCTGTGGGCCCCGTCCGTGGCTGCACTCGCAGGGCTGTTCGGTACCGGCGGCGCGCAGGCCCAGCCCTCGGGAGGGCTCACGATTGGTGTGCTGCCCAATGTCAGCGCCCGCATCCTGTTTGCAAGCTATCAGCCGATGCGCGAGCACTTCGAGCGTGCGCTCGGACAAAAGGTCGAGATCGCCACAGCCCCGGATTTCAGGGCATTCAGTGAGCGAACCTTCAAGGGCGACTACGACATGGTCGTCATTGCGCCCAACCTCGGGCGGGTGGCGCAGCTCGATGCCGGATGGGAATTGCTGGGTGTTTATGAGCCCCGCATTCCGGCCCTGGCGGTCGCCGCCATCGAGAACACTGACAATGCCGCGAGCCAGATCAGGGGCAAGGCCCTGGCCATGGCCAATCCTCAGTCGCTGGTGGCCCTGGTGGCCCTCGACTGGCTGCGCAGCCAGGGTCTTCAGGCGGGAGTCGATTTCCGTACGGTCGTGACCGCCAACGACGACAGTCTGGGCGCCGTGCTCAGAAGTGGCGAGGCGCCGATCGCCATCATGAGCCGGGGTGAACTCCGAGCCAAACCCCCGGAGATGCAGGCTCGCCTGCGGGTGGTTCACGAGATTGCCCAGGTACCCGGTTTTTTCGTGATGGCCAATCCCCGACTCGATGTCGCACAGCGTCGACGGCTCAAGTCGCTGGTGCTGGGATTTCCCGCCACCGATGATGGCAAGCGATTCCTGGGTCTTTCCGGATTCAGCGGGATTCGGGAGGCTGCAGAGGCTGACCTTCGCTTTCTCGAGCCCTTCAACGAGACGACCCGCAAAGGCCTGGGGCTCAAGCCCTGATGACGCGCTTGAAATCCCGTTGACGTCCTGACGAAGCGCTTGAAGCGATGATCCCGGCGGGCCTGAACTTCATCCGGGGGGCGTTTGCGCGCATCCGATTCAGAACACGTCTGCTGATTGCAGGCTTGTTGCTGCAGCTGTTGGCTCTGGGCCTGATGGCCGCTGCGGGTATTGCACTGGTCGATCGTCATCTCGATGGTGAAGTCGACCTGCGGGTGCGCCAGTTCGGCCCCTTCATGAATGCCGCACTGGCCGCGCCCATGGCGCAGCGTGACTATGCATCGGTGGCAGCCATCCTGACCGAAAGCCGTCAGGACAGCGGATTCGTCTACCTGTGGGTCCAGGATCCGGCCGGACGCACGATCGCGCATGAAGGCGTCAAGCCAGCATCGACCCAACCCGATCTTGCGCTGCGCGAAGAGATCGTGGACATCGAACTCGGCGGTCAGTTGCTGGGTCGGGTCACGGTCGGGTTATCGCTGGATTCGTTTGCCAGAACCCGCACGCAGGCGATCCAGCTCATCGCGCTCATCGGTCTTCTGGTGCTGATGCTGTGCACCGGTCTGCTGTTATGGCTTGACCGGGCCCTGACCCGACCCTTGCGTGCGCTCGAGCATGCCGCAAGAGACATTCATGCGGGCAACTATGAAGTGACGCTCGATCTTGAGCGCAAGGATGATCTTGGCGTGCTGATGCGGGCCTTCGACCGCATGCGCGAGGAGATTCGTCGAAAGGTCTCGGAGCTGACCCACAGCGAGGCACTCCAGCGGCGTTATCTGGCCGAAAGCATCGAGCAGCAGGCGCGCACCGAACAGGCGTTGCAAGCCACCGAAATGGCCAATCGCGCCAAGGCCGAGTTCATTGCGAACATGAGCCACGAAATCCGAACGCCCATGAACGCAATCATCGGCCTGACCGACCTCGCACTCGATACCCCGCTCGATACCCGGCAGCGCGAACACCTGACCCTGGTCAGAACCTCAGCCGACAGTCTGCTGGCCATCATCAATGACATTCTTGATTTCTCGAAGATCGATGCCGGACGTATCGAGCTCAATCTGCGGCCTTTTGCGGTTCAGGAATTGCTCGAAAGTCTCGCTGCGCTGCATGCGCCCTCGGCCCGCCTGAAGGGACTCCTGATCAAGGTCGACATCGGGGCCGGCGTGCCGATGGCCTTGTTGGGCGACTCGCTTCGAATCGGTCAGATTTTGAACAACCTGCTGTCGAATGCCGTCAAGTTCACCGAGCGCGGCCAGATCGAGCTGCAGGTGCACAGCAGCCCTGCATCAACGGAATTCATCGTGCGTGATTCAGGAATCGGCATCGCACCCGACAAGCTGCAGACCGTGTTCGAGCCGTTTCAGCAAGCGGACAACTCCATTACACGGCGGTTTGGCGGTACCGGTCTGGGCCTGACCATTTCACGCAAGATGGCCCATGCGATGAACGGCGAACTGAATGTGAGCAGCGCACAGGGCATTGGCAGCATCTTCACCCTGAGCGTTCCCCTGGCGACGGCCCAGGAGAAGGATCTGCCAGGGCTCTCGGGTGTCATCACGACCCGCCCCGGGCCTCTGAAGGCCTTGCGGCTGTTGCTGGTCGAGGACAACCCGGTCAATCGGTTGCTGGCCCGCACCCTGCTCGAGCAGGCCGATCACCAGGTGGTGACCGCAGAGGACGGGCAGGAGGGGCTGACTCTCTGGCAGCAGGGCGGCTTTGATGCCGTGCTGATGGATGTTCAGATGCCGGTGCTCGATGGATTGAGCGCCACCCGCGAGTTGCGCGAGATCGAGCGTCGCCTGGGATTGAGACGCACGCCCGTGATCGCGATGACCGCCAATGCCATGTCGGGAGATCGCGAGCGGTGCCTTGCAGCGGGCATGGATGAATACATCGCCAAGCCCTTTCGCCGCGAGGAACTCGGCGCTGCGTTGGCGCGGGCCTGTGACCTCAGCCAGCCCACGCAGGCGGGCGCTTGCTGACCCACTGAGTGGCCTGATCGTAGGCATGAGCCAGGCGCAGCACGCCCAGGTCATTGCGCGGCGCGCCAATCAGCTGCAGACCCATCGGCAGCCCGCGGGCGTCGAATCCGGCCGGCACGCTGATGGCCGGCACCCCGGCCAGCGTGACCGGTGCCATCACTTCCATCCAGCGATGGTAGGTATCGGACTTGCGTCCGTTCACTTCGCTCGGCCAGTGCTGGTCCTTGTCGAACGGAAACACCTGGGCGCTGGGCAGCGCAAGAAAGTCGTACTGGCCAAACAGTGCCAGCACGCGCTGGAACCAGGCGCTGCGGACTGAGGCGGCCTGCTGGATCTGCAACGCCGACAGGCCCACCCCCTGCTCATACTCCCACTGGGCTTCGGGTTTGAGCAGAGCCCACTTCGCGGGATCCTGGCGGTAGGGCGCAAACCGGGCACTGATCGGCAGGGAGCGCAGCACATTGAAGCAGCGCCAGATCGACTCAGGGTCAAACCCCAGTGGCGCCTGTTCGACGGCGCACCCGAGGCCCTCGAAGTCCTTCAGGGCCTGCTCGCACAGCGCGATCACGCCAGGCTCCATGGGCAGGGCGCCGTCAAAGCTGCCGAGCCAGCCGATTCGTACGCCCTTCCAGGCGGAGTCTGCCTGCACGAGGTTGTCGGGTCGCAGGCCCGGGTCGTGCGGCAATGACAAGGGCTGACGCGCATCGGGTCCGGCCAGGGTGGCCAGCAGGGCGGTGAGATCCGGAACGTTGCGGGCCATGGGCCCTTCGGTCGGCAGCTGGGCGAAGAACACTTCTTCCGAGGGCCACTTGGGCACCCGACCCTGAGAGGGCCGCATGCCAAAGACATTGCACCAGCCTGCGGGGTTGCGCAAAGAGCCCCCCATGTCACTGCCATCGGCCACTGGCAGCATCCGAAGCGCGAGCGCCACGGCGGCGCCACCGCTCGAGCCGCCACAGGTGCGGGTGAGGTCGTAGGGGTTGAGGGTGGTGCCGTAGACCGGGTTGTAACTCTGCGAGCCGAACCCCCATTCGGGCACATTGGTCTTGCCGATCAGGATGGCGCCCGCGGCCTTGAGGCGTTGGGCGAGCAGGCCGTCGGCGGCCGGAACGTTATTCCTGAAAAGGGGCGAGCCCCAGGTGGTCTTGATACCGGCGGTGACCTCGAGGTCCTTCACCGCATGGGGAAATCCATGCATCCAGCCCCGTGAGTGGCCTTGTGCGAGCTCGGCATCGCAGGCGCGCGCCTCGGCCATCAGCTCGGCGTCATCGCGCAGCGCAACGATTGCATTGACCTTGGGATTGAGCTGCCCGATGCGCGCGAGGCTGGACTTCATCACCTCCTCGCAGGAGACCTGGCGGGCATGGATGGCCCGGGAGAGGGCGAGGGCGTCGAGATCGTGGATGGCGGTCATGGGCGATGCAGTCAGTGTCAATGGAAGGTCGGGGCGACCGGAGGTGGGTTGGGGCCCGGGTGGACCAGGTTGGGTCAGACCAGGTCCGGTCAGACGGGGCAATACTCGGGACGGACCCTGCAGTGTGCCAAAAACCTGCCGCAACGGCCCGGCAAGGACGCCCGTCATTCACTCAGGCCCTATAGTGGCAACCCATGAAGTCAAGCGGAAAAAATCAGGCACCCGTTGATGTGCTGGTGGTCGGCGGAGGCAATGCGGCGCTGTGTGCAGCGCTGATGGCCCGTGAGGCAGGCGCGTCGGTGCTGATGCTCGAGGCTGCGCCCCAGGCCTGGCGGGGGGGCAACTCCATGCATGTGCGCAACCTTCGATGCATGCACGATGCGCCTCAGGATGTTTTGGTGGATGCCTACACCGAGGAGGAGTTCTGGCAGGACCTGCTCAAGGTGACCGGCGGGCGCACCAACGAGGCCCTGGCCCGCCGTGTCATCCGCGATTCCTCCACCTGCCGTCCCTGGATGCGCCGGCATGGCGTGCACTTTCAGCCTGCGCTCTCGGGCGCGCTGCATGTCTCGCGCACCAATGCGTTTTTCATGGGCGGAGGCAAGGCGCTGGTCAATGCCTACTACCGCAGCGCGCAGGCGCTGGGCGTCCAGATCCGCTACGACACCCCGGTCACCGACATCGAGCTCGACGGGGATCGCTTTGTGGCAGTGCACGCCGGGGCCGAGCGCATCACGGCACGCACCTGTGT
>JBKCEY010000305.1:0-1531 GCA_046304115.1 Burkholderiales bacterium | reverse complement strand
AATCGTGCTGACCGCCAGGTCGGCGAAGTAGGTCATGGCCAGGGTGCGCGGGATGGGCGTGGCGCTCATGGTGAGCTGATGCGGCAGCAGCCCCTGCTGCGGGCTGCGCAGCGCCAGGCGCTGAGCCACGCCGAACCGGTGCTGCTCATCAACGATCGCAACACCCAGCGCGGGTAACTGGGTGCTGTCCTCAATCAGGGCATGAGTGCCCACCAGCAGATCGACCTCACCCTGGGCCACCGCCTGACGGACCCGCTTCTTCACGCCTTGCGCAAGCGAGCCGGTGAGCCAGGCGATGCGCACCCCCAGGGGCTCGAGCCAGTCGGTCAGCTTGCGGTGATGCTGCTCGGCGAGGATTTCGGTGGGCGCCATGAAGGCTGCCGGTCGACCGCTGCCCACCGACTGCAAGGCGGCGAGTGCGGCCACCACGGTCTTGCCGCTACCCACATCGCCCTGCAGCAGCCTGTTCATGGGCTCCGGCCGACTCAGATCTTCAGCAATCTCGGCCCAGGCCCGCTGCTGCGCGCCCGTAAGTCTGAACGGCAGGCGCTCGAGTAACCGGTTCACCAGTCGGGTATCGGTGAGCGCTGCCGCCTGCAGCTTGGCCCGTGCCTCGCGCGCGCGCCGAAGCGACATCTGCTGGGCCAGCAGTTCCTCGAAGGCCAGACGCAGACGCGCCGGATGGGTGCCATCCTCGAGCGCCGCCAGATCCTGATGAGGGTCGGGCTGGTGCAGGCACCGCAGGGCCTGCACACCGGTGGGCAACTGCAGATCCTGCACGCACCGTGGCCGCAGGGTTTCGGTCCACTGCGCCCGCTCGAGAGCGGCCAGAATGGCCCGCCTCAGCTCATGCTGGCCAATGCCCGCAACCGTCGGATAGACCGGTGTCAGTGCCGCAGGCAGGTGCTGGCCTGGCGACCAGGTGCGCACCCGTGGATGAACCATCTCCAGACCGAAGAGCCCGCCGCGGACTTCACCCATGGCGCGCAGCGATCGCCCCACGGCCATTTGCGTCAACTGGGAGGCATAGAAGTTCAGAAAGCGAAGGCCCATCTGACCGCCGGCGTCATCGGCGAGATCAACCTGCAGCACGCGGCGGCCACGGCCGCTGACCTCGCAGCGCGTGACCCGACCGGCCACCTGACAGTGCTGGCCTGCTCGAACATCGGCCAGCGCGGTGATGCGGGTCTCGTCCTCGTAACGCAGGGGCAGATGCAGCAGCAGATCCGTCTCGGTCCGGATGCCCAGCCGCGCAAAGCGCTCCAGGTCTTGCGAAGAGGCGCTGGTTTTTTTCACGGTCGTACCGTCGCCGCGGGGTCGAACCCTGATGCGATCCAGCGGCCTGGCTCCTGACTCGCGACTCAGCCCAGCACCAGGACGGCCTCGGCCTCGAACAGGGCCCCGCGCGGCAGACTCGCCACACCCACGGTGGAACGCGCCGGATAAGGCGCCTTGAAGTGACGCTGCATCGCCTCGTTGACGAGGCCGAAATGGCTCAGATCGGTCAGAAACAAGGTGAGCTTGACGGCGT
>JBKCEY010000304.1:0-15750 GCA_046304115.1 Burkholderiales bacterium | reverse complement strand
GTCGTAGGTGATGGTCTGATTGCGGGTGTCGTCAGCCGCCCCCTCGGGGCGCAACACGAAGCTGCCCGAAGTGGCGCCGGAAGGCGTCACGCTGACGATCGAGCCGTGGAACTCGAAGTCGCGGTTTGCATCCTCCTCGCGAATGGATTCGGCTGTCTTGACCTCCACCTCGGTGGCAATCAACACCCCGTTTTCCACTCGGCCCTTCGCTTCGACTCGGACTCCTGCTGCAACCGTTCCCTCAATGCGAGCCTGGGTCGCGTTTACAGCCACACCATTGACCGAGAACAACGTTGGAGAGACAAAGTCGGTCACCACACCTTCGAGTTCCGCGTCATAGCGCTCATGCCGGCCTGTCTCAGGCGCGCGCGGACCCTGCCTGCGGATTTTAGTCGCCGTGTAGACGCCGGCAGAGACCGGGGTCGGATTGAGGCGAATTCTCACAAACGTTCCGACGCCGATGTTTTCTCCGGCAACATCGGCCCCCGTCCAGGTCATCGTCAAAGCCGTTCCTGAAGGTGCGGGCCCCAATAGGGCTGTCGCACCCGTACGGTCAAACGCGGTCAGCTTCCCGCTCAGTTTGTACTCCTGCAACGACGACTTGACCTCGATCAAGGTCGCCTGAAGCTGACCGGTCGTCTGATCGACAAATCCGTAGGCCTCGACATAGTGAACCGGGACCGAATCATCATCACTGAGGTCGTCAAAGCGGTTGATCAAGCCGGTGAAGATCGTGGTCGCAGAAACCGCCACGGGCTGACCGAGCATCGTGAACGTTCCGGTGGTCACCCCTGCAGTCGTTGACCGAGCGATGCCCGCAACAGGCCCTTTCCATTCGCTGCCATAGGTGATTCGGTAGGCCACGGCTTTGGGCAGCCCCCCAACCTTGGTTGCGGGGGTCCGTCCTGAACCTTCAACCGTCACCACCATGCCCGGAACCAGTGCCGACCTACTCGCCGTCGAATCGTCATCGGCCACAGGCGTGACACCGCTGTCGTCGTACCGCACACCATTCACGATGATCGAGCCCAGCCCGGTGATCACACCCGTGGTGAATGATCCAGTCCCGCCACTGCCGATACCAGCGAGGTCGCCGCCACCCCCGCCGCAGCCTGCGACCTGCGCTGCACCTGCAGCGAGGCCGAACAGAACGAGTCGGCGGGTGTTGCTCAGAGGAAAGGGTGCGGTCATGGCAGTGGGTCCTTGGTAGATGCGGGTCATCCGTACGAGCGGGTCTTCAGGAGGGATCCGGGGTTTTGGGAAATTGAGAGGATTTCTGCGGGGCGAAGTGATCGAGTGCTTCGGTGGGTGCGGCGACCTCGGGCATGGCCGACATGAAGGAGTACATGCCGATCCGGACCTGATGGTCCCGAGCGCGTTGTTGAGTGCGGTCCTGCTCCATCAAGGCCTGCAGCCGGGGCGCAAGATGGGTCATGAGTTCTCGCCACTGCTCGGTGATGAGGGTCTTGGCCTGCTCGAGGGACTCGACAGACAACTCGTCCGCAAGCAGCGACTGTTCAAAATGGCGGTGACCATCACTCAAGACGTTGTCAACAGATCCCTGCAAGTGATCGCCCACATTGGCCCCCAGAAACCCGACCAGGCGAGGCCAGTCGGACTGGGGCACGAAGACCGATTCAAGCAGGGCAACGGTGTCCCGGACCGGGTCTCGAGCGATCAGCCCCAGGCGCTGCATGTCGACCAGGATGGAGGTGGCATGTACATCACGGGTCACCCCACTGGCCAGCGCCTCAAAGCTTGGGGCAGGACCGGTTCGAGGGAGGGTCATGGGCAGGCCGCGGGTATCCACATAGTCCGGCTGAGAGACCCAGGCCGTGAGCACGTCGGACGCGACCGACCGGGTCCGCGGCCGGGCGGGAGGCTCGCTCGCCTGCAACCGGGCCACCTCGCGGCGGGTGAGTCCGGTCCTGGTGCTGATACGACTGGTGAGGCGCTCGGGGTTCATCCCGGCGCAGTTCTCCTGAGCCGCCGTGACGAAAGCCAGGCGCAGGGTTTCTTCGACCGCCTGCACCGAAACCCCCTTGGCCAGGCACAGGCGCGCCAGCGGAGCGAACAGCTGCCCCACAACAGCTACGAGTGCCTGCTGGTCTGTTCGAAGTGCATCGGGTCGGGTCGGGGCGTCCATGGCATCTCACGTTTCGTGTCGCCATTGTAAATGTGCTTTCTGCACATTTCAAGCCCCCCCCTCCCTGAGCTCCCCTTTTGTCAGATCTCCGGATCCCCATCCTGTTCCGAGGATTTGCTTCGCATCGGGGAGCGTGGCTGATCGTCGCCATCCTGCAATCGAATGGCCGAACGTCCCCCGGTGACCCGCTCACGTTGATTCTGGTGCCGACCTGGGGGTCCTTCGGCCCAGAAACCGTCCACATTGCGATCGACATCCCGCTCGGCCAGCCATGACGCCAGCGACAGGCTCTGATGAATCACGAAGGCGCGCTCGCTGTCGCTCAGGACCGACAGGGGATCACTCAACTGCCTCAGGAGATCATGAGGCAGTACCGAGGCCCTGCCGAGCAGAGCGTCAAGCGGGCAATCCAGTACGACAGCCAGTTGATACAGGCGCTTGAGCGACGGGCTGATGACGCCCGTTTCCATCCGGGAGATGGTCTCGGGCTCCACACCGATCGCCTCGCCCACCTGCTGCTGGGACAAACCCCGACTGCGGCGCTGCAGCGCGAGCGCAACCCCCACTCGGCGACTGAAGGTCTCCCACGCGGAGGCGGGCAAGGAGGGAATGGCTTTGCTCAACAGTCGACGGGATCGGTAAATTCTTGACAGCAAATATCATTCGATCGGGCGATCCAGACAACGACATGTCACGTAGTATTTGACTTCTTGAATCAATAAAACGGATTCGTGCAGGTCACCGCTCCTTCCCAAGTCGAGGATCTGATGCTCCTGCCCTCCCCCTGGATGAGCTTTCGAACCTGGCGACCCCGCCGGGGCCCGGTTCAGACCTTGCTCAAAGACGGCCGCAGCGGGCATTTCTGCTGGCTGACAGGGGGCCAGGCCAGCCTCTGGGAGACCCTGGAGCCAGGTTGCACGCGGGCCAGACTCAGACGCCAGGCCACGTCGCTGGGGCTGGATCAGGCGCTGGAAGCCCTGATCGGTCAGTGGCTTGGCGAAGGTCTGCTGCGTGATCTGATGGCCCCGCAACCCGATGGGGCGACCGATGCAGCGTCTGCCTCAGGTTGGATTGGCAAGGCCACCACCGAAGACGAGGCCCGCGCACAGCTCAGGGCCTGGGGCTGTCCCTTCGAAGCGCTCTGGGATCTCGGCGAGCCTGTTGCATCGCAGCGACAGGCCATGGATCGTCTGGATTTTCTGCGCGAATCGGGGGTCTTTCAGATCCGATTCATCAACGGGCCACTTGGGGCGCCTGCAGTACAACGCATCCAGCTTGCGGCCAGCGCTCAGGGGTTTTCGGTCATCAACGATTAGACCGCCCACTGCGACCCGGCTGCAGAGGCGGCAACGGTCAGACCACGAAGGCCGCCACGCTCCCTGAGCCCTCGCGCCTCAATTCAAGTCGGGCATCGATCCAGTCGCGCAGTTCGCTGACATGCGAAATGATGCCCACCAGGCGCCCCGTGCGCTGCAGGTCCTTGAGTGCGCGGATGGCCCATTCAAGCGCCTCGGCGTCCAGCGTGCCAAATCCCTCGTCGACGAAGATCGCATCGAGATGAATTCCACCCGCATGTGACTGAACCACATCGGACAGCCCAAGTGCGAGCGCGAGTGAGGCCATGAACGACTCACCACCCGAGAGCGTACTGACCGGCCGCTGCAGGCCGGTGTACTGATCGAAGACCTCCAGATCCAGCCCCCCCGCTGAACGCTGGTCCGTCACCAGGCTGCGCCGTCGCAATTCATAGCGTCCGCGACTCATGACCGCCAGTCGCAGGGTGGTTGCGGCGAGCACCTCCTCAAACAGCGTGGCCAGCACATAGCGCTGCAGCGACAGTCGCTGCGGATTCTGTCCTGAGGCCAGATCGGCAAGCCCACGGACCAGTGCAAAACGCTGCTCGAGCTTCAGGGCTTGCTCACCCAGATCGGCGAGTTTGCGTGCCGTCGATTGCAGGCGGGTCAGGGCCGTCTCGGCCCGCGTGCTCTCGGCGATCGCCTCCTGCTGCGCCTGCTGGGCCTGCGCATACCGGGCCTGCAGCGCATCGAGGTCGGGGCGCACCAGAGACTGCACCGCAGCCTGCGCCCGACTCAGCCGATCGCGTGCGGCCGCAAGCGCGTCGCGCTCATGCTGCAGGCTTTGCTCGAGCGTTGCGCGCTCCTCCTCCGTGAGACTGGCCTGCTGATGGGCCAGAGCATCCGCAAAGCCTGCCTCGAGCAGTCGTTGTGCCAGGGCCTGATGCGCTGCCCCCGCCTCGCTCTCGCGCTGCAGGGCTGCGGCGTGCTGGGCCTGCCATCGGGCCTCGGCTTGAACGAGCGTGGCCTGCGCCGTGGCATCGGCCTGCTCGGTCTGGGAGAGCAATGCCTCGATGGCGAGTCGCTCACGGTTCAGGCGTTCGAGCTCGGTGTGTACAGCCTGCGGGGTGCTCCAGGCTACGGGCACGCCCTGCATGCGCTCATCCAGAATGGCCTGCGCACTGGCCTGCGCCTGAGCGGCGTTCTGCTGGGCCAGAGCGGCTTGACGCTCGGTCTCGCGGGCCTGCTGCACCTGACCCTCCAAGGCCTCGAGCCGGGCCAGTTGCGTGGGCAGCTGCTGGGCTGCAGCCTGGGCCTGCGCGAGCCGGCTGGCCGTCGCCGCGAGCGCCTCGGCCCAGACGCTCCCGGGTTCAGCCATGGGGCCGGGGACGGTTGATGCAGCCCGTGACGCCGTGCCAGTCGATCCTTCATCTGGATCATCCGGGCAGGGGTCGTGCGATAGCGCCTCGCCCAGCTCGGTCTGCAGGGCCGTCAGCGCTGCTCGGCCGGCCTGGGCGGCTGTACCCGCCGCGAGCAGACGGGTCTGCGCCTGCTGCAGCGCCGTCTCGGACTGCTGCTGTTGTTGCTGCGCGGCGTGCAACGCCTCATCCGTGATCAGCTCGCCAGCCTGCGCGCTGGCGGGATGCTCGAGTGATCCACACACGGGACACGCCTCGCCTGCATGCAAATGCAAGGCCAGGCGCGCCGCCTGCCCCTGCATCCAGGCGCGTTGCAAGGCTCTCAAACCCTCGCGGCCTTGATCAAGCTGCTCGAGTGCCTGTTGCACCTGCGCCCTGGCCTCGCGCTCGGCCGCATCCAGGGGGCCTTGATCCGCCTTCGCCTGCGCCAAACGCTCCTGGCGGGCCACAAGGCGCTGCAACTCGGCATGCCGTGCCCGAGCAGCCTCAAGCAGGGCCGCGCGGTCGCGCAGCCTCTGCAGCCCGGTGCGTTGCGAGGCGCTGGCCTGCTCGTGGTGTTGCAAGTCCTGCTGATGCCGCTGGAGCTCGGCCTGAGCCTGGGCCAGCCCCTTTTGAGCCTGCGCAAACGCTGCACGGGCAAGCTCCAGGCCCTGCACCCGCTCAATCAATCGCTGCATCTCCAGGGCTTGCGCGGCCAGACCATCGCGCTCGGACACGCGAGCCAGCGCCGTCTCGCGGGCCTGCCTAGCCGCTTGCGCCTGCTGCACGGCCTGCGTGTGACGGGTGTGCAGCTCGAGCACCTGTTGGACCGCCTGCTCAGCCTGCATCCGAAGTTGAGCCGCCGCGAGCACTTCGGGCTGCAAGGCTGCGGCCGACAGGGCGCGCTGCAGCGTTTGCTCGCGTTGCATGCGCTGGGGCTCGGCGGCGACCAGCCCATCCAGGGCGCTGCGGGCCTGCGCCAGTTCATCGAGTCGCGACACGGTCAGGCGGCCCGCGGACAGCGCGGCCTGCGACTGCTCGAGGGCCAACTGCGCCGAGCGCTGGATCAGCCGCGCATCAGACACGTGCTGCTCGCATCGAACGAGTTCATTGGCCAGCGCGCTGGAATCCGGGACCTGCGCCTGTTCAAGCAGGGTCTGGCGCGCCTGCAAGACCGCAGCGGCTTCACGCTCGGCCACCTGAGCATCGTCTTTCAGACATTGCTCGATGCGCTTGTAGAACTCGGTACCAAACAGGGTCTGCAAGATACGCTCGCGATCTGCAGAGCTGCTTTTGAGAAACTCGAAAAACCGGCCCTGTGGCAACAGGATGATCTGACGAAACTGCTGACTGTTCAGGCCGAGCAGATCCTCGACCGCAGCGGTGACCTTCTCCCAGCGTGCAGCCAGCACGCGGCCATCCGACAGCGCAATCAGCTCGGCCTCCTTGATCTGGGTCGCCTCCTTGCCACCACGGCGCGCTGGCCGCCGCTGCTCGGGCATACGCCTGACCCGATACTGCTGATCGCCCAGCGAAAAGGTGAACTCCACCTGGGTGAGCACATCGGCCGGCGCATGATGGCTGCGCATGTCGCGCGGCTCGCGCTCGCCCCCCGACGCGTCGCCATACAAGGCAAAGCAAAGGCCATCGAGCACGGTGGTCTTGCCCGAGCCGGTGGGCCCGTGAATCAGAAAGAAGGTCTTGTTGCCGAGCTCTCTGAAATCGATGACCTGCTGGCGGGCAAAGGGGCCGAAGGCCTGCATTTCGAGGCGCAACGGTCTCATGAGCGATCCTCGACCTGCAAACGCTCGATCGCACTGACCATGCAGGCACGCGCCTCATCGCTGACCGGTGTCCCTGTGATCTGTTCGGCAAAGGCCGCAAAGATGTCGAGGGGCTGGCGACGATGGGCCTGCGATCCGGCTCTCGGCCCCTCGGTCTGAGCCTGATGCCGGGCGGCATCGAACTGAAGGAGAAGGAGGTGTGGGTAGACCTGCTTGAGACGCGCCATGGCGTCGAGCACCGGGCCCGCATCGGTGAGCTGCGCGCACAGGTAGTCAGTGAGGGCACCGAAGCGCTCGGGCTGTGTGAGCAGCTCCTGAAAGCTCGCACGAATCACCCGCACATCACGGCGCAACGACAGCGGCACACGGCGCACCTGACTGCCACCCTGTGCATCGAGTTCGATGATCGACACGCTCTTGGTGTGATCGCTCTCATCGAAGGAGTACTTGAAGAGTGAGCCCGAATAGGCGATATGCGAGGCTCCGACCGACTGAGCCCGATGCAGATGCCCCAGAGCCACATGATGAAAGCCTGTGAACAGGGCTGGGGGCACCGCGCCACTGCCCCCGACCGATAACGGCCGCTCGGAATCACTCTCGGTGCCACCCGCGACAAAGGCATGGGCCACGAGCACCTGACGCTCATGAGCACGCTGATGGACTCGTATCCGCGCAAGCAGGCTGGCCATGGCCTCGGCATGGTCGTGGACCGACGCGGTCGGGTTGGAATCATCAGGCAACGCCCGCACCTGAACCGGCTCGGCATACGGCAATGGATGAATGGCAACCGTGCCCTGTCCATCCTGCAGTCTGACCGCGGACAGATCGCCGAGCGTGCCGCGCACAATGAGACCGTGATCGGCCAGAATGCGACCGCCAAAGCCAATCCGTTCGGCGCTGTCATGGTTACCCGCGATCAGCACCACCGGAATGCGCGCATCGACGACCAGGCGGCTCAACGTGCGATCGAGCAAGGTCACGGCATCGGCTGGCGGCACGGCCCGGTCATAGACATCGCCCGCGATCAGGACCGCATCCACGCATTCATCAACGGCCAGCCTGACCAGCTGATCGAGCAGATCATCCTGATCATCGATCAGGGACTGGCCAAACAACTGGCGACCCAGATGCCAGTCGGCGGTGTGCAGCAGGCGCATGCGTGTCAGTCCTGAGTGCTGACGGGTTTACTCGAAAACACGACGCCAATCCTCTAGCCAAAGCAATCGCCCGAGCGAGGCGGCTTTTTGAAAGTACCTGCGATCTGCGGTGATCAGGAAGGCGCCTTTCCTCTGAAAGGCAAGCGCGTGATAGGCGGTGTCGAAAAGATGGTGTTGAGTCTGATGAGCCAGTCGCATTGCATCGGCCATTGATTCGCCCGGAGAGCACCACTCCATGCCCGCTTCGGATAGGAGCCGAACATCGTCCTGGGCTGTGTCGGGCGTCAGCCGAATCAGCACTGACGCAACCTCAGCCAGAAAATGTGCTGGCTGAACAAAACGTACGCGACCACTTCGGCAGCTTCTCAACAAATCGAGCGCTGCATCGACATTCCCCTCCGATGTCGCCCATTGACCTCTCACGAACCATTTGACCGCAACACTCGCATCCACCACCAACTCAATCATCGGTTTTGCGCCAATCAGCGCCGTCCCGCATTGCGTACTGCCCTGAATTGCGCTTCCGTCACAAACGGCCGCCTGGGTGAACGCGCGAGAATCAAATCGATTGCCACAACAGACCGATGATCCGGTACAGGGCTTGGATGGTCGGGCCTGAACACATTCCTTAATGTCTCGATCACGCCAGACTCTAGCGGAGCCCCAGGAAAGGCCTGGCTGACTGCTGAGGCGAGATCTTCAGATAACTCAAGTTCAACGCGTGTCATGGAGACCCCTCAAGAACGAACGTCGCCATTCTGGCGATCCGGTCGGCGCAGAACAAGTGATCTGAAGCGTTAGTACTGAAGGCTCGGGTACTGCTGCTGCGACCCCCTACCTTTGCGTCAATACCGGTTCACATCATCGTCTTTCGCGCTGGACTGGTCACTGCGCCGACGAAACACAGCCCGAAAGACGAGCGTGGCAATCAGTGAACCAACCGCGAAGACCGAGATGTCGCGCACCGCAGAATAGCCATCGCCCAGAAACTGCAGCAGGGCCACCAGGGCCATGCCCACCGAAAATCCCAGCAGGATGAACGACAGGGTAAGCACTTCGGCGATCGCCAGGAGCGCCGCCACAATGAGACTGATCTGCCAGGCCTGCATGGGTTGAGTCTTGGTGGGTCCGTGGTTGGTGGGAATCCGTCGTGCCGGGATCAGAGCTTGCTGGCGATTCGACCGAGCGCACCGCTCAGACCACTCAGCACATCGGAGGGCACCAGCACCAGCTTGGCATTGCTGCCCTTGCCAAGCTCCTGCACGGCAGCCGCCTGCAACTTGCGCACCTCGAACTCCACCGCGCTGTCGCCGCCATCGGCGATCGCACGGGCAACTGCCGACACTGCATAGGCCTCGGCATCGGCCCGGATCTTGATGGCCTCGGATTGCTTTTGCGCGGCATAGAGCTGGGCATCGGCATCCAGTTCGGTCGCCTGCTTCTTGCCCTCGGCCTCGCGCACCACGGCACGCCGGTTGCGCTCGGCGTTGAGCTGCAGCTGCATGGCCTGGCGGGTCTCGGCATCGACATCCACCTCAAGGATCTCCACCCGGGTCAGCACAATGCCCCACTCCTGAGACACCGCCAGGAGATCGTTCTCGATCTGCTCGGAGAGTTGACGCCGGTTGGACTGCACGCCATCGAGATCGGTCTGGCCAATCACGCTTCGCACCGTGCCATTGACGAGCGTCAGGATGGCGTCATCGACATTGTCGATGCGGTACATGGTCTTGGCCGCCTCCGAGATCCGGTAAAGCACCGCCAGTGAGACCGCAATCGTGACGTTGTCGAGCGTGATGGCATTGATGGGCCTGGGCGGCAACTGCCGCTCCAGCACCGGCACCTTGTGACGCACCGCCTCGAAAAAAGGTACCAGCAGATGCAGGCCGGCTTCCATGGTGCGGTGATAGCGGCCCAGCCGCTCGACCAGCCAGTGTTCGGACTGGGGCACAATCTTGACCGCTGCCTTGATGGCAACCACCACCAGCACCGCCAGCACGATGAGGACCAGGGTCGAAGTGTCAAAACCGGGCATGAGACGCGTCCTGCAATCACAATCAGTCGAATAACGTAGCACGCCCGAGCCTCACGGGCCCGCCCGAAACCACTCGCCGCCCATGAAAATCGTCGACATCCGGGAATCCACCCGGCCGATCCAGTCGGACATCCGCAACGCCTACATCGATTTCTCGCGCATGAACCTCAGCCTGGTGGCCGTGGTGACCGATGTGATTCGCGACGGCCGGCCCGTGATCGGCTACGGCTTCAACTCCAATGGCCGCTATGGCCAGGGCGGACTCATTCGCGAGCGCTTTGCGCCGCGCGTGCTCGAGGCCGCCCCTGAATCGCTGCTCGATGAAACAGGGGCCAACCTTGATCCGCACAAGGTCTGGGCGCGCATGATGGTCAACGAAAAACCGGGTGGTCATGGCGAGCGCTCGGTCGCGGTGGGCACCATCGACATGGCGGTCTGGGATGCCGTGGCCAAGATTGCCGGACAGCCCCTGCACACGTTGCTCGCGCAGCGCTACGGAAGCGGCCAGGCCAACCCGCGGGTCTTCGTTTACGCGGCAGGCGGCTACTACTACCCGGGCAAGGGTCTGGACGGGCTGCGCGCCGAAATGCGGAGCTATATCGATCGCGGCTATACCGTGGTCAAGATGAAGATTGGCGGCGCCTCACTCGCTGAAGACTGCGAGCGCATCGAAAGCGTGCTGCGCCTGCTGGGGCCGGGCCAGCAACTGGCGGTAGATGCCAACGGCCGCTTTGATCTGCCCACCGCGCTTGCCTATGGCAAGGCGCTCTCGCACTACCCGCTCTTCTGGTTCGAGGAGGCAGGCGACCCGCTGGATTACGAGCTGCAGGCTCGGCTTGCCGAGGCCTACGGCGGGCCGCTCGCCACTGGAGAAAATCTTTTTTCAATGCAGGATGCGCGCAACCTGATCCGGCATGGTGGCATGCGCCCTGACCGCGACTGGCTGCAGTTCGACTGTGCGCTGAGCTACGGTCTGGTCGAATACCTGCGCACGCTCGCCATGCTCAAGGACTACGGCTGGTCGCCCGCACGCTGCATTCCGCATGGCGGCCATCAGATGTCGCTCGCCATTGCCGCAGGCCTGGGTCTGGGTGGCAACGAGAGCTATCCCGATCTGTTCCAGCCCTATGGCGGATTTCCGGATGGCGTGCAGGTGCACGAGGGCCATGTGGTGCTTCCCGATCTTCCGGGTATCGGCTTTGAAGGCAAGGCCGATCTGATCGTTCAGATGCGGGCCCTGGCGGCCTGATCAGTCGATGGTGGCCCCCGAGGCCTTCACGATTCCGGCCCACAGTTTCAGTTCATCCTGCAGCAGTCGGGCGAGCTCGGCGGGCGTGCTGCCCGACACCTCGGCACCCTGCCCGCCCAGACGCTCGCCAAAATCGGGCTGAGCAATCACACGATTACCCTGCTCGGCAATGCGTTCAACAACGGCGCGCGGCGTTCCGGCCGGTGCAAACAGGCCATACCAGGAGTTCGCATGGAGCCCTGGCAGCGACTCATGCAGGGTGGGTAGCTCCGGCGCCAGACGCGTGCGCTTTTCGGTCGCTACGCCCAGCACCTTGAGCTGACCGCTTTTTACAAAGGGCATCACCCCCGGAAAACTGCCAAAGGTGATCGGTACCTGACCCGCCACCACATCGGTGGCTGCGGCCGCGGCGCCGCGATAGGGGATGTGCACCAGATGCAGGCCTGCGCGCTGGTTGAGCATCACGCCGAGCAGGTGGTTGAGCGTGCCGTTGCCGGCCGAGGCATAGTCGATGCGACCCGGCCTGGGTTTGGCGTACTCGATCAGTTCCTTGAGGGTATTGGCCGGAAACTTCGGATGCGCCACCAGCAGGTAAGGCGCCGTGGCTACCGTCATGACCGGCTCGAAGTCCTTGATCGGATCAAAACCCGGGTTGCGATAGAGCGCCGGATTGATGGTCTGCGCACTCTGGGCGGTGAGCATCAGGGTATGGCCGTCCTTCGCCGCACGGGCCGCAGCAGCCGTACCCACATTGCCACCTGCGCCGGCACGGTTCTCGACCACTACGGGCTGGCCGATGGCGGCGGAGAGCCGCTGGGCGAAGGCCCGGGCCACCGTGTCGTTGGCTCCACCCGCAGCCTGCGGCACGATCAGGGTGACGGCCTTGGTGGGCCAGGCCTCCTGGGCGCGGGCCTGGCCAGCCGGCGCCGCCAGACTGGCAAAAGACAGCGCGGGAGCAGCCCGCAGCAGCGAGCGACGTTGAAGAAAGGTCATGGCAAGGGCTCCTGGGCTATCGCGGTCCGGCCTGTCGGCCAGCGCATGGATGGGTTCAATGGCCTTTGACAGGCCGGGGGTCAGTGCGGGTCAGGCGCGTGTGTTCTGCGGGTCAGGCGCGTAGGTTCTAGAGTCGGCGCACGGCGCGCCCGAGCCGGGCGACCGCCTCGCGAATCTGATCCGGGGTCGGTGTCGAAAACGACAGCCGCAACGCGGCCGGGTCGGGGCTGTCTGCGAAGTAGATATCGCCCGGCACAAAGGTGACCTTCTCCTCGAGCGCCAGTGGCAGCAGATCCCTTGCACTGGCCTGCCGGCGCAGCCGACCCCAGGCAAACATGCCACCCTGCGGAAAGTGCATGTCGAGTTCACCCGCCAGATGCTCATCGAGCGCCTCGCGCAGGGCTGTGGCTCGGGCACGGTAAGCCTCGACAATCACCGGCATGCGGGCGGTGAGACGCCCTGCCTGCAGGTACTTCTGCACGGTCACCTGAGTAAAACCCGGGTTGGAGATGTCATCGAGCTGGCGCGCCATCATGCAGGCCCGACGCAGGCCCGGCTCTGCAATCAGCCAGGCCACTCGCAGACCCGGTGCGATCACTTTCGAAAAGCTGCCCAGATGCACCACCCAGGGCTTTGAGCCGGGAACTTCATCGGTCAGCGCCAGCAGATGAGGCTCGGGCTCGCCGGCAAAGCGAAGCCGGCCATAGGGATCGTCCTCGGCAATCACGAAGCGATGCTCCACGGCCAGCTCAAGCAGCCGGATGCGCCGTGCCCGGGTCATGGTGGCGCCACTCGGATTGGCAAAGGTCGGCACGACGTAAACCAGCCTGGGCCGCGGCAGGGCCGGGTCCCTGAGCATCGCCTCGAGCTCGTCGACCTTCAGGCCCTCGGCATCCACTCCCACGGTCAGGGTGCGGGCACCCGCCACCTGAAGCACCCGGATCGGGCCGGTGTAGGTGGGCCGCTCGAGCAGGGCACAATCGCCCGGCTGCATCAGCGTGCGCACCAGAAGATCGAATCCCTGGGCAGAACCGGAGGTCACCAGCACATCATCAGGATGAACTGTGGTGCCGGCCTCGGCCATCCAGCCGCAGATCGCCTCGCGCAGCGCCGCCTGGCCTTCGCTGGGTCCGTACTGCAGGCTGGCCACGGTGCTGTCGCGAAGCGCCGCCTGCGACGCCTCCATCAGGCCGTCGCGATCAAAGAGATCGGGCCCCGGATAGCCGCCGGCCAGGGCGAGCATGCCGGGCTGACTCATCATGCGGCCCAGTTCACGAACGATGGATTCACCGATGTTCAGGTAAGCCGGGCGGACATATTCCGTCGGCGCATGGGCGGCCACGGGCAGGGATGCAGAAAGGGGCGCGTTCATGGCGCAATGCTCGCACAAGTGGCTCGCCTTGATCGACCCCTGCCCTGCCTGACGCAACCCCCCGGATCGGGCTCGACCCGTGCCCGGCACACAGGCGCCGAAGCCTTGCGCATCAGCCCTCAGGTCTTGCCGGCGCGCTCGCGGGCGAGCAGATCCAGGCCTGCGCCCATCAACAGGGCAATGCCGCACCAGGCCATCAGGTTGGGCACATCTCCCCAGATTGCCCAGCCCAGCACCAGCGCAAAGAGCAGTCCGCTGTAGCGAAAGGGCGCAATCGCCGAGAGGTCGCCGCTGCGCGTGCTGGCCACGATCAGGTGATAGGCGCTGGCCAGAAACACCGAGGTCACGGCGAGCCACAGGATGGAGTCGGCGGATGGCTCAACCCAGCCCTGCACCAGGGTCACGACACCCGCGACGACAGTGACCGTGATCGAGGTGGCAAAGGTGACCGCCAGCGATGGCGTGGTGCGCGGAATGCGCCGCATGGCCAGGTCGCGCAGTGCATGCATGAAGGTGGCGCCCAGGCAGAGCAGGGCATAGACATTGAAGCCCTCGGCCTGGGGCTGCACGATCAGCACGACGCCGGCAAAGCCCACCCCGATCGCCATCCAGCGGCGGGCATCGACCCGCTCGCCCAGCATGGGAATCGCAATCGCGGCAATGAAGAGCGGCGCGGCCATGTTGATCGCGGTGGCATTGGCGATCGGCAGATGAAAGAGCGAAATGAGATAGCCGAAGGTGGCCAGACAATCGACCACCGCCCGACCGGTGACCCAGGGATGTCGCAGTTCCTTCATCCGGATGGGCACGGCAGTCGCGCGCGCCACCAGCAGCACCAGCAGGCTGGCCATCATGCCGCGCATGAAAATCAGCTGCGCAGCAGGCAGGTTCTCACTGACTTGCTTGATGATGGCGTCGTTGATGATGAAGCAGGCCATGGCCGCCACCATCAGCCAGATGCCCCGGGTATTGCCAGAACGTGGCACGGCGCTCAGACGACGGCCCGCATCGCGGTGGCGATGCGCTCGAGCAGCATCTCGGTCGAGCCATCCGTGAAATTGGCCACCCGTGCACCCACCGCGTGGCGTCCAAAGGGATGCTCCTCGCGCAGGCCTTCGGCGCCCATCGCCTGGGCCAGCGCCGCGATCTGGCGATCAGCCATGCGGGTGGCGAGCAACTTGGCCTGGGCAGCGATCAGTTGGGCATCCTGGCCAGCATCGATGCGCGCAGCAGCCGCATTGACCATCATCTGGCAGGCGGCCAGTTCGCTGCCTGCCTCGGCCAGACGCCAGCGCCAGCCCTGATGCCCCGACAGGGGACTGCCGAACGCAGTGCGGCGCTCCCCATATTCACTGGCCACCCGCAAGGCCTCGCCCACCATCCCGCAACACATGGCGGCCACATAGGTGCGTGCCCCATTGATGGAGGCCATGGCGGCCTTGAAGGCCTTGCCGGCGGGCTGCAGCATTTCGTCGTCTGTTGCCTGGTATCCCTCGAGGCGAAATCCGCCCGAACCGATCGCATGCTGGCCCGTAAGGGCATAGGCGGGCTCGCGATGGGCGCCCGTGCGATGCAGATCCACAAAAAATCCAGCCACCCCGCGCGCAGCCGATCCCGGCTCGGTCTGGGCATACATCACCACCACATCCGCCTCGCTGGCATTGGTGATCCAGGCCTTGCGGCCATCGAGCTGCCAGCCGCCCGCGATCGGCCGGGCCTGGGTGTTGATGGCGCTGAAATCCGATCCGGCATGGGGCTCGGTGAGCGCGGTACAGCCGATGATCTCGCCCGCCATCAGAGCCGGCACCGTGCGGTCGCGAATCCGTGCCGGTGCCTCGCGGGCCAGCTTGTTGGCCACGTTCTGGGTATTGATGAGCGAAAAGGCAAAGGCATAGTCCACCGCCGCCATGGTCTGGGCGATGCGGCACTTGACCGAATAGGGATGGCCCAGCCCACCGTGCTCGCGCGGCACCTCGATGGCGCACAGACCGAGGCGCGCCGCCTCGCGAATCGCTTCGCGCCCGATGCGACGCTCCCGCTCCCAGCGGCTCACCTGGGGTGCGACCACCTCGCGGGCAAATCGGCCCGCCCGATCGATCAGGACTTCGGGGTCGAGCAGGGCTGTGTCAAACGCCAGTGCGGTCATGGCAGGTCTCCGGATTCGGGTGATCGTTCTTGATGGGTATGCTTGATGGTAAGTCATCCCTCTTCACGGTCGTTTTTAAGCCTTCGTCGAGTCCTTTGTGGATTACGTTGTCGAGTACTTTTTCCGGCCCCATTCCCCACAGTCAAGAATACACCCCATCCCCCCGACCACGGCGG
>JBKCEY010000303.1:0-2913 GCA_046304115.1 Burkholderiales bacterium | reverse complement strand
AAGGAGTGGCATCGCCTGTGCCGGGCAGCCGCGTATCGGCTAAAGCACCGAAAGGAACTCATGTGTGACAGGGCGTAATGAAATTCAAGAGATGGCACGAACCTTTCTTGGCGCTGTTCAGCAGGCGCCCCAGGTCGGTTCATACAAAATTCTGCCGTCGAGTTCTTTGCAGATCTACAGTGATGCGCGGTCGAGGCTCGGCGAAGACTGTGCTGCGGATCTGTTGCGCTGTGCGCTGACCCTTGGAGCCCGTAGCGCTCTGTCCTCCAAGTCGCTGCAAGAGCTACCCCCCAGGGTTCGACGTCATCATGAGACAAGCCTCATAAGGATCGCCGACAATCAACCCGGGACAAATGACTGGTTGACCCCCGAATCAGATTTGTTCCAGAAAGAACTCGGACTGGTCTCGTTCAGGCTGTTGAGCTTCGGACAGAGGGTCGGTGAACTTGGGCAGGGAATTCCTCGCAGAACCCTGTGGGTTGCTGGACTGAGCAATGCGCCGAGGCGTTTTTTGCTGATTCTCCGATTAGGCGGATTCAGACCTTATATCCAGACGCATCTGCACGACTTCGAACTGGGGAAAATGGATAACGAAGCCGGTCGAACCGAGATGTACCTGTGTGGCGCTGAACTTCTTGAGCGGTATCCCGAATTGCTCGGCACGATCGGGTCGAGTTGGTTGGAGGACCCTGCACTCGAGCAGGTCAGCCCACGCCTCTTCAACCGACAACCCAGAGAGGGAGGGGCTGTTTTCCTCTACAACGGAACAGACTCGCAGACGACAAACAATGCGCTGTTCCGGTCTGAGACAAGAAGGGCCTTGTATCAACAGGGGCGATACCAACCCAAAAACTACATGGTGATCTGGCCTCGTGAGCAGCAGATCGACTGGGCCAGACGGCGGAAGAATCCTTAAGTCAAGACCGCGTCATGTCCGGAGATCCTTTCCTTCAAAAGAAAGGGTGCTCCTCAAGCCGCGGGCTTTCCAGGGGGATCGCCCGCTCAACCCACAAACACCGCCACCCCCACCCCCACCGCACCCAGCGCAGCCAGCAGAACTGCAGCTGCAGCAACATCCTTGGCACGTCGCGCCAGCTCATGCCACTGTGGGCTCGCCAGGTCCACGACCGCTTCGATCGCGGTGTTGATGGCTTCAGCCGTCCAGACTCCGGCAATCGCCAGCGCAATCAGTGCCCACTCGAGCCGATCCAGCCCCTTGATCAGCCCGGCCGCCACCACCACCACCGTGGCCACCAGATGAATGCGGGCATGCGGTTGCGTGCGCAGCAGATCGCCCAGGCCCCGAAAGGCATGGCCAAAGCTGCGCACACGAGCCTCGAACCAGCTCATCGGCAAGCGCTCGCCATCGGCGGCTGAACGTCGGTCTCGACGCGACCCACAGACCGCATGCGCATCAGACGGTACGAGCTTGAGTCCATTCGCGTCAGAAGCGGCCCGTCGCCGCCAGATGCACGCCACCCCGGGTATCGGGCAGGAGCACCCAGCGGGTGCGTCGCAGGTCTTCGGCACTTCGGCCCACGCGGGTGTCTTGTGCCGACAGCCAGGCCGTGCTGAGCACACCGATTGCGCCACCCGCGATCACATCGCGCCAGCGATGCTCGCGCGCATCCACCCGCGACCAGGCCACCACGCCCGCCAGCGCATAGGCGGGCAGGCCCCAGCTCGCGCCATGCTTCATCTGAATGTGATGGGCCGCCGCAAAGGCGATGCCTGAATGCCCCGACGGAAAGCTCTTGTCATCGCGCCCATTGGGGCGGGTGGAATGCACCACCTCCTTGAGCACCAGAATGCTGCCCACCGTGAGGGCTTCGCTGCGGGCGAGTTGCCAGAAGCCCCCGGTATCGCCTTCGTTGAGCGAGAGCCCAGCCGCCAGCAGCGGCAGACCCACCGCCAAGACATCACCCACACGCTCGGCCCGATCACTTGCATGGGCCACAGGGCTTGAGGTCAGGGCGAGCGGTGCCACCAGGGCTGCGGCGAACGCCATGGCGGGATTCGTCTTGAACTTGAACTGGAAAAATTTGTTTTTCATTGCCATCTTTCTTGAGAGCATGATCACCACCCGAGGGGTACCGCCACGTTCACACCGAGCCGGACGTTCTCGCGCTTGCTGGCACGCTGGTCCTGACCCTCATCGAGTCTCACCCATGAGGCCTCGGGCGTGATGGTCATCCCCTGCCACACAAAACTCTGGCTGGCCTGCACACCCAGCAGATCACCCCGTGGCGCATTCACGCCGGGTGAATAGGCACCGATGCCCGAGACAGTATTGCCCGAGTGCACCCGCACCTGACGGCGTGCCTGCGCATCCATCCAGCCCAGCGTGAAGACCCGGGCCCCTGAGCCCATCGGGCTCGCAAGCCAGCGCGCCCCTTGTGTGTAACCCTGTTGATACACGCCGTTCACATAGCCTGGAAAGGTGGGCTTGTCGTCCCAGGGCAGGCTGTAGGCATTGGTGTCGACATACTCCAGCACCACCCGATAGCGCCCCTGGCCATACGTGCTCTCGATGCCCCACAGGCTCATGAACTTGAAGGGCAGGGGCACCGTGCCGGCTGCATCCTCGCCCATCCATTGCGTGTAGGCCGCGCACGACCCCACCACCGAAGAGATCCACTGCGGGCACCGCAGCCTGAAGTCATAGCCTGCGATCTGAGCGCTCGAATCGATGAACGGTGAGTCGGGATCCTGATTCACCTCCTGCCCGAAAAACGCCTTCACAAAATTGCGAACGCCGCTCGGGCGCCCCGTGCCACCGGCCTGAAACCCGCGTGACAGGCCGATCTCCAGCCAGGGCCAGGGCTGCATCGTGAGCCGCATGCCCGAATACAGAAAGCCATCGGGCTGCTTGGCCACCACGATCGGATCCTGTGCCCGCGCGACGAATACATC
>JBKCEY010000302.1:0-12815 GCA_046304115.1 Burkholderiales bacterium | reverse complement strand
GTGTGTCGTTTGTTCTGGGCCTGTGGTTGCGGCGTGGCATTGACGTGGAGCGTGGCCACGCTCGGGCCCGAAGCGAAGGTCGCGATCCCGCAGTGATCGGCTGACTGCCCGTTCTCGCTTTTTCTACGTTCTCAAGGAGTTTGTCTGATGATCACCAAATCCGTTCTTCAAGCCGCCGATGTCACCCGCATCCTGGAGGCCGCCACGGCTGAGGCGCAGAGCAACCAGTGGCCGGTCACGATCGCGGTCTGCGACGACGGCGGCCATCTGCTTGCCCTGCGACGGCTCGATGGTGTGGCACCGATCTCCGCCTACATCGCTCCCGAAAAGGCGCGTTGCGCGGCGCTGGGTCAGCGTGACAGCGGGGTCTATGAAAAGATCATCAATGACGGCCGCACGGCTTTTCTGTCCGCTCCTCTGCTGCAGGGCATGCTCGAAGGCGGCGTGCCCATCGTGGTGGGCGGACAGGTGATTGGCGCCGTGGGCGTTTCGGGTGTGAAGTCGAGCGAAGACGCCCAGATCGCCCGCGCGGGCATCGCCGCGCTGGGTTGATTCATCGGCCCCAATGGCGGATGGGGCCAGCGCTTTACTCCACCTTGACGGGAATCCCGGCGATGCGGGCCTGCCACTCCTTGGGCCCGGTCTCGTGCACTGAGGTGCCCTGGGCATCGACCGCGACCGTGACCGGCATGTCCTGCACGGTGAATTCGTAGATCGCCTCCATGCCCAGGTCTTCAAAGGCCAGCACGCGGGCGTTGCGGATGGCCTTCGAGACCAGGTAAGCCGCACCACCCACGGCCATGAGATAGGCCCGCTTGTGCTTGCGGATCGACTCGATCGCGACCGGTCCTCGTTCGGACTTGCCGATCATCGCGATCAGTCCGGTCTTTGACAGCATGGTTTCAGTGAACTTGTCCATCCGCGTGGCGGTGGTCGGTCCGGCAGGGCCAACCACTTCGTCACGCACGGGGTCTACCGGGCCCACGTAGTAGATCACCCGATTGTGAAAATCCACCGGCAGCGACTGGCCGGCTGCCAGCATGTCGCTGATGCGCTGGTGTGCAGCGTCGCGTCCGGTGAGCATGCGCCCCGAGAGCAGCAGGGTCTGCCCGGGTGTCCAGGAGGCCACTTCTTCCGGGGTCAGGGTGTCGAGATCAACCCGGCGCGAGGTCTGGGTATTGGGCACCCAGTGCACATCGGGCCAATCCGACAGGGCGGGTGGTTCGCAATAGGCCGGGCCCGAGCCATCGAGCACGAAGTGTGCGTGTCGGGTCGCTGCGCAGTTCGGGATCATGGCCACCGGTTTGGAAGCGGCGTGCGTGGGCGCCATGGCGATCTTGACGTCAAGCACGGTCGTGAGGCCGCCCAGTCCCTGGGCGCCGAGGCCCAGCGCATTGATCTTCTGAAAGAGTTCGATGCGCATTTCTTCCACCCGGTTGGAAGGGCCACGCGCGATCAGGTCCGACATGTCCAGGGGCTCCATGAGCGACTCCTTGGCCATCAGCATGGCCTTTTCGGCCGTTCCACCGATGCCGATGCCCAGCATGCCGGGTGGACACCAGCCCGCGCCCATGCTCGGCACGGTCTTGATCACCCAGTCGATGATCGAATCGGACGGGTTGAGCATGACGAACTTGCTCTTGTTCTCCGAACCGCCGCCCTTGGCCGCCACGGTGATGTCGACCGTATTGCCGGGCACGACGGTCATGTGAATCACAGCGGGCGTGTTATCCCGGGTGTTCTTGCGATCGAAATGGGGGTCAGCCACGATCGAAGCGCGCAGTGTGTTCGACGGATCGTTGTAGCCGCGGCGCACGCCTTCATTGACGGCATCCTCGATGGATCCCGAAAAGCCTTCCCAGCGCACATCCATTCCGATCTTCATGAAGACATTGACGATGCCTGTGTCCTGGCACAACGGGCGCTTGCCTTCAGCGCACATGCGTGAGTTGGTGAGGATCTGGGCGATGGCATCGCGCGCAGCCGGGCTTTGCTCACGCTCGTAGGCCCGGGCCAGGTGCTGGATGTAGTCGGCCGGATGGTAGTAGCTGATGAACTGCAGTGAAGCTGCGACCGAGTCAATGAGGTCTTGCTGGCGAATCACTGTGGACATGACGGGTTCCTGTGATGCAGGCCGGGCCTGCGGCTTTGAGGGATCAGCGGGTTTGTTGAGGGGGCAGCGGGTTTGCTGCGGTCGATGGTGTGCAGGCGTGGGCTCAGTGCGTCCCGCTGCGGCCATCACCACTGCCGCTACCGACGCTGGGGGTACCGCCCGCGCCATGCTTGGCCGCAGGGACCACCATGATCCGGTCGATCAGGGCGATGGCAATTGCAGAGATCAGGAAGACCACATGAATGATGGTCTGCCAGAGCAGGGTCTTCTCCGACAACGTTCCTGCCGAGATGAAGACCTTGAGCAGGTGGATGGAGGAGATGCCGATGATGGCTGTGCCCAGCTTGACCTTCAGCACATTGGCATTCACATGGGACAGCCACTCGGGCTGATCCGGATGATTTTCAAGTCGCAGGCGCGACACAAAGGTTTCGTAGCCGCCCACAATCACCATCACCAGCAGGTTGGAGATCATGACCACGTCGATCAGAGACAGGACGACGATCATGATGACCGTCTCCTTGTTTCGCTCGGCGATGCCCAGTCGTTGAACGGTGCTGTCGAGCACGCTCGGATCCCACAGGATCGCGACCAGGTGCATGAGCTCTTCAATGAAGAGCACCACATAGACACCCTGAGCAACGATCAGTCCCAGGTAGAGCGGCACCTGCAGCCAGCGGCTGGCGAAGATCAGGTTGCCCAGAAAATTGGTTTGTCGCGGTTGAGGCAGCATGGTGTGTGGTGGTTGTGGCGCAGTGCGCTCAGCCGCGCCCTGAGGGGCAGGTTGAACGGGGTGGCCTTGAAGGGGGCTTGATTCTATCGGCAACCGGCTGGCTTTGACCGTAAGGCGACTGTAAGCCGCCGTCGGTACCGTTCGGCTTGCAAATTCGCCATAGCTGTTCGCCCCGCCTGAGTCCGGAGCCCCGCGCCATGTCCGCCAGCATCGAGACCAATCTCGTCGAGACCCGTGTTTTTCCTGCTCCCGCAGCGTTTTCCAGCCAGGCCACGATCGCCGGTATGGATCAGTATCGGGCGCTTTGCGCCGAAGCCGAGCAGGACTACGAAGGTTTCTGGGCCCGTCGCGCCCGCGAGCAGGTGCTCTGGCACAAGCCCTTCAGCCGAACGCTCGATGCCAGTGAGGCACCGTTTTTCAGGTGGTTTGATGATGGCGAGCTCAACGTGTCCTACAACTGCCTGGATCGCCATCTGGGTACGCCCACCGAGCACAAGACCGCAATCCTGTTTGAAGCCGATGACGGCAGTGTGACTGCGATCACCTATGGTGAGCTGCACCGTCGGGTCTGTCGATTTGCCAATGGCCTGAAGTCGCTGGGCCACGTGCAAGGCGAGCGCGCCATCATCTACATGCCGATGTCGATCGAGGCGGTGGTGGCCATGCAGGCCTGCGCCCGTCTGGGCATCACCCACTCCGTGGTGTTCGGTGGCTTCTCGGCCAAATCCCTCCAGGAACGCATCGTGGATGCGGGTGCGACACTGGTGCTTGCCGCCGATGGTCAGTACCGGGGTGGCAAGGCGCTCCCGTTGCTGCAGGCCGTCCATGAGGCGTTCGATCTGGGCGGATGCGAGGCCATTCGCCATGTGGTGGTGTATCGGCGCACCGGCGGCGACATCCGCTGGGATTCACGGCATCGCTGGATGCATGAGCTCGAAGCCAGCCAGCCTGATCATTGCGATCCGGTCTGGGTGCCAGCCGAGCATCCCCTGTTCATCCTGTACACCTCGGGCTCCACCGGCAAGCCCAAGGGCGTTCAGCATTCCTCGGGTGGCTATCTGCTGCACGCCATGCTCACCATGAAATGGACCTTCGACATCAAGCCGTCGGATGTCTTCTGGTGTACGGCCGACGTGGGCTGGGTCACAGGCCATACCTATGTGGCCTACGGTCCGCTGGCCTGTGGCGCCACCGAAGTGGTCTTCGAGGGTGTGCCGACCTATCCCAATGCGGGCCGTTTCTGGGAAATGATCGCCCGCCACAAGGTGAGCATTTTCTACACGGCGCCCACCGCCATTCGCTCGCTGATCAAGGCCAGCGAAACCGATCCTGCAACCCATCCTCGCCGCTACGATCTGGGCAGTCTGCGCCTGTTGGGCTCGGTCGGCGAACCGATCAACCCGGAAGCCTGGATGTGGTACCACACGAACGTGGGTGGAAGCCGGTGTCCGATCGTGGATACCTTCTGGCAGACCGAAACCGGCGGGCACATGATCACGCCTTTGCCGGGCGCAACGCCCCTGGTGCCTGGCTCTTGCACGCTGCCGCTGCCGGGTATCACCACGGCCATCGTGGATGAAGTGGGTGGCGATCTGCCCAACGGCACGGGCGGGATTCTGGTGGTCAAAAAGCCCTGGCCCTCCATGATCCGCACGATCTGGGGCGATCCGGAGCGCTTCAAGAAGAGTTATTTTCCGCCGGAGCTCAAGGGCTATTACCTCGCAGGCGATGGCGCTGTTCGCAACAAAGACACCGGCTACTTCACGATCACGGGCCGCATCGACGACGTGTTGAATGTGTCCGGTCATCGGATGGGCACCATGGAGATCGAGTCGGCGCTGGTGGCCAATCCACTGGTGGCTGAATCGGCCGTGGTGGGGCGCCCGGATGACCTCACCGGTGAGGCCATCGTGGCCTTCGTGGTGCTCAAGGGTGCAAGGCCTGCCGATGCGGCGGCTGCAACCCGGCTGGCCAAGGATCTGCGCGACTGGGTCGGCAAGGAGATCGGACCGATCGCCAAGCCCAAGGACATCCGCTTTGGCGACAACCTGCCCAAGACCCGCTCCGGCAAGATCATGCGGCGCCTGCTGCGCGCCATTGCCAAGGGCGAAGAGATCACTCAGGACACCTCAACCCTCGAGAATCCCGCGATTCTCGAGCAGCTCAAGCAATCGCTCTGATTGCGCAGAGCAGGTTCACAAGGAGACAGGCTGATGGTCAATGCGCTGGGCGTGCTGCAGATGCTGGTGATGTATGCCGGCTTGCTGCTGCTGGGTCAGGGCATGGTCTATCTGCTGAGTTTCGGGCGTCAGGAAGACAACGCGGTCTATCGTTTCTTTCGCTTCCTCACCAGCCCGGTCACCCGGGTGGTTCGCCGGATCACACCGGAGCGGGTGGCCGACCGTCATGTGCCGGTGGTGGCCTTCTTTCTGTTGTTCTGGATCTACTTTGCCCTGGCGGTTGCAATTCCCCAGGTTGCAGGAGTGCGCTGATGCAGGCATCGGTTCTGTCGATCTGGTTCTGGAAGAACATGGCGGTGTGGTCACGCCTGCTCAAGCGAGATGCCATGGCGCTGGAGTACTGGCAGCGGATTGCTGCCGCGCGCCCGACAGACGCCAAAGCCCAGGCCACCGTCGGGCATCTGCAGGCCGAACTCGGCCAGCGGGATCAGGCCATCGAGGCCGTGCAACGGTCTCTCGCACTCGATGCCGAACAGCCCGCCACCTGGTACAACCTGGGCTATCTGCTGCAAGAGGCCGAGCGCCACGCTGAAGCGATCGTCGCGTTTCAGCGCGCATCGGCCCTGGACGAAAAACTCGATCGTGCCTATTACGGTCAGGCGCTCTCGCTGATCAAGACCGGTCAGCTCGAGCAGGCCATTCCCCTGCTTCGTCGCAACATCGAATTGCAGCCGCTCAGTCCGTTTGGCTTTTATCAGCTCGGTCATGTTTACCACCGCCTGCAGCGGCCCGAGCGCGTGTCCGAGATGGTCAAGCGTCTGGCGGGCTTCGAGCCTCAGGTCGCCCGGCAACTGGCCCGCGAAACCAGTGCACCCCTTCCCCCTGATCTGGCCTGAGGCCCGATCAGTTCATGCAGCACCACAAGCCCACCGGGCACACCCAGGAGGATTCCATGCAAGCCCCTGCCAAACTCCAGGAGTATTGGCGAAGAAACCTCAACCTCACCGGCATGCTCCTGCTGGTCTGGTTCGTTGCGACCTTCGTCTTGGGCTACTTTGCCCGTGATCTGAGCTTCAACTTTTTTGGCTGGCCCTTCAGCTTCTACATGGGAGCCCAAGGGTCGCTGATCATTTATTTGCTGATCATCTGGTACTACGCGCGCTCCATGAACAACCTGGACAAGGAGTACGGCGTGGATGAGGAGGAGATCGAATGAGCGCTGCACCCCAATCCCAAAAAGCATTCACCAGCCAGCTGAAAAAGGTCTACAGCTGGTACACCGGCGGATTCGTGATCTTCGTCGCTCTGCTGGCGATCGCCGAACAGATGGGCATGTCACGGACGACCATGGGCTATGTGTTCCTGGCCGCCACTGTGCTGCTCTATGCAGGCATCGGCATCATGAGCCGTACCACCGACGCCGACGAGTATTACGTCGCCGGTCGCCGGGTGCCTGCCGTGTTCAACGGCATGGCCACAGGGGCCGACTGGATGTCGGCAGCCTCCTTCATCGGCATGGCCGGTGGTCTTTACCTTCAGGGCTTTTCCGGCCTGGCCTTCATCATGGGCTGGACGGGTGGCTATGTGCTGGTGGCGCTGCTGCTCGCGCCCTACCTGCGCAAGTTTGGTGAATTCACCATTCCTGACTTTCTGGGTGCGCGTTACGGTGGCCACCTGCCGCGTTTCATCGGCATCCTGATCGCCATTCTGTGTTCCTTCACCTATGTGGTGGCACAGATCTATGGTGTGGGTCTGATCACCACCCGTCTCACGGGCGTGGACTTCACGATCGGCATCTTCCTGGGTCTGGCGGGCATTCTGGTCTGCTCGTTCCTGGGCGGCATGAAGGCCGTGACCTGGACCCAGGTGGCTCAGTACATCATCCTGATCATCGCCTACATGATCCCGGTGGTGTGGCTGGCCGTGAAGCAAACCGGTGTGCCGGTGCCGCAGCTGGTGTATGGCAAGCAGCTTGAGAAGGTCACGGCGATCGAGCAAAAGCTGATCGACGATGCCAAGGAGAAGGAAGTCCGCCAGATCTTCAAGGATCGCGCGGCTGCCGGCACCGAGGCTCTCAAGGATCCTGCCAAGGCCTATGCCGATGGCAAGGCCAAGCTCGAAGCCGCAGTGGCTGAGGCCAAAGGCGCCGCCGAGCCGGATGCTGCCAAGGTCAAGGCCGCTGAAGATGCGCTGGGCGCGTACTTCAAGGACGAGGCTGCAGCCAAGGCCCAGTGGGGCAAGGATCGTGCGGTTGCGCCACGCGCCAATCCGCCGCTGCGACATGGCGAGGCCTTCCCGGGCAAGGATGACAACGCCCGTGACATCGCACGTCGCAACTTCCTCGCCCTGGTGTTCTGTCTGATGGTGGGCACGGCAGCGCTGCCGCACATCCTGATGCGCTACTACACCACGCCGTCGGTCAAGGACGCGCGCGCCTCGGTGACCTGGTCGCTGTTCTTCATCTTCCTGCTGTACTTCACCGCGCCTGCGCTGGCGGTCCTGGTCAAGTACGTGATCTACAACGATGTGGTGGGGACGGCCTTCAGCAGCCTGCCGACCTGGGTCCAGTCCTGGACCAAGGTCGATCCCACGCTGTTGTCGATCACGGACGTGAACAAGGACGGCATCGTGCAGCTGGCCGAGATCAGCATCGGCGCAGACATCGTGGTGCTGGCCACGCCAGAGATCGCAGGTCTGCCCTATGTGATCTCGGGCATGGTTGCAGCGGGTGGTCTGGCCGCGGCGCTTTCAACGGCTGATGGCCTGCTGCTCACGATCGCCAACGCGCTGTCGCATGATCTGTATTACAAGATGATCGACCCGAATGCGCCCACGGCCCGCCGTGTGCTGCTTTCGAAGATCCTCCTGCTGATCGTGGCGGCTCTGGCGGCTCTCGTGGCGGCGCAAAAGCCTGCGGACATTCTGTTCCTGGTGTCTGCGGCCTTCTCGCTGGCCGCTGCCGGATTCTTCCCGGCCCTGGTGCTGGGGGTCTTCTGGAAGCGCACCACCGGTATTGCCGCATCACTGGGCATGCTGGCCGGTGTTGGCACCACGTTTTACTACATGATCACCACCCAGGTCTGGCTGCGCGAAGTCTTCTTCGGCACGGCGCGTTCGGTACCGGTCACCAATCTGTGGTGGGACATTCAGCCGATCGCCGCTGGTGTGTTCGGTGTGCCTCTGGGCTTTGCGGTCATCCTGCTGGTGAGCCTCATTACCCCGGCTCCGTCGCAGAAGATCCAGGATCTGGTTGAAAACGTCCGCTATCCGAATCTGAAGGCTGCCTGATTGCGCAGAAAACGGATTGACTGAATAACAAGGCCTCGAGCGAGGCCTTAACATGACCAGGAGTCGCTGACACGCACGATGTGTCGGTCAAGTCCGCCCCGGTGATCCCGGGGTGTGTCATCCCACCCGGGCTTGATGCCCGGGTTTTTTTTGCCCTTTTGCTTTCTCCTGTCGTGCGCAGCCTACGGCATGCGAGCGCAGCCATGCTGCGATACAATCGCGGGTTCCGGAGGGGTGGATGAGCGGTTGAAGTCGCACGCCTGGAAAGCGTGTAAGGGTTAATAGCCCTTCGGGGGTTCGAATCCCCCTCCCTCCGCCAGCAGCCTGCGCTGTGGTGTCCAGCAACAAGGGCTTCGGACTTCGGCCCGTCACCATCGAGTCCTTCCGAGCGTCCTCCTTCGCCAAAGCGTCAAGACCTCAAACAGCCTGATGAGTGCGCCCCATGCTCAACCCCTGCGCGCGCTGATGCTCGGTGCGCTGGGTGTGGTGTTCGGTGACATCGGCACGAGCCCGCTCTACGCCTTCAAAGAGGCGTTTGCACAGCCGCATGGCTTGCCACTGACCCCCGACAAGGTATTTCCGGTGCTGTCGATGATGTTCTGGGCCGTGACGATCATCGTCTCGATCAAGTACGTTCTGGTCATCCTGCGGTTCGACAATCGGGGGGAGGGGGGTGTGCTGGCTTTGCTCACCAATGCGCTGGCATTGGCCCGCCAGAGCCCGCGAATGATCTGGGCGGTCAGCGCACTCGGGGTTTTCGCAGCGTCGCTGTTTTATGGCGATGCAGTGATCACTCCCGCGATCTCGGTGCTCTCGGCTGTTGAAGGGATTACCGTCAAGGCGCCGGGGCTGGAGCGTCTGGTGCTTCCCATAGCGCTGGTCATTCTGGTGGGGCTCTTCATGCTCCAGAGCAAGGGCTCGGCCAGTGTGGGGGCGCTCTTCGGGCCGGTCATGCTGGTGTGGTTCACGGTGCTGGCCGCGCTGGGTATTGCGAGCATCGTGCAGACCCCCGAGATTCTGGGGGCCATCAATCCCATTCATGCCCTGCGATTCGCGCTCGAGCATCCCGGCTGGACCTTCATCGCCCTGAGCGCCGTCTTTCTGACCCTCACCGGCGCTGAGGCGCTCTACGCCGACCTCGGTCACTTCGGCCGAAAGCCGATTCAAATCACCTGGTTTGTGCTGGTGTTTCCTTGCCTGATGCTCAATTACTTTGGTCAGGGTGCCCTGGTGTTGCGCGATCCTGAGGCGATTCGCAATCCTTTCTTTCTGCTGGCGCCCGATGCCTTGCTGTGGCCACTGATTGCGTTATCGGCTCTGGCCACCGTGATTGCGTCTCAGGCGACCATTTCAGGCGCGTTCTCGGTCACCCAGCAGGCATCGCGCCTCAATTACCTGCCGCGTCTGCGGGTGTTGCACACCTCCGAGACGTCCTCGGGTCAGATCTATATTCCGGTGATCAACTGGATGCTGCTGGTGGCTGTGGTGATGCTGGTGCTGACCTTCAAGTCCTCGAGCAATCTGGCTGCAGCCTATGGTGTGGCGGTGTCGGGTGACCTGCTGATCGGCAGCTTGCTGCTGGGCGTGACACTCTGGCTGAGTCCTTCGCAGCGCATGCTCATGCTGCTGCCCCTGCTGCTGGTCTTTGTGGTTCTGGAGGGTTTCTTTTTCTCCGCCAATATCAGCAAGGTGGCCGATGGCGGATGGTTCCCGCTCGTCGTGGCCACGCTGATGTTCACCGCGCTGACCACCTGGCGGCGTGGCACCGAGATCATGCGGGCCCGCAAGGAAGCCCTCAATTACGACCCCCATATCGATGACCTGAATCTCGACCTCAGTGATGTCACTCGGGTTTCAGGCAGTGCGGTCTTTTTCAGCTCCAACACCCTGGGATATCCGGCGAGCTTTCTGCACAACCTCAAGCACAACAAGGTCGCGCACGAGCAGACGGTATTCCTGACCGTGATCTTTGATGATGTGCCGAGGGTGCTCGATGAAGAGCGCATCGAATTGCAGCGCCGCCCGCAAGGCATCTTTCGGCTGGTCGCGCATTTTGGGTATCGGGAAGACGCCAACATCACGCGGGTCCTGAAGCTTGCTCGCCGCAAGGGCCTTGAGATCGATATCGAAGACACGTCGTTTTTCACGAGCAAACCCGTGATCGTCTCGGTGTCGCGGCGCGGGGTGTTCGGTTGGCGGCGATCCCTCTTTGGCTGGATGATGCAGAACAGCCCGAGCGTGGCCGATTATTTCGGGCTGCCACCCAATCGGGTGATTGAACTCGGATCCCAGGTGGCGATTTGAGTAAGACGATGGCGACACGCAAGAACGACTACACCGAATCCTCCATCCGCGTCCTCAAAGGACTGGAGCCCGTCCGGCAGCGGCCGGGCATGTACACCCGCACCGATAACCCTCTGCACATCCTGCAGGAGGTGATCGACAATTCGGCCGACGAGGCCCTCGGCGGCTTTGCCAGGCGTATCGAGGTCACGATGCTGGCCGACGGCGGCATCGCCGTCGAAGATGACGGGCGAGGCATTCCCGTGGGCATTCATCCCGAAGAAGGCGTGCCCACGGTAGAGATCGTGTTCACGCGCCTGCATTCCGGAGGCAAGTTCGACAAGCAGTCGGGTGGGGCCTACAGCTTTTCGGGGGGTCTGCACGGGGTGGGTGTTTCGGTCACCAATGCGCTCTCAAAACGGCTGCGGGTGACGGTCTGGCGTCCTGATGACCAGGGCCGAAGCGTGCACACCCTCGAGTTCAAGGATGGAGAACTCGCGCAGCCGTTGGCCTCGCGTCTGGCCGACAAGGGCGATCGGCGCACCGGTACACGGGTCGAGCTTTGGCCTGATCCGAAGTACTTCGACAGCCAGGCCCTGCCGGCTTCCGAGCTCGAGCGGCTCTTGCGCTCCAAGGCGGTGTTGTTGCCTGGGGTGCAGGTGACGCTGGTGCAAGAAAAGACCGGCTCGCGCCAGGTCTGGCAGTACGCCGAAGGGCTGCGGGGATACCTCGCCCATGCGCTTGATGCAGCGGGAGGCGCAGGCGCAGGCGGATCGACGGATGCAGGCGAGGACTCGAGCCATTCCGAGGGTGCACCCATCGTGCCGCTCTTTGAAGGCGAGCAGTATTGCGGCACGGGACATGACACCTTTGCCGAAGGCGAGGGGGCGCAGTGGGTTGTGGCCTGGACCGAATCCGGTGGGCTGGTACGCGAGTCCTATGTGAATCTGATTCCGACCCCGGCCGGTGGCACCCATGAATCGGGTCTGCGCGAGGGGCTCTTCCTTGCAGTGAAGAGCTTTACCGAACTGCATGCGCTTTTGCCCAAAGGCGTGAGACTCATGCCCGAAGATGTCTTCGCGCGGGCGAGTTTCGTACTGTCGGCGCGCGTGCTCGATCCGCAGTTCCAGGGGCAGATCAAGGAGCGACTCAATTCGCGTGATGCCCTGCGCCTGGTATCGGGCTTTGCCCGATCAGCGTTTGAGCTCTGGCTCAACGAGCATGTCGATTGGGGCAAGCGCATTGCCGAACTGGTGATCCGCCAGGCGCAAACCCGACAGCGCAGCGCCCAGAAGGTTGAAAAGCGCAAGAGCTCGGGGGTGGCCGTGCTGCCCGGAAAGCTCACCGATTGCGAGAGCACCGAACTGGCTCGCAACGAGGTCTTTCTGGTCGAGGGCGATTCGGCGGGAGGCTCGGCCAAGATGGGCCGGGACAAGGAGTTCCAGGCGATCCTGCCCTTGCGGGGCAAGGTGCTCAATGCCTGGGAGACCGATCGTGATCGGCTCTTTGCCAATGCCGAGATTCACGACATCTCGGTGGCCATCGGTGTGGATCCGCATGGCCCTGCAGATACGCCGGATCTTTCCGGTTTGCGCTACGGCAAGGTCTGCATCCTCTCGGATGCCGATGTCGACGGTGCGCATATCCAGGTGCTGCTGCTCACGCTCTTTTACAGGCACTTTCCGGCACTGATTGCCGCAGGCCATATCTATGTGGCGCGCCCGCCACTGTTCAGGGTTGATGTGCCTGCGCAGGGCAAGCGACCCATCCGCAAGCTCTACTGCCTCGATGAAGGCGAATTGCGCCACGTGGAGGACAAGCTGCGCAAGGACGGTCTGCGCGAGGGCAGCTGGAGCCTGTCGCGCTTCAAGGGCCTGGGCGAGATGACCGCATCGCAATTGTGGGAGACCACCCTGAACCCCGAAACCCGCAAGCTGCTGCGTGTAGATCTCGGTGAGATCGATGGGAGCGACACGACTGCGTGTTTTACGATGCTGATGGGCAAGGGCGAATCTGCAGCGCGCAAGGCCTGGATCGAGGCGCGGGGCAATGAGGTGGAGGTGGATGTATGAGCCTGCCCCCCAATCCCGCTGATCAGCTCACGCTGGCCCGCTTTGCCGAGCGGGCCTACCTGGACTATGCAGTTTCGGTCGTCAAGGGCCGGGCCCTGCCGGACGGTGCCGATGGCCTGAAGCCCGTTCAGCGGCGCATTCTGTAT
>JBKCEY010000301.1:0-746 GCA_046304115.1 Burkholderiales bacterium | reverse complement strand
GCTCGCCCACAGTGCGGGCCATGTTGTCGGTAAAGCCGCCCGGCGTGTAACCCACGATCATCTTGATGGGTTTGTTGGGCCAGCCCGCCTGGGCGTTGGCGTTGCCACCGACAGCCAGACCGAAGGCGCCGGCAGGCAGGGCAAAACTCAGGGCTCGGCGGGTCGAGTTGGGCGAACGTGAGGACATGAACGAGGTCTCCTTGGAAGGTCTTGGTTGGTGCCTGTACAGCAGGCTGCGTGCACTGCTGCGAGGCATCGGCCGAATCATGCATGCGCCCAGGTGATCAGTGCGATGCCTATTTCGCATGGGAGATGATCCCGCGATTGACGTTACCCTTGAGCCCATGACGATTCAGGGAACAACCAGCGGGTCGGCTGCGCCGAATGCGATCGAACCCGCTTCGACGGGCGGCGATGGAGCAGGGGCCAAATCGCGCAGGCGGCGTACTGCGGCGCGGGGACGAACGCTCGATGCACAGGCCATTCAGGTTGTTGAAGGCCTGTGTGAAGGCCTGGAGCCTCGGGCTGACCTGCTGATCGAGCACCTGCATCGGCTGCAGGATCATCTGGGCCAGTTGCCCGCCGCCCACCTCGCTGCCCTTGCGGCTCGGCTGCGCCTGTCGCAGGTTGAGGTCTTTGAGGTGGCGAGCTTTTATCACCACTTCGACTGCGTGTCCGAGGGCGCGCCAGCTGCGCCTTCGCTGACCATTCGGGTCTGTGAATCCATCAGCTGTGCCCTGCAGGGG
>JBKCEY010000300.1:0-4281 GCA_046304115.1 Burkholderiales bacterium | reverse complement strand
CTGGCTCTGGCTCTGGCTCTGGCTCTGGCTCTGGCTCTGGCTCTGGCTCTGGCTCTGGCTCTGGCTCTGGCTCTGGCTCTGGCTCTGGCTCTGGCTCTGCGCCGTCACGTCGCTTCGGCCCGCCACGGGCTGTTTGACCGACAGGATCCGGGCGGTATTGTCGGCCCGCTCGAGAAACATGCCCAGCAACATGAAATGCCTGGGTTGACCCTGGCGGATCGTCGCCTGCATCACACCGTGCAACAGATGAGAACGCTCACGCACCCAGTCAAAGAAGGCGGGATCGACAGGCTGCGCGGCCCTGCGGGCATTCAGCTGCAGCCAGGTGTCGTTGATGCACTCCCACATCTCGGCCGTGATGGCGCCACGCACCGAACGGGCATTTTCACGACAGGACTGAAGGCAATTGAGGATGGATGACGGATGCTCACGATCCCAGGCAATGAAGCGCGCAACAGCGTCGGCACTGGGAGGGGCGCCGCGCTTGAGAAATTCATCGAGGCTGTCGGTGATGACCAGCGGCTCGATCGCGGCGGTTGTGTCGCCGGGCGCAGACAACATGGCGAGGCTTGCCCCAACGTCCAGAATGCGAGCCATGTTTTCGGCGCGCTCCATGTAGCGCGCCATCCAGTACAAATGCCAGGCCACTCGAGACAACATCTCAATCCCCCTGTGCAGCGGCAGCCGACTCAGCGATCGACGCAGCGGCGGGATCTGCAGCCGAATCCGCCCGGTCGATCACCCAGGTGTCCTTGGTGCCCCCGCCCTGGGATGAATTGACCACCAGAGAGCCCCGGCGCAAGGCGACCCGAGTCAGGCCTCCAGGGACGATCGCGACCTCACGTCCCATCAGCACGAAGGGTCGCAGGTCGATGTGGCGCGAGGCGATACCCTCTTCGACAAAGGTCGGACAGGCAGACAGCGACAAGGTGGGTTGGGCGATGTAGTTGCCCGGCTGGGCCTTGAGCACGGCCCGGAACGCCTCGATCTCGGCACGCGTGCTGGTGGGCCCGACGAGCATGCCGTATCCACCCGCCCCATGAACCTCCTTGACCACAAGATCCCCGAGATTCGCCAGCACATGCTCGAGTTGATCGGGCTCACGGCACTGCCAGGTCGGAACGTTGTTGAGCAGTGGCTCCTCGCCGAGGTAAAAGCGAATCATCTCGGGCACGTAGGGATAAATGGACTTGTCATCGGCCACACCCGTGCCCACGGCATTGCAGATCGCCACTTCGCCAGCGCGATAGCAGTCGATCAGCCCGGGCACACCCAGCATGGAGTCGGGCTTGAACGCCTTGGGGTCGAGAAAGAGGTCATCGATGCGGCGGTAGATCACATCGACACGCCGCGGACCCTCGGTGGTTCGCATGAACACCCGACGGTCATCGACAAACAGATCCTGACCCTCGACCAGTTCAATGCCCATCTGCTTGGCCAGGAAGGCATGCTCGAAATAAGCGCTGTTGAACCGTCCTGGTGTGAGCAGAACGACCACCGGATCATCGCGCTCTGAAGCGGCCTTGAGCGCCCGCAGCAACAGTGAGGGGTAATGATCGACCGGTCGCACGCGATGCTGCCGGAAGAGATCAGGAAACAATCGCATCATCATGCGACGGTTGCTCAGCATGTAGGACACACCCGAAGGCACGCGCAGGTTGTCCTCAAGCACATAGTAGGCGCCATCGGAGTGGCGCACGATGTCGATGCCTGCAATCTGCGTGTACACGCCATGGGCCGGACGCACGCCCACCACTTCGGGCCTGTACTGCGCATTGCCAAGCACCTGCTCGCTGGGGATCACACCAGCGCGCAGGATCTCCTGCTCGTGATAGACATCGTCCAGAAACCGGTTGATCGCCGTGACCCGTTGCGTCAGGCCCCGCGAAAGCAATTGCCATTCAGGGGCATCGATGATGCGCGGAACCACATCCGACGGAATGAGTCGCTCGGTACCCTCGGCCTCGCCATAGACCGAAAACGTAATGCCCATGCGCCGAAAGAGCAGGTCGGCCTCGGCGCGACGGCTCTGCATCTGGCCATCGGACATGGACGCAAGCCAGGCCAGATACTCACGATAGGACGGCCGCGCGAGGCCCTGTCCATCGCGCATCTCATCAAACACGCCAGCCGGAATGTCGACCAGACGATGGATGCAGGACGCTTCTTGTGTCATGGGCAGGGCCTGTAAGAGAACACCATGCAGCCTGTGCAAGACCCGTGCCGCCAAGCCGGGGCGGGTTTGACCCCAACCGGTGCAGACCCACACCAGACGGAAACGACGTGCTGTCTTGCTGCGGACCGCTCAGACTGCAATCGGCGCCCCAGTGCGGTGCGGACAAGCCACCTTGGTGCATGAGGCATACAGGGCCAGTGCATGGTCCTGCAAGGCAAATCCACGATCCTGCGCGATGGCCTGCTGGCGGCGCTCGATCTCGGGGTCGATGAATTCCTCCACCCGGCCACAGTCCAGGCACACGAGATGGTCATGGTGGCTGCCCTGATCGAGCTCGAACAGCGCCCGTCCGGATTCGAAGGTGCTGCGTTTGAGCAGACCGGCCTGCTCGAACTGCGTCAGTACCCGATAGACCGTGGCCAGACCGACGTCCTGCCCTTCGGCCAGCAGGCGCCGATAGACATCCTCCGCACTGAGATGCAGATGCGGCCCCTGCTGGAAGATGTCGATGATCTTCATGCGAGGCAGGGTGGCCTTGAGGCCCATGCGCTTGAGGTCTGGGGGGGGCATCGGTGATCGTCCTCCGGGGCCGGGGCCCTCGTTGCGTATGATATCGGGCATGCCATCCACTGCCCTATCCCTGACCCGCACTCTGCGGGTATTTGCCGGCGGAGTCATCCTGGCGTGTCTTTCGGCATGCGCAGGCTTTTTCGGCGGTTCCAAAGACCCGGCCCGGCCGACCACCGAAGCCGTTCATGGCGCGCGCGGCAGCGGCCTTTTTGCGCCCTACCGGGTCGATATCCCGCAGGGCAATTATCTCGATCGGAGCATGGTCGAGCAGGTCAAGACCGGCATGACGCGTGATCAGGTGCGCTTCGCGCTGGGCACGCCGCTCTATGTCGATCCCTTCCGGCCCGATCGCTGGGACTATGTCTTTCGTTTCCAGCATGCAAACCTTGATGCCGAACTGAGGCGGGTGACCGTCTTCTTCAAGGACGACAAGGTTGAGCGGGTTCAGGCGGATCCGCTACCCGCCGCCAACGACCCGAGCGATCCGGCACTGCCCGGAACGCGGCGAAGCACCGGGCGCAATCGCTAAACCAGGAGAGGGCCTCATGACTCACCGACTTGCCGTGGCCGTGGCGGGCGCTTCCGGCCGCATGGGTCGCATGCTGATCGAAGCCATCCTGTCCGCCCCCGATCTGGAACTCACCGGCGCGCTCGATCTGCCCGGCGCAGCGGGTCTTGGGGAAGATGTCGGTCAGGCGATCGGGCGCCCCTGTGGCGTACGAATGACGAGCGACCCCGCGATTGCGGTCAGCCGCGCCCGGGTCGTGATTGATTTCACCCGTCCGGAAGGCACGCTGGCTCTAATGCAAACCTGCCTGGCGCGCGGCGTGGGCATGGTGATCGGCACCACGGGCTTTGATGCCGAAGGACGCGAGGCCATCCGGCAGGCGGCCGCACGGATTGGCATCGTGTTTGCCCCCAACATGAGCGTGGGTGTCAATGTGACGCTCAAATTGCTGGAAACGGCGGCCCGCCTGCTTGGCAACGAATACGACATCGAGGTGATCGAGGCGCATCACCGACACAAGGTGGATGCGCCGTCGGGCACTGCGCTTCGCATGGGTGAGGTCATTGCACAGGCCATCGGTCAGGACCTCGATCAGGTTGCGACCTGGACCCGCCATGGTGTGACGGGCGAGCGTGAGCAAGGCAGGATCGGGTTTTCGGTGATTCGCGGCGGCGACATCGTGGGCGATCACACCGTACTCTTTGCGGGCACCGGCGAGCGAATCGAGATCACCCACAAGTCCTCGAGCCGGGCCAACTACGCGCAAGGCAGTCTGCGGGCCTGCCGTTTCCTGGCAACGCACCCAAGCGGCCTGTTCGACATGCAGGACGTTCTGGGCCTGCGCGGCGCAGTGTCCTGATTCGAGGTGCCCTGCATGCATGCGCGCTGGTTCGTGGTTGCGCTCGTGCTGCACGCCGCGGGGGCCGTGTGGGTTGCCATGGCGACCGAGGCCCGGTCATCGCTGGCCCGCCTCGATCAGCAACCCGCCCTGGAGCCGTCTCGTGCTGCCAACATCGTCATTGCACAG
>JBKCEY010000299.1:0-6902 GCA_046304115.1 Burkholderiales bacterium | reverse complement strand
TTCGGGCGCAACTTCGGGCGCAACTTCGGGCGCAACTTCGGGCGCAACTTCGGGCGCAACTTCGGGCGCAACTTCGGGCGCAACTTCGGGCGCAACTTCGGGCGCAGCCGCCGCAATCGCTGTTTCAGCCGCGGTTGCACTCTCATCAGGGGCGTGCGAAGGCGCTACCGATTCGAGCGTGACGCGGGCAGCGTCCTTGATCTGCGTGGTTTCTGCAGCCTCATCCAGGTAGGTGAGTGCGTCGACCCCGGAGAAAACCTGCTGACAACGCCCACACCGGACGAGTCCACGACGCAGTTTCAGCTGATCGGCAACAACCCGGAAACTGGTCCTGCAGTGCGGGCAGGTTGCAACCAGCGTCATGACGCCTGCCGGCCTGCCAGGCAGGCCCAGCCCTCCTGCACATCGACGGCCTGCAGGCGCATGAAGGGTTCATACGCGCCGCAGACCTCGTCGATCTGACGCTCCAGAACGCCCGAAAGCACCAGCGAGCCACCGGGTCTCACCAGACGTGTGAGAACGGGCGCGAGCAGCTTCAGCGGGCTCGACAAAATATTCGCCACCACGATATCCGCAGGGGCTGGCGCTGCCGCATCCGTGCTCAGCACCTCAACCCGGACTCGATTGCGCTGCGCATTGCTCTCGGTCGAGACCAGGGCCTGTGGATCGATATCCACACCGACCACATCGGCGGCGCCCAATCGTGCGGCGGCAATCGCCAGAATGCCTGAGCCGCAGCCGTAGTCGATCACCCGACACCCGGCAAGACTCTGTCGCTCAAGCCACTGCAGACACAGCCGTGTCGTGGGATGACTGCCCGTGCCGAAGGCAAGACCCGGGTCAAGCACGATCTCCATGCGACCATCCATCGCGGTCTCATGCCAGCTCGGGGTGATCCGCAGGCGCGCGCCGATCTCGATCGGATCAAACTGCGACTGCGTGAGCTTGACCCAGTCCTGGTCATCGACCCGGCGTACCGAATGAACTCGGGGAACCTCGCGTCCCATGCCTCTGGCCGCATCGGCCAGCACCTGCAGGGGATCCTGCGCAGAGTCGAGAAGCGCCGCGAGCAGGGTCCGCTGCCAGCCGGTCAGTCGGGGCGATACAGCGGCGGGCATGCCCGGCTCGCCATAGAGGGGCTGCTCATCGGGTGACTCGGCATCGGCATCTTCGGCCTGCACCGAAAGCGCACCGGCCTCAAGCAGCGCATCACTCCAGGGCTCCGCTTCGTCTCGCCCCACTTCAAGAACCAGTTCGTTCCATCCGGCCATGCAGGTTCCCGGTTCAGGACATCGGTGAGGAGGAGCAATCGCTCCGATGGGCACTCAGTGCTTGCGCTGGGCGAGCTTGGATTCGAGATAGTGAATCGAGGTGCCCCCGGCTTCGAAGCTGGAGTCGGTAAAGAGTTCGCGATGCAGCGGCAGATTGGTCTGTATGCCCTCGACCACCATCTCCGAGAGCGCGATGCGCATACGGCGCAGCGCCTGCTCCCGCGTATCGCCATGCGCGATCACCTTGCCGATCATCGAGTCGTAATGGGGCGGCACGAAGTAGTTGGCGTAGGCATGCGAGTCCACCCGGATTCCCGGGCCCCCTGGCGGGTGCCAGGCGGTGATTCGTCCAGGAGACGGCGTGAACTTGAAGGGATCCTCGGCGTTGATGCGGCACTCGATGGCATGCCCCCGGATCTGGATGTCGCGCTGGCGAAAGCGCAGCTTCTCGCCCGCTGCAATCCGGATCTGTTCCTGCACGATGTCGATGCCAGTGACCTGTTCAGTGACCGGATGCTCGACCTGCACGCGGGTATTCATTTCGATGAAGTAAAACTCATCATTCTCGAACAGGAACTCGAAAGTGCCTGCACCGCGGTAGCCGATCTTGCGGCAAGCCTCGGCACAGCGCGCACCAATCCGGTCGATCAGGCGACGGCTGATACCCGGCGCGGGCGCTTCTTCAATCACCTTCTGGTGCCGACGCTGCATCGAGCAGTCGCGCTCACCCAGATAGACCGCGTTCTTGTGGCTGTCAGCCAGCACCTGAATCTCGATGTGCCGGGGATTCTCCAGAAACTTCTCGAGATAGACCGCCGGGTTGCCAAAGGCTGCGCCCGCTTCCGAGCGGGTCGTGGTGACCGCATGCAGCAGGGCTGCCTCGGTATTGACGACCCTCATGCCCCGCCCACCGCCGCCGCCCGAGGCCTTGATGATCACGGGATAACCCACCGAACGGGCAATCTTGACGATCTCGCGCGGGTCATCGGGCAAGGCACCCTCAGACCCCGGCACAACCGGCACACCGGTCGCCCGCATGGCGTCTTTTGCGCTGACCTTGTCACCCATGATGCGGATCGACTCCGCCCGCGGGCCAATGAATACGAAGCCGCTTTTTTCGACGCGTTCGGCGAAGTCGGCGTTCTCGGACAAAAATCCATAGCCGGGATGGATGGCCTCGGCATCCGTGACCTCGGCCGCACTGATGATGGCCGGCACATTGAGGTAGCTGTCCCGCGAGAGGGCTGGACCAATGCAGACCGACTCGTCGGCAAGCTTGACGTACTTCGCCTCGGTGTCGGCCTCGGAGTGCACGACCACGGTCTTGATGCCCAGTTCGCGACAGGCTCGCTGGATGCGCAGGGCGATCTCGCCCCGGTTGGCGATCAGGATCTTGTCGAACATGGGATCACTCGATCACGAAGAGCGGCTGACCATATTCAACCGGCTGGCCGTTCTCGACCAGAATGGCCTTGACGGTACCCGCGACATCGGAATCGATCTCGTTCATGAGTTTCATGGCTTCGATGATGCACAGCGTGGCACCGCTCGCCACGCTGCTGCCCACCTCGACGAAAGCCGGCGAATTGGGGTTGGCCGATCGGTAGAAGGTGCCCACCATCGGCGACTTGACCACATGGCCACTGCTGGCGGCCAGCACGTTGTCGGCGGCGGCTGACATGGCTGCCGCTGCCCCACCGGCCACCGAGGTGGCGGCGGTCGGCGCAGATGCCGCCATGGACCCCGCAGGTGCCGCCATCATTGCGGGGGCCTGCGTGAAATAGGCGGGCGCCATGGGCGCGTTCTTGACGATCCTGACCTTGTCTTCGCCCTCGGTGATTTCGAGTTCGGAGATGCCCGACTCGGCGACGAGATCAATGAGGGTCTTGAGTTTTCGAAGATCCATGTTCAGGTTCCGTTCTGAAGCCGGTGCGCCGCATAACGCAGCGCGAGGCGGTAGCCCTCGGCACCAAGACCGGCAATGACGCCGGTGGCGATGTCTGAGAGGAAGGAGCGGTGCCGGAAGGCCTCGCGGCGGTGCACATTGGACAGATGCACCTCGATGAAAGGGAGGTCCACGGCCGCCAGTGCATCGCGGATCGCGACGCTGGTATGCGTGTAGGCAGCGGGATTGATGATGATGAACTGAACTTGCTGGCTTTTGGCCTGTTGAATGTGATCGACCAGAGCGCCTTCGTGATTGCTCTGAAAACTGTGCAGGCGCAACCCGAACGACTGCGCATCCGACTCGAGCTGGCGATTGATATCGCCGAGGGTCGTGCTGCCGTAGGTTTCAGGCTCGCGGGTTCCGAGCAGATTGAGGTTGGGCCCATGAATGACCCAGACCAGAGGGTTTGTCACGATCGATGCTAATTCGCAGAAGATGGGCCGGATTTTGCGCGGCTTTCATCATTCTGTCCAGCAAGAGGTCGCAACACTCAGGTCAGCAGGGCCCGCACCGCGGCATCAATGACCGGAAGCTTGATACGACCCAGGATGCGTTGGGCGATGCGGCCCTGCCGATCGATCAGGACCGAAAACGGGAGCATGCCGCCCTGAGTGCCGAAGGCGCGGCCCAGTTCGGTTGCGCCCAGTCCGCCGACCGCCAAGGGATAGCTGACCGGGGTTTTGGACTGGAATTCAGCGATTTTCGAGGGTGAATCAATGCCGATCCCGAAGACACCGAAGCCTTTGCGTTCATGGCGCTGATGCAGCTCGGACAGTTCCGGCATTTCTTCCACGCAGGGTGGGCACCAGGTTGCCCAGAAGTTGAGCAACACGACACGGGTTTCCAGTCGCTCAGATCGATGGCCCGCCCCTGGGCATCAAGCCAGGGTGCATCCATCCAGGCGGGCGCAGCCTGCATCGGGTCGGGTCGCAGCACACGCCAGCCGGCCAGTCCGCCCGCCACAGCGGCGGCTCCAAGGGCAGTGCCGATCAGAAGTCGACGGTTCCTGGAGGAGTTCTCAGAAGTAGGCATGAGGTTGGGTTCCGTTAGGCCCATCGGTGAGGCCAAGAGCGCGATCCGCTGGGCTCTTCAAGATGCGCCGGGCTCATCAGGTGGGTTGGTTCATCAGTGCCATCAGGGCTGCCCGATCGCCGCGCTCGGCGGCGCGATCTGCCCCACGGGCCACCTGACGGCGCGCATTGCCAGGATGCAGGGCGATCTGCACGGGTTCATGGCGGTAGTCGAGTTCGACCGCCTCGACCGAGGCGTCCTGGCCCTGCCCAAGCGCCGGCAGCTCGGCGGCCTCGAAAGACAGGCCCATGTCGAGCAGGAACAGCACGACCTCCTTGGGGTCATCATGGAAAACCTGCAGGTGGATGGGCACATGCTCGGCCACGATGCCTTTCCAGACCGAACCGGTCACCCAGGGGTCAAAGGCGGCCAGTCGCTCCATCATATCCAGTGCAACCGTCCTCATGCGATCGACCCGCTCGGCATGCCCGGGGTCATACAGATCCAGATGGCTGGCCAGGGCGGCATCGAGTTCGGCGTTGTCGGGCAGCATGCCCTTGGGAATCGGGCTGCCTTGGAGAACGTCTTGCGCAGCGTCGAGTTTTGCCTGGCCATAGTCCAGGCCTGATTCCGCAACCAGCGCGGCAGCGGCGGCCGCGATTTCCTGACGCAGGGCAGGTGCACGGACCAGGATGGCCGGATCAGCAACCCCCCTCGGACGGGTGATGCGCGACTCGCCCATCGGGAGGGTGTCGGACAAGGATTCGGTCAAGGGATCGGTTTCGGTCAATGAATCAGAAATTGGTCAGTCAGAAATCGGTCGGTCATTGAGTCTAAGGCAGGCCGATGGGCCCGGTAGAATGGCCTGTATGCACCTTCACATCCTGGGGATTTGCGGGACCTTCATGGGCGGCCTGGCGGCGCTGGCCCGAGAGGCGGGTCATCGCGTGACCGGCTGTGATGCCGGGGTCTATCCCCCCATGAGTGATCAGCTGCGCGCGCTCGGGATCGATCTGATCGAGGGGTTCGATGCGGATCAGCTCGATGTACGACCTGATGTGTGGGTGATCGGCAATGTTGTCTCTCGCGGCAATCCGCTCATGGAAGCCATCCTGGACGCCCGCCAGGTCTATCAGTCGGGGCCGCAGTGGCTGGCCGAACAGGTCCTGGCGCACCGCCATGTCATGGCGGTTGCGGGCACCCACGGCAAGACGACCACCACCGCGATGCTGGCCTGGATTCTCGAGGCCTGTGGACGAGATCCGGGCTTTCTCATTGGCGGCGTGCCGGTGGACTTTCCGTTCTCGGCGCGGCTCTCCAAACCCGACACCCCGTTCGTGATCGAAGCCGACGAGTACGACACGGCCTTTTTCGACAAGCGATCCAAGTTTGTTCATTACCGGCCCACGACTGCCATCCTGAACAACCTGGAATTCGATCATGCCGACATCTTCCCGGATCTTGCTGCGATCGAGACGCAGTTCCATCACCTGGTGCGCACCGTGCCAAGGTCGGGTCGAATCGTTGCGCAAGGATCCGAACCCGCCCTGCGGCGCGTCATCGATCGCGGCTGCTGGAGCAGTCTCGAATGGTTTGATGATCCGGCTGGCTGGCATGCCGGACCGGCTCGCGAACACCTCGCAACCCGCGAGACCCCATTGGGCTTCAGCGAATTTGAGATCTTCCTGGGCGATCGCCGCCTGGGGCTGAGTCGCTTGCCCCTGACCGGGGCCCATAACCGGGCCAATGCGCTGGCGGCTGTGGCGGCGGCCGCGCATGCCGGCGTCGATCCCGAGCAGGCGATCGAGGCACTGTCGCGCTTTGGCGGCGTGCGCCGGCGCATGGAGTTGAGAGGTGAGCGCGCGGGCGTGGTGGTGATTGATGACTTTGCTCACCATCCCACAGCCATGGCGACCACCGTGGCTGGCCTGCGAGCGCGGCTGCCCCAGGGGCAGCGCATCCTGGCGGTCTTCGAGCCGCGCTCCAACACCATGAAGCTCGGCGCCATGAAGGCCCGACTGGCCGAGTCACTCATGGATGCCGATCTGAGCTTTTGCTATGCCGGCGGGCTTGGCTGGGATGCCGAGCAGGCCCTCGCCCCGCTGGGCGCACGTGCCCAAGTGTGCATGACACACCAGGCGCTGGTCGATGCGGTGGTCCAGGCGAGCCGACCCGGCGATCGCGTGCTGGTGATGAGCAACGGCGGTTTTGGTGGCATCCACCAGAAGCTGCTCGATGCCCTCCAATGAATCGTTCGATGCGTCCGACGCGCTCACCTGAGTCGCCCGACGCGCTCACCTGATTTGCCCGAAGCTCTCGAATGATTCTCTACCTGCACGGCTTTAGGTCGTCGCCCGATTCCTTCAAGGCACGTCTGCTCGCCCAGGCCCTGGCGCAGCGGGGTCAGGCGGCTGCCTTCGACGCCCCCGCCCTGCCCATCTCACCCCGTGAAGCGCTCGCCTTCGTCGAGGCTCGCCACGCGCTGAGTGCCAACGACACCCTGATCGGCAGTTCGCTCGGTGGCTGTTATGCCACCGTGCTCGCGGCCCGGCATGGCTGCCGCCTGGTGCTGCTCAATCCGGCCCTGCGACCGGCCCACGGACTGGCCGCTTACGTGGGATGGCAGCCCTTCTACCATGACCCCTCAAGCGGTTTTGAGTGGACCCACGCCC
>JBKCEY010000298.1:0-960 GCA_046304115.1 Burkholderiales bacterium | reverse complement strand
GTTCATTCACTACCTTGCCCGCACCGATGACATCGATGCCGCGCTGGCCAGCCTGCGCTACGAGGTGGGTCAGCCCTCGCGCATGACCCGGGGCGAGCTGCAGTGGCGCATCACCGCACTGGGCAACGGCCGCCCGCCCGAGGGCGGTCTGCTGCCCACCATCATTCAGTGGGATGTGCCGGCTGCGCTGCATCCGAGTGCCAAGCTGCCGCCCTCGCCGATTCGCCTGACCGGCCTCGAGGTGCATGCCCCGGCCGCCCTGCTCGCCCGCATGCCATCGCTCAGCTCGCCCGTGCCCATCACGCGGGTGATCAGCAACACCACCGGGCTCAGGGCGCACTTCATGACGCCGCGCGGCGCGGTCAGCATCGGCTGAACACCATGTACCCGCGGGCGGTGCAGGCCGGATCGGTTCAAAGCCCGGGCGCTGATGCAACGCGCCCGAGCTGTTGATGAGGATGAGGATCCATGGCCCTTCGTGAAATCGCCGAGCTGCCCTGCCCGCCAGGCGTGCCCTTGCTCGGCACTGCACGCCAGATCCAGCCCACCCGGCTGCACAGCCTGCTCGAGGGCTGGGCGCGTGAGTATGGTCGCCTCTTTCGCTTTCGCCTGATGCGCGAGAACGTGCTGGTGGTCAATGACCATCAGTTACTGAGTGAATTGCTGCGTGATCGGCCCGAAGGACTGGGCCGCAGCAAGGCCCTGCGCCTGACCGCCGACGAGCTGGGTGCCAACGGCGTGTTCAGTGCCGAGGGCGAACGATGGCGCACCCATCGCAAGCTGGTGATGCGCGCGCTTGCACCCGAAGTGGTGCGGCACTTCTACCCGACCATGCAGCGCATGACCCAGCGCCTGCTCGATCGCTGGAACAAGGCCCTGTCCGAGGGTCGGCCCGTGGATGTGGCTCGCGACCTGAAAGCCTGGGCGATGGACATCACGATCGCGCTCTCGTTTGGTGAA
>JBKCEY010000297.1:0-7903 GCA_046304115.1 Burkholderiales bacterium | reverse complement strand
TCTGCGGGCCGCGCAACGCTTCGAGTCGCCATGGGCAGGGTCCCGCTTCGTCAAAACGGATCTTCCCGAAGTAGGCGAAGGTGGCTCGCTGCGCGAGGTCAAGGCCGATGCCCTGCACGCACCCGGTTTCGCGGGCCAGGATCTGCGCGGCCTGCTGAGCCACGTCGCGGTAGGTGTTGCGGTGGTTGGCCGCAGGCAGCCACAAGGTCATCAGCAGGACCCAGCTCAGGACCAGACCGCCGCTTGAGAGCGCAACGGGCCGCCACATCGCCGACGGCCGACGGGCCAGGCGCCAGATGACCAGGCCCATCCATGCGGCAGTGACCAGAAGGGCCACGGCGAGTTCCAGTCCATGGATCTCGGGCGAAAAGCCAGGCACCGCCCGTTGAACACTGGCAGCCATGCGCACGGGCCAGCCCGTCTGAAGCGCGATCCAGTAAAGCCACAGGGCCAGGCCCAGCAGGCTGAAGCTCATGACTGCGAACCAGTCAATCAGCGCACCCAGGCTGCGTCTGAGGGTACTCAGACCGAAGGCGGCCAGCATCGCTGCAGGCGGAGCCAGTATCAACAGCCCCGCTTCATTGGCCGAGGGCGCGATCAGTACAGACAACCCCAGTGTCAGCAGCGACAGCGCCGGCAGCACGATCGCGGGTTGATCGATGCGGTGGCGCCACTGCCACAGGGTCCACAGCGCAATGGGCCAGGCCGGCCACAGGAACCAGGGCAGGGTTCGCAGGGCCGCCAGAACCGCGCCTTTCAGATCGCCCGTGGCACTGGTCCATGGGCCCTGCTGGGCCTGCCACCAGGCCAGCAGGTGGTTGGTACCCGAATCGCCCTGACTGAGCAGGGCCACCGGCCAGGGCAGGGCGGCCAGTACAGCCACCGCAAGCGCAGCACCGATGAAACCCGGCCAGACCAGACGCCAGCCACGACTGGCCAGTGGGAGCAGCAGCACAACCAGGGTCAGTGCCAGGGCAGGCGCGAGGCCGCGCGTGGCCAGACTTGCGCCGATGATGAGACCCACCAGAGCACCGCCAAGCCGGGGCCGCTCAAGACCCCAGGCGCAGGCAAACAGGAATCCACCCGTCAAGACCAGTTGGGCGGTTTCGGCGGTGGTTTCGTGGGCGCGTGCGATCAGACCGACGCAGGCCAGCATGAGCAGCAGGCCACTGTCGGCGACCGAGCGCGCGAAATCAGTGGCCGACGCCGATGCGCCAAAAGGGTCCGAGGGCTGCATGCGGGGTCGGCGCGCGACCATCAGCAGGGCGTACCAGACACTGGCCATCAACAGGAGCAGCGCGGCCAATGTGACCAGACGCATGACCTGATCCGCCGCAACACCCGGCAAGACCTTCATGAGCAGCGCCGCGACCCAGAAGGGCAGGGGCCCGAATTCCGGGGTGAGTTGCCCCGCAACTGAAGGGGTCAGCCAGGCCGGACCCACTGGGGTCTGGGCAAAGCTCCAGGCCAGACCGAACCCTGCTGCATCAAAGAATCGCCAGGGGTCGCGTCCGATGAGGCCGGGAACCGCATAGAGCAGACAGACAATGAGGAGCAGCCAGCGCGGCATTCGCGCAGCCTGCCGGGCGGTCACGATGAAGGTACTCATGACACGCAGGGGTGGGAGGGTTTTCGCGACAGGAGTGCGCGACAACCGCTCCGTACCCGGCCCCGCAACTCAGGCGGGGCGATGATTTCAGGCTCCGGCCTTTGTGCCGCGGGCAAACTTCTGGCGGAACTTCTCGACCCGGCCTGCTTCAGTGATGCGCTGCTGCGCGCCGGTGTAAAACGGATGCGACTCAGATGTGACGTCGAGCTTGAAGAGCGGATATTCCTTGCCGTCGTCAAGAGTCACTTTCTCGCGGGTATTCGCCGTGGAGCGGGTCACGAACCGGAAGCCGGTCGACATGTCCTGGAACACGACTTCGCGGTAGTCTGGGTGAATTCATTCTTTCATGATGCCTTGCAGTAAGTTGTAAGAGCCGTAAAGCCTGATGAAGCGGGTAACCGACTATTCTAAACTCAGCCGCCCTTTTTCATCAAGTCGAAGAATTCCTGGTTGCTCTTGGTCTGCTTGACCTTGTCGAGCAGGAATTCCATGGCGGCCAGCTCATCCATGTCGTGCAGGAGCTTGCGCAGAATCCAGATCTTGGTGAGCTGTTCCTTGGGGATCAGCAACTCTTCGCGCCGGGTGCCCGACTTGTTGATGTCAATGGCAGGGTAGACCCGCTTTTCCATCATGCGTCGGTTCAGGTGCAACTCCGAATTGCCAGTGCCCTTGAACTCCTCGAAGATCACCTCGTCCATGCGGCTTCCGGTATCGACCAGCGCCGTGGCGATGATGGTGAGTGATCCGCCCTCTTCAATGTTGCGGGCAGCACCAAAGAAACGCTTGGGCCGCTGCAGTGCATTGGCGTCGACACCGCCCGTGAGCACCTTGCCCGAGGCGGGCACCACCGTGTTGTAGGCGCGCGCCAGACGGGTGATCGAATCGAGCAGGATCACCACATCCTTCTTGTGCTCAACCAGCCGCTTGGCCTTTTCGATGACCATCTCGGCCACCGTCACGTGCCGGGTGGCGGGTTCGTCGAAGGTCGAGGCCACGACTTCGCCGCGCACGGAGCGCTGCATCTCGGTGACCTCCTCGGGGCGCTCGTCGATCAGCAGCACGATGAGCACCACCTCGGGGTGGTTGGCCGTGATGGCATGCGCAATGTGCTGCATGAGGACCGTCTTGCCGGCCTTGGGCGGCGCCACGATCAGACCACGCTGACCTTTGCCGATAGGCGCGATCATGTCGATGATTCGCGCCGTGAAATTCTCTTCGGATTTGGTGTCGCGCTCGAGCACGAGCGGTACATCGGGGTGCAGCGGTGTCAGGTTTTCGAACAGGATCTTGTTCTTGCTGACCTCGGGGGGCTGCCCATTGATGCTGTCGACCTTGACCAGCGCAAAGTACCGCTCGCCATCCTTGGGGATGCGGACCTCGCCCTCGATGGAGTCGCCGGTATGCAGATTGAATCGGCGAATCTGCGAGGGTGAGATGTAGATGTCGTCGGGGCTGGCCAGATAGGAGGTTTCGGGCGCCCGAAGGAAACCGAAACCATCAGGCAGAACCTCCAGGCAGCCGTCGCCAAAGACGGTTTCACCGTTGCGGGCGCGCTTTTTGAGGATCGCGAACATCAACTCCTGCTTGCGCAGTCGGTTGGCGTTTTCGATCTCGAGGCCGGCGGCCATTTCGATCAGGGCCGAGACATGAAGGGCTTTGAGTTCGGACAGATACATCGAGCGGTCGGTCACGAAAGAGAATCGGGTTGCAGAGCCGCAGATCGTGGCTCTGACGTCCTGAGGCACGAGCCTGCCGGGGCAGGATGCGCCGCCTGAGGCGCGTTGGCGGGGGAAGGGTGATGCAGAAGGGAGATGCAGCAGGGGCTCAGTGATGAACCCGATCACGGCGCAGAACAGGGCCGCGACCTTCGGACACCAGAACGCGGGTGTCCGGACGCTGCTTCAGGATGGCTCGCCAAACACGGTCAGGTTGCAAACCGCACGACAGCGACCCGGAAGCAGACTCAGAGTACGACGAATCAGATATTGTTGTCCAGGAAGGCTTTCAGCTGAGCCTTGGAGACTGCCCCCACCTGGGTTGCCACTTCCTGGCCGCCACGAAAGAGCTTGAGCGTGGGAATGCCCCGGATACCAAAGCGCTGGGCCGAGCCGGGGTTGTCGTCGACATTGACCTTCACGATTTGCACCTTGTCGGCGTAGTCCTTGTCGAGCTCGTCGAGCAGGGGGGCGATCTGGCGGCAGGGGCCGCACCATTCGGCCCAGTAATCAACCAGAACGGGTTGGCCGGATTGCAGAACGTCGGCGTCGAATTGATCGTCGGTGGTGTGTTTGATGGTCATGGCGCGGGCAATGAGAGGGGGCGGCCGAACAAAAAAACGAGTCTTGGCGAGGGGTGAGGCCGGAGCCTGCGAATGGACACAGGCGGCGGGTCTGGCTCGTCTCAAAGCGGTAACCGTATCACAGGCGCCACCCGATCGACCACCGGCCGCCCTGGGCGTGGCCGTCGTCTGTGAGGTGGACTGGTACACTGAAACCGGACGGGCCTCCTCGCATTTCGGCGTGGTCCAACTGGTCAGGTCCGGAAGGAAGCAGCCAAGGCCGCTATCCGGAAGTGCCGAGGGTCGGGCTCGTCCACCCCCTCATCCCTTGCCCCGCGCTGCGCGATGTCCCACCAGGTCCTGGCCCGCACATGGCGCCCGCGAGACTTCTCCGCCCTTCTGGGCCAGGAGCATGTCGTGCGGGCCCTTAGCCATGCCCTCGAGACGGGGCGAATTCACCATGCCTACCTGTTCACCGGTACGCGAGGGGTGGGCAAGACCACGGTATCGCGCATCCTGGCCCGCGCGCTGAACTGCGAACAGGGGCCGACAGCGAAGCCCTGTGGGCAGTGCGGCGCCTGCACAGCGATCGAGCAGGGGCGCTTCCCGGACTACCTCGAGCTCGATGCCGCCTCCAATCGGGGCGTGGACGAAATGACCCAGCTGCTCGAGCAGGTGGTTTACGCGCCCGTGGCCGGCCGCACCAAGGTCTACATGATCGACGAGGTGCACATGCTCACCGGGCATGCGTTCAACGCCATGCTCAAGACGCTGGAAGAGCCCCCAGGGCATGTGGTTTTCATTCTGGCCACCACCGATCCGCGCAAGGTTCCAGTGACGGTGCTCTCGCGCTGCCTGCAGTTCAATCTCAAGAATCTTCCGCCAGCCCTGATTGCCACGCATCTCGCTGACGTGCTGCAGGCCGAGTCAGTACCCGCCGAGACCTCCGCTTTGCATCGCCTGGGCCGCGCCGCTGCGGGCAGCATGCGAGATGCACTGTCGCTGCTGGAGCAGGCGATCGCACACGGCGGCGGTCAGGTCACCGACGACAACGTGCGCCAGATGCTCGGTGCGGTCGATCGCCGTGATCTCGACCGGTTGCTGCAGGCCTTGCACGAGGGCGATGGCCGCGCCCTGATCGCTGTGGCTGACGAGATGCTGCAGGCCAATGCGCCCTTTGGCCGAGCCCTGCAGGAGATGGCGGGATGGCTGCAACGCATTGCAGTGGCTCAGGTGGGGGTCATGCCCGATGACGAAGCCGAGGCCGCTGCGGCCCGTCAGTGGGCCAGCCTGCTGCAGGCCGAGGATCTTCAGGCCTGGTATCAGATTGCCACTCACGGTGCACGTGACCTGCATCTGGCGCCCGATGACCATGCCGGGTTTTCAATGACGCTGGTGCGCATGCTCGCTTTTCGAGCCGTTGCGCCCGCCTTGAATGGCCCTGCAGCGCCGGCCCGGGCGCAAGTGGCTGCGCTGCCCGCCAGCGCGGTTCGGCCGCCCGTGCCTCAGCGCAGTTCCGCTCCCGCAGGCCGGGGTGAGACCGTGCAGCAAGAGACCGCGACCTCAACGCCACAGCGGCAGGTCTCGCCAAATGCAAGCGGCTCGACTGCGGCAAGCGGCTCGACTGCGGCAAGCGGCTCGACTGCGGCAAGCGGCTCGACTGCGGCTCCAGCGACACCTGCGTTCGAGGGTGATTGGCCTGCCCTGGCCCGTGCGGTCACGGCCGCGCTGCCCCGCGCCGGACTGATTGGTCAGTTCATGTCGCAAAGCGAGTTGCTGGGCGCGCAGGGGCTGAACTTCAGGCTGCGCGTCCCGGTCAAGCCATTGGCCGAGCCCAGTCTGCTCGCCAAGGTTCGCGATGCCATGACCCGGTATTTCGGTTCACCGGTACAGATTCAGGTTGAAGTGGGCAGCGTGCAGGGCACGACGGCCGCCGCGGTCCAGCATCAGGAGCAGGCCCAGGCTCAGGCTCAGGCGCGTGCCGATATCGAGAGCGATACCTTCGTGCAGTCCCTCATTCAGGGCTTCGAGGGTACGATCCTGCCCGGCTCGATCGAGCCCCTGGCGAATGATTCCTCCGGAGAACCCCGAACATGATGAAAAATCAGCTGGCTGGCCTCATGAAACAGGCCCAGCAGATGCAGGACAACCTCAAGAAGGCCCAGGATCAGCTGGCCCTGATCGAGGTCGAAGGCCAGTCCGGTGCGGGTCTGGTCAAGGTGGTCGTCACCTGCCGCAATCAGGTCAAGCGCGTGACCATCGATCCGAGCGTCATGGGCGATGACAAGGACATGCTCGAGGATCTGGTCACGGCGGCCATGAACGATGCCCTGCGTCGTGCCGAGCAGACCGCCTCCGAGCGGATGTCTTCGGTCACCTCCGGTCTGCCGCTGCCTCCGGGCTTCAAGCTCCCGTTCTGAGGGGGTCTGCAGCCCACCATGCCGTCCGCTGACCGGTCGCCGCCGACGGCATTCGATACGCTGGTTGTGGCCTTGCGCCGACTGCCGGGCGTGGGGCCGCGTACCGCCCAGCGTTATGCCTATCATCTGCTGCAACACGATCGCGAGGCGGCGGAGTCGATCGCCAGCGCGCTGATCGCGGCCACCATGCGGGTGCGTCACTGCACCCGATGCAACACCTTCACCGAACATGAGGTCTGCGAGGTGTGCCTGTCGCCGCAGCGTGACCCCTCGTTGCTGTGTGTGGTCGAGACTCCAGCCGATCTGGTCACGGTCGAGCAGACCCTGGCCTTTGGCGGCCTGTACTTCGTGCTGATGGGCCGGCTCTCGCCGCTCGATGGCATCGGGCCCGCCGAAATTCATTTCGAGCAGTTGCTGGGCCGCGCCACCGATGGCGTGGTGAATGAGGTGGTGCTCGCCACCAATTTCACGCAGGAGGGCGAGGCCACCGCGCATTACCTGGGCGAGATGCTCAGGGCCAGAGGCCTGCGGGTCTCCCGGCTGGCCCGTGGCGTGCCGGTGGGGGGCGAGCTGGAGTATGTCGATGCCGCGACGGTTGCGCAGGCGCTCAGGGACCGGCGCACGGTCGGTTAGCATCCATCGATTGACTGGAGAACATTGTGAAATTCACTACGGCTTACTGGATCCTGCTGGCGTCTTTCTTTCTGCCGGTGTTGTGCGCGGGCATTGCCAAGGCCGGGCGGCGCGACTACGACAACGCCAATCCGCGGGCCTGGGAGGGGGCTTTGGAGGGCCATCGCCAGCGCGCCATCGCCGCGATGAACAACACCTTCGAGGCCTTGCCTTTTTTTGCGGCTGCGGTGGTGATCGCTCACCAGACCGGTGCGGATCAGTCGCGTCTCGATCTGCTGGCTGCGGTCTGGCTGGCCTTGAGGCTGGCTTATGTCGGGGTCTACGTGGGCAATCTGGCTGCGCTGCGATCGCTGGTCTGGTTGGGCGGGGTGGTCGTGACGGTCTGGATCTTCGTGCTCGGTTCGTGAGCATCCCCGCCTCGCGAGTCTGCGTCCCGATTGACATTCGCATCTGCTGGCTCTCGCCCTGATGTTGCTGATCGACTGAAGCCCTCATCCACGCTGCGCCATGGACCTGACCACGCTGATCGCACTGCTTGTCTTTCTGGGCGTGGGCTTTGGGGGAGGCTGGCTCTGGCAGGCCACGCGAGGCAAACGCGCCGCACAGCCGCAACTCCCTGTGGTGCGCGGCTCGATCGACGAGTTGCGCGCCATCGGTGAGCTCTCGGCCTTCCGGGCGGTCAGCAAGGACCTCATCACCCACAGCGATCACACCTTCGGGGAGTTCGGCCGCAAATACCTGGCCTGGGCCTTCACCCGCAAGAAGCTCGCCATGGTCTTCGAGTTCGAGATGGACTTTCGCTATGACCTGCGCAGCGAGGCGTTTCGCGTGCGGGCCAGCCAGGGGAACGATCCGCGCGATTCGCTGGCGCTGATCGACATGCCGGCCTGTCGGGTGGAGGTCTCGATCAAGGACCTCGCCTTCTACGATGAGCAGCGCGCCCGACTGCTGCCCTGGCTGGCC
>JBKCEY010000296.1:0-3523 GCA_046304115.1 Burkholderiales bacterium | reverse complement strand
TTTTGGCTCAGGGGGCGGTCGCATCGATCAGCACGCCAACCTTGCGCGCCCCGGGGTTGACGGACTCCGAGCTGCCCAGCAGATCGCCGCTTCGCAAGGCCGCCTCACCCGAAGCCGAAACCCGCGCGATCACGGCGATCCGTGCGTCTCTGGGCTGAGCCGAAAGTCGGCTGGCGGGGCTCATGGCCTGAGCGTCATCGAGCACGAAATCAAGCGGCAGCCGGGCGGCTTCGGTACGAATGACGGCGAGCGGAGCACCGCTGGGCCGGCCCTGTTCATCGAGCGTGCGCGCCACGATGAACAGGACTGCGTTGGGGTTCAGTCGGTCCTTGAGCTGCGGCGAGACTTCAACCCGCCCGTGGATCGCGGCGGCGCTCGCTGCGGGGTTGGGCTCGGCGCCTGCCACAAGCGCATCGGGCGCCGGGCCTGCAGCTGCGCCAGGCGGTGCGGTTGTGGCACCTGCCCCCGGACGACGGCCCGCCTTCAGATCCTCGACAAAGCCGGCAATCTGGCGAGCCTGCTCGGAGTCGGCCGGCAGTTGTTCGAGGAGTTGTCCCCACAGGGCAATTGCTGCAGGAGCATTGCCCTGCGTCACTTCCCAGGCGCCCGCCAGGGCCAGCGCCTTGCCGTGTTTCGGATCGATCGCAAGGGCCTGGCGAATGAGTTCGATGGGTCGACCATCGAGCCGACGTCCATCGCGCTGGGCAATGCCATCGGCGAGGTCGGCCAGCGTCGCCGCATCCTTCGGGCGCAGGGTGTTGGCACGCTCCAGGGCTTCAAGTGCCGGACCCAGATTGCCCCGGGCCAGTTCACTGCGACCGAGCAAGGACCATCCCTCGGCGTCATCGGGCTGTTCCTTCAGGCGGGCCTGCAGACGGGAGACCAGTTCATCGACGCTGGCAGGCGCCCGCTGGGACTCCATGAATACCGGGGATGCGACTTCCGGCATTCCTGCAATGAGATACATCGCTGCGGGCGCCGCGACCATCAGCAGGCCGACCACCGCCAGTCCGATTCGCGCGCGCAGGGTCGAGTGCGCCGGGGCGGCTGGCTGAGGGACAGGCGCTGCCGCGGGAGCGAGCTCTTCCTGGGCCTGCGCCGCAAACTCGGCGAGCGCGGCCTGTCGTTCCGGGGCATCGTCAGGCAGGTGAGCCAGCGAGGCCAGCAACTCGTCGCGTCGCGCGCGCAGCACATCGCGGGCGATCTCGCCGGAGGGGTCGACCACAGCGGTGGCCGGGCGCAGGAGGGGCCACAGGACATAGCCCAGCACGAGCAGTGCCAGGACCAGCATCAGACCCAGAAGGAAGAAGATTGGCGTCACGGCGCGATTGTCACACGGGCTGAACCGCGCACGGAATGACCCCGCCTCATTTCAGGTCGCAGGGGCTCTGCGTTGCGCGAGTGCCAGCATGAAGGCAGCCGCGAGGCCGAGCCCGATCAGGGTCAATACCGCCGGACCATAGTCGTCCTGAAGGCTCCACAGCGCAGCCATCAGCACGGGGCCTGCCGCCTTCGCGGCAGCCACCGGCAGGGTCTGCAGGCCAGCGAGCTGGGCTACGCGTTCGCGATTGACATAGGCGGCGATGGCCGTGGCCTTCACGATGGTGATGAGACCGTTGCCCAGCCCGTAGACACACGCAAAGGCCAGGGCCGCCACAACGCTGTGCCCACCGATGGCCAGCACCAGCAGAGCGGCAGGTGTGGCCAGAAGGATGGCGACATCGAGCTTGCGCGGCTCGAAGCGACCCTCCAGCAACAGCAGCAGCAAACGCCCGACCACCTGCATGATGCCGATGCTCGCCGGCACCGCCACCGCCCAGGCCATGGGCAATCCGCGTTCAGCGAGCATGGGCACCATGTGGGCCGACAGGGCACTGCTCACCGCACTGGTGGCCACCATGGCTGCGGTGATCAGCAGGAAGGCCTTCGACCAGGCCAGCTGCGTCAGGCTCGGCCCTGCCGATGCCTCGCGGGTTGATGGCGCCCCGGGCGCGGCTCCCGATGGGGCCTTAGATGCGGTGTCCGATGCGGTGTCCGATGCGGGGGATGTCGATGTGCCCGAGGTTGTTGCCGAAGTCTCTCGCAGCATGAACCAGTGAATCGGCAGGCAGATCAGCAGATGAAATCCGGCCAGCACCAGGCAGGTCTGTCTCCAGCCGAGCTGGTCGATCAGCACGGCGCCCAGGGGGATGAAGGCGGTGGACGCCAGCCCACCCAGAAACGTGATGTGAATGATCGGACGGCGATAGTCGTTCGGCCAGCGGCGGATGGTGATCGCGAAGATGGGCTCGTAGAACACCGCGCCCATCGCCAGCCCCAGTCCGATCCAGATCGCATGGAGCATCCAGGCCTGATCAATGAAGGCATGCGCAATCAGCAGCAGCCCGGCCAGCAGCGATCCCGCACACATCACTACGCGGCCATGTCCTGCCTGTATCCATTGACCGACGGCCACACCGGCCACACCGCTTGCCAGCAGAGCTGCGCTGAAGGCACTGCTCACCGTGATGCGAGACAGGCCGAGATCCGCCTCGAGGCCGGGCATCAACAAGGAGAAGGTGTAGAACAGGCTGCCCCAGGACACCAGCTGGGCGAACGAGACGGCAGCGACCCAGGTCGCGCGGGAGGTCCTCATCAGGTGAATGTGCGGCGCCCTTCAATCGGATATGCGGGATCGTTGTAACCCGGTGTCGAGGGATGCCCCGTGACGACCAGGCGATCAATCAGGGCCTCGTCCTGCGGCTCGAAGGCATGTTCATGGGCGCTCAGATATTCCTGGATCTGGGCCAGCGTCCGCGGGCCGGCGATGGCACTGCTGATGGCCTTGTTGTTGAGCACCCAATTGACTGCAAACTGGGTCGGCGTCATGCCCCTGCCTCGCGCATGGGAGGCGATCTCCTGGGCCATCACCAGAGATTCCTCGCGCCATTCCGATTGCAGAATGCGTCGGTCCTTGCGACCCGCTCGCGAATCCTCAGGCGGCGGCTCGCCCGGCGCGTATTTGCCGGTCAGCACACCGCGCGCAATCGGTGAGTAGCTCGCCACCCCGATGCCAAAGTGGCTGCAGGCCGGCAGGATCTCGACCTCGGGCATGCGGTTGAAGGCGTTGTAATAGGGCTGACAGGCCGCTGGCGTGGGCAGGCCCGCCTCGCGGCACAGGCGAACGATCTCGGCCATGCGCCAGGCCCGATGGTTGGAGATGCCCAGATAGCGCACCTTGCCCGCCCGAACAATGTCGGCCACCGCGCCTATGGTTTCTTCCAGCGGCGTGTCATGGTCTTCGCGATGCAGGTACCAGAGATCGACATGATCCATGCCCAGACGCTGCAGCGACTCATCGATGGCCTGGTTCAGCCAGCGCCGCGACAGCCCCTTGCGGTTGGGATCGGTTCCCATGGGGTTGGCGACCTTGGTGGCCACGATCCAGCGATTGCGATCGGCAGCGATCGTCCGGCCCGTGATGCGTTCGGATGCGCCCTGCGCATAGACATCGGCGGTATCGATGAAGTTGATGCCGTGATCG
>JBKCEY010000295.1:0-755 GCA_046304115.1 Burkholderiales bacterium | reverse complement strand
ACGTCAAGGCCTATGCCTATACCGAACCCTTCCGAGGTCGTCGCGAGCCTGGGGACCCGGTGCACGAGATGCTGGTGCGGCTGACTGTCAGCCCCAGCATGAAGGTGCGTGGCATCGCGGTCGACATGCCTCAGACTCCCTACGGCACCTGTCAGGGCGCACGCGCCGCCTTTCAGAAGCTGGTGGGCGCCAGCATCGGGCCAGGCTGGCGCAAGGCGGTCAATGAGGCTGTGGGCGGGGTGAGCGGATGCACGCATGTGCGCGAGCTGCTCTTTCCGATGGCGACGGTGGCCTTTCAGACCATCGGCGGATGGTCATCCGATGAAGCCGGCAATACGAAACAGGGCCAGGCCGCAGAGCAGCCGGTGCAGCGCAAGGGCAAGCCCTATTTCCTGGATGGCTGCATTTCCTGGGCCTCGGATGGGGAGATCGTGGCCCAGTTGCATCCGGAATATGCGCGCAGGCCTGCAGGCGCCGGCTGATCCAAGACGCAGCCGCTCGAAGACGCGGCTGATCCAAGACGCGGCTGATCCAAGACGCGGCCGCTCGAAGATGCGGCTGATTCAAGACGTGCGCGCGGGTCCCTGAGACATCCCGCACGCAATCAACCGGCAATGATCTTCAGCGCGACGCCCGGCGCGGCAAAAGCACCTTGAAGCAGCTCCCCTGTTCGGGGCCATCACTGTGTGCGCTGACCGTGCCGCCATGCAACATCACCAACCGTCGGACCAGAGCGAGTCCGATGCCCAGGCCGC
>JBKCEY010000294.1:0-11128 GCA_046304115.1 Burkholderiales bacterium | reverse complement strand
ACTGCGCGTTTGCGTCAGTCGCCCGGCTCGAGTCGCGAGCTGTATGTCGTTCAAGGTCGTGAAGATACCCGGGTGCGGGATCTGGTGCTGGCCGCCGAACGTGCCGGTGTCGAGCCTCGGCGCGTGGATGGGGCTCGCATTGACCGGATGTGCCCTGGGCAGCGTCATCAAGGCGTGGTTGCAATCACGGAGTCGGTGACGCCCAGTCTGACCCTGGAAGGACTCCTTGATCGCATCGAGGGGCCGCCGCTGCTGTTGATGCTCGATGGGGTCACCGATCCGCGTAACCTGGGTGCCTGCCTGCGCGTCGCCGATGGAGCAGGGGTGCATGGCGTCATTGCACCCAAGGACCATGCCTGTCCGCTCAACGAGACGGCGATCCAGACTTCAAGCGGAGCGGCCGAGACCGTTCCATACATCATGGTGACCAATCTCTCCCGGACCATCGATGTGCTGCAGGATCGTTTCATCACGGTTCTCGGGACGGCCGATGAGGCGAGTGAGCCGCTCTACGATTGCGCCCTTCCGCAGGCCGTGGCCTGGGTTCTGGGAGCCGAGGGCAAGGGATTGCGGCGATTGACGCGTGAGCGTTGTGATCGCCTGGTTTCAATTCCGATGGCGGGTCGCGTCGAGAGCCTCAATGTGTCGGTCGCCGCCGGCGTGGTGCTCTACGAGACCCTGCGACAAACCCGTTGGCCAAGGCAGTCCTGACCGCTTCGACCTGAGTTGGCCATCAGCGACGCGCAGCCCTCTGGCGCTCGCGATAGGCCCAGGGTGGCTCGGGATCCGGCTCCGACCACAACCCGCGATGGGCCTGCCGAGCGCGGTTTTCGGCTTCGGCAAAAGCAGCAAACTCTGCAGGCGACTGGTCGGCCTTGTAGCGTTTGAAATGCCAGGCAAGACCAGACTCCACCAGCATCAGTCCTGCGTCGACCCGCTCGCTGGCCGGGTCTGCAGAGGGCACCAGTGTTCGTGCGACCAGACGTCCATAAGGATCGGTCTTGATCGGTGCCAGCAGCACACGCTCATCACTCAGCCACTCGCGCAGCTTCTGGCGAGACCGATCCGCCCAGGGTTGGGAGGACTCGGGAGCATCGATACCCGCAAGGCGCACTCGCCATCGCTTGCCCAGATCATCGAGAAGCACGAAGGTATCGCCGTCAGCAACATCGATCGCACGACCCTCGATCACGCGCGGCAGGGCTTGCGCCGCGGCGGGTCGAACGGCACCGTCCCAAGGTGCGGCGCCAAAGAGCGCCAGAGCAACGATCAGAACCTGGATCAGGGCCATGCAGGCCGGGTATCGGAAAGAAGGCATCATCACGCATCATGAACCGAACTGAATCTTTGCGCATCGGCTTGCTGACCGGCGGTGGCGATTGCCCGGGCTTGAACGCCGTGATCCGTGCCGTCACGCGAACTGCCATCGCGCAAGGCAATGCGAGCGTCGTTGGCATCGAGGACGGATTCGATGGTCTGTATGACGGTCGTATGCGGCTGCTCAATGACCGCGAGGTCGATGGCTTGCTCAAGGAGGGCGGCACGATTCTCGGAACCAGCAACAAAGGCGATCCGTGGCAATTTCCGGTGGCTGGATCCGATGGGTCGGTGCGCATCGAGGACGTCTCGCGCCGGATGCTGCAGCGGCTTCAGGAGGCGCGACTCGATGCACTCGTGGTCGTGGGGGGCGATGGCACCATGAAGATCGCCCATCGACTCGCCTTGCTCGGCGTTCCGATCGTCGGGGTGCCCAAGACGATCGACAACGACCTTCAGGCCACCGACGTCAGCTTCGGCTATGACACAGCCGTGGGTGTGGTCAGCGATGCGATCGACAAGTTGCGCACCACAGCGTCTTCGCATCATCGGGTGATGCTGGTTGAAGTCATGGGGCGAACCGCGGGCTGGATTGCCCTTGGGGGCGGCCTGGCGGGCGGAGCCGACACCATCCTGATTCCTGAACTGGGGTTCCGGTGGGAGTCCTTGCTGCATCATCTTCAGCACCGGGCCACCCAGGGACAGCGTTACTCGATTGTGTGCGTCGCCGAGGGCACCCCGCTGCCCCAGGGCGATGTCGTGCTTCAGTCGAATGAAACCCGCCCCGCCGAAACCCGACTGTTTGGCGGCATCGCTGCCGAACTGGCCAGACAGATCCAGCTCAGATCGCCCCTCGATGCCCGCGCGGTGGTGCTGGGGCATCTGCAAAGAGGGGGCTCACCCAGTGCGGCAGACCGGCTGCTGGCGACTCGCTTCGGCGTGCAGGCTGCGCGCGCGGTTCTGGCGCGGCGTTTTGGTGTCATGGTTGCCTTGCGTGGACAAGCCATCGTCGAGGTTGCGCTCGAGCAAGTGGCGCAGGGCGCCCGCCAGGTGCCAGCCGATCACGACTGGATCAACACGGCCCGCGCTGTCGGCGTGCATCTGGGCGGGGGGCTGGAGCCGTCGTAAACGCGGCGCGCGCACCGCAAACCCGCGGCGTGCTCGCCACAAACCCTCGGCGCGCTCACCACAAGCCCACCGCCAGTCCGGCTGCAAGTGTGGCGCCCAGCGTCCTGGCCCGGGACAGATCGGCTTGCGTCAGGTTGGTCGGGCCCAGAATCGCCTCGGTGGCCTGATCACCGCTGCGCACAACCACTGCAGGAACGGTTTCTCGCAGCCTCCAGCCGGCGGCCACCCGTCTGAGCAGGCGCAATGCACCTTCTCCATCGGTGCCTGCGCAGACCATCGCGCTCCAGGCTCGTCCTTCGATACGGCCCAGCAGCGGGTAATAGCATTGGTCAAGAAAGGTCTTCATGGGGCCCGCGACGCTGCCCAGGCATTCGGGGCAGGCGAGGATCAGCGCGTCTGATTGCTCGACGACCCGCGCACTGGCCTGATCGCAGCGCAGCACCTGGATCTCCATCTCCAGCTCGGCCTCATCCAGGGTCTGGCGAGCGCCAGCCTGTGCAGCCGACACCAGTGCCTGCGTACCACCGGTGTTTGACCACCACACCAGCGTCAGCCGCTTCGGTCGGGTCGCGCTGCTCATCGGTGCCTTGCTCGGCAGGTGGGCATGATGTCAATCCTCCGGACGATCTAGGCTGCAAGACAGACAGGTGCTGAAAGGCTGGCTGGGCCGCACCATGGTGAGCCAGGGAGGCCCATGATATCGGGACCATGACCATCGCTGATCTGCGTCACCAGGCCCTCGCGTCTGCCTTTGAATTCGGGCCGTATTGCATCACGGTTCGTGAATGCCCGGCCCACCAGATGCCCGTCCTGCGACGGCATGGATGCATTGATCTTGGCGCTGAGCGCATCTTCATTCGAGAAGGTCTGCGGCCTGAGGCCTGGCGCCGAGCCTTCCTGCATGCGCTGGTTCGACTGGTGCACTATGCGCAGGCGGTCCTCCTTCACGAAAGTACCGAAGAACATCTGACCCATTCGCTCGCGAGTGGCCTGTCTCAATGGGTGCGTCGTAATCCCGCCCTGGGCTGGGCGCTGCTGAGGGCCTGCAGCCCCCATCTGCGTCCCAAAATCATCGCGCCGCGCCGTGTTCTGGTGGGCGAACAGTCCTGGACGGTGCGCAGTTTGCCGGTCAAGACAGCCCAGCGCCTTCGTCTTTTCGGGCAGGCTGATCTCGAGCGCCGTTGCATTCAGCTCGATCCCGCCCTGCGTGATACGCAGCTGGCCGTGATCTTCCTGCATGAATGTCTGCATGCGCTGCATCATGTGCATCGGGTGACCGACGAAACCCCGCTGGGGCGCGCCCATTCGGTGCAAACCGATGCCCTGGCCGCCTTCATCCACACGAATCCGGGTGCATGGTCGTGGTGGTTTGGTGTCCTGCTCCACGGCTCGAGGCAACCTCAGTGGGACCCTGCAGGGGGTGTGCAACAGCGCTCCGGTCGGTACCATACGCCCGGCTCAGCCCTTGTCCCCCTTGCCCATTGACGCTCCCGGTCCCGCCCGCCTCTGAAAAAGCCACTCCCGTGCCTACCGGGGAGTCGCGCGCGCGTGTGCGGTCGGCGGAGTTCTTTCGCCATTACAACCGTCTGCTGAGCGGCACAGGGCTGCTCGTATTTTTGCTGACCGCGGGTTTTCTGGCTTACCAGATGGTCCTCAAGCGCAACCAGGAGTTGCGTGCGATCGAAGTACAGGTCGAGCGCCATGCGCAGTTCATCCAGTCGATGGCCAGAAGTGCGATCGATCAGGTTGAGGCCATCCGCATCTCGGCTGCCAGCTTCTATGGCACCACGGTACCGATCGATCGGCCGGATCTGTTCCCCGCCCGTTCGGCGCTGTTCAGGCAGCTGCGCAATATCCCGGGCCAGGATCGCTTCAGTCTTGATGGCCTGCAACAGCGCGACTCCAGCGGAAACCTCACGGGTGAGGGCAGCATTTACGGCCGCACGGCCCGGTTTTACCGCGATATCGAGATGGCCCTGACCCTGGCCGATGACTTTCAGGCGGTTGGGCTGAGTCTGCCCAGCGCCACTGAGGTTCGGTTCATCAGCGTCGAAGGCTTTGCCCATCAGTACCCGTGGTCTGAGTCCGCGTCAGACCGCTTCAGCCGCGGCATGTTCGACGAGCCCATCTGGACGCTGGGCGCACCGGACAGCAATCCGCAACGTCGAAAGGTCTGGGGCTCGGTGCAGTATGGCGGCCCCGCCCGTGGGATGCTCGTGCCGATCGGTGCCCCGGTCTATGACGGCGATTCGTTTCGAGGGCTGATCACTCTGAATCTCTCGATGGATTACCTCAACCGGATCAACGATCAGTTCACCGTTGAATCCGGCACGGCATTCGTGGTGGATCAGCAGGGACAGGTGCTGGCTCATCCTGTGCTGTACCAGGATGCGCTGCAGGTCTCTCGAACTCAACATGTGGCCAGCGCGATGCCCGCCACCATCTTTCCGACAGGTCGTGTTCAGGACATTGCCACCGGGGGCATGCAGTCCTCGGGGGGCCATCATGTGATGCGCATCGAGTTGATCCATGCGCCCTGGCAGGTGGTCTACGCGGTGTCGCACTGGACGCTCTGGAAGCAGGTGCTGCGGGATTTTGCGCCGGCTACGCTGGCCATGCTGTTTGCACTGGCGGTCATCATCGTGGGCACCTTTCGATTGGTTGGACGCGATTTCATCTCGCCAGCCGGGCAGCTCGTACGCCATATCGCGGCTGAGTCCCAGTTCAAGTCGCGCCCCATTCCCCAGGTACCCAAGGCCTGGATGCCCTGGTTCGAGGCGGTGAGCAAGGCATTTCGGGAGTCGTTCCAGCTTGCGGGTATCCGGCAGGAGCTCGATATCGCAGCCAAGATGCAGCAATCCATCCTGCCGCGAACCTGGCCAACGCATCCGGATTTCTCGCTGTGGGGCGCCATGCGTCCGGCCAAGGAAGTCGGGGGAGACTTCTACGACCATTTCATGCTGTCTGATGGCCGTTTGGGGTTGGTGGTCGCTGATGTCAGTGGCAAGGGTATGCCGGCTGCGTTGTTCAGCATGGTGTCCAAGACCCTGATCCGAGCGACAGCGCTCGACCGGTTGCGGATGCCCTCAGACACCATCGCGGTCGTCAATGATCAGTTGTGTGTCGATAACGACACCTGCATGTTTGTCACGACGTTCTATCTGGAGTTCGATCCGCGCACAGGGCGCCTGGTCTATGTCAATGCGGGGCATCCGCCGCCGCTGGTGATTCGGCCCGATGGCAGCAGCAGTCCGTTGCCGCTCACAGGGGGCATCGCTCTGGGCGTGATGGATGAGATGCCCTACGAACAGGCGCAGATCCAGTTGGCCGAAGGCGATCTGGTGCTGCTCTTTACCGATGGCGTCACCGAGGCTTACAGCGCTCAGGGCCTGGAGTTCACGGACACTGCATTGCCGCCTCTCTTTGCGCATCAGCCCGCGCCCGAAGTGCGCGCGGCGGTCGAGCGCGTGATTCGCGCGGTCGATGAGCATTCACTGGGTGTGGCGCAGTTCGATGACATCACCTGTCTGGCCTTGCGCTGGCAACCTGCGAAGCCGGGGGCGGCACCCGATGTCTGAGATCCGGGCTTTCCTCCTTGCCATGGCTCTGATCGTGCTGGGCGCAGCACCCGTTGTCGCAAGCACCCTGGAAGACATTCAAGCCAGCGGACAGCTGCGGGTCGGTGTCAAGGCCGATGTCATGCCCTGGGGTTTTCGCGAACGCCCGGATGGCCCGATCGTTGGCATGGAGCCCGATCTCGCGGCGTTGCTGGCCAGGCGCCTGGGGGTGAAGCTCGTGCTGGTGGCTGTTGAAAGCAGCGAGCGCATTGAAGCCTTGAATCAGGGGCGTATCGATGTCCTGATCGCCACCTTCTCGGATACACCCGAACGCAAGGCTCAGGTCACCATGGTTTATCCGAGCTATTACGCTTCCGGGGTCAACCTGCTGTCGCGCAAGGAAGATGGTTTCAAATCCTGGTCGCAGCTGCTCAATCGACGGGTCTGCGGACGCCGAGGCTCCTTCTATAACCGTCCCCTGACGCTGCGCTATGGCATGGATGTGATCGCCTTTCATTCGCTCATCTGGGCCAAGGAGGCGGTGAGGGACGGCCGGTGCAGCGCTTTGCTCTATGACGATATTGCGATCATCGCTGACCTGCGTGATCCCAACTGGTCCCGCGAATTCGAGATGTCCATGCCGTCGCTGTTTCAGACGCCCTGGTCGATTGCCTTGCCCCGGACAGCCCGGGGCAGTGCCCTGCAGTCTGCGGTGTCCGAAGCCCTCATCGACTGGCATCGTGAGGGGGTGATCACGTCACTCGAAAAGACCTGGCTGATCCCTGCCACCGCGTTTGCTGAACACATGCATCAAGCCTGGTCGCGGCGCAAGACCGATGGCGGCTGGTACTGCGGTTCGACCTGGACCGCCAGTCTGCCGCCTGACTGTGTCGGGCCCAGGTCCTCCTCAGCGATCAAATGAGGATTGATCACCGGCGTCCGCTGGTGCGCCTGTTCGCAAGGGCTCCATGATCGAATTGCAGACCCTGAACTGGACGCATCAGCCAACAGGACAGTCCCTGAGCATGACACTGGACTGGCACGGGACCATGTCACCCTCGGCCAGCACTCACCTCTTGTTGACTCACATGAACATCCGACCGGGTGAGTCGGTGCTGGATCTGGGTGCCGGCAACGGCGTGATTGGCTGCGCGGCGCTGCTGCTCGGTGCCCGCAGAGTCATGTTCACCGACCTCGATCCGGTCTGCGATCCCCTCATCAAGGCCAATCTGGCGCGACTGCGCGAGCAGACCGGGCGTGAGGCGACTGCGCAGGTCACTGTTGGCAATCTGTTTTCGCCTGTGCACGGCCAGCGCTTTGATCACATCCTGGTCAACCCTCCTTCCATTCCTTCGCTCAACGATGATTTGCCTCTGGCTTACCGCTCGGGTCCGGCGGGTCGGCTGTTCCATGACGCCATTCAAGCTCTGGCGGGCTATTACCTGACCGACGGCGGGCGTCTGACCTTCATTCAAGGTTCACTGTCCAATCGCCCTGTGTCGCTCGCCCGCCTGCAGGCGCTGGATTACCAGCTGGAGGTGTCCGATCCAGTCCTGCTGCCCTTGCGTCCTTACTATCCTCACGATTGGCTGCACACGCTCGCCGCACGGGGCGAGGCTGAGCTGATCCATCAGGACGGTATCTGGCACGAGGCACGGTGTGTCATCCAGGCCACCCGCGAGCAGGCTGCGACCACCGGCGTCATGCGCCAGCTGTCGGTGGAGGGGGTTCCTTTTCGCGTGCTGCCGCATCTTCGGCAAGCTCCGACGGTTGAACGCGCGGCTGCTGAGCGAGGTGTGCCGGCGCACGAAATGATCAAGTGCATCCTGCTGAAGGATCGACAGGCGCGGTTTGTTTTGGCCTGCCTGGCCGGCAATGCCGACCTGGATACCCAGAGGGTGCGCCTGGCGATGCCCGATCTCACCCGTCTGAGCTTCTCGACGCCCGATGAAATCACCCGCGTGACCGGGCATGTCCTGGGGTCGGTGGCCCCCTTGTCCTTGCGTGAGAGCATTCCGGTGGTGCTCGATGAGGAGCTTCGCGCGCTTGCGCGGGTTAACATCAGCTCGGGTGATCCTTGGCTGGGGTTGGAGCTGAAACTGGCCGACCTGCTGCGTGTGCTGGGAGGAGTGGCACGGTTTGCGCCGATCCGCAAGGAAGCCGCACCAGCCGCGTGATACGCTGAAGTCAGGAGACAGACTTCATGACGATCCAAGACCCACACCCGGCCGATGTCGCCGGGTCTCGGCCGGGCGCGCTCGCGGGTGTTCGTGTGCTGGAGTTCACCGCGCTGATTGCGGGCCCGTCGGCAGCCCGCTATCTGGCCGATCATGGCGCCGAGGTTATCAAGATCGAGCGTTTTCCGGAGGGTGATGCTGCTCGTCAGACCAACCGAGCGGGGCTCGCGCGCTCGGCCATGTATGTGCAGCATAACGGCGGCAAGAAGGGGCTTTGTCTCGATCTGACTCAGCCTGAAGGACTCGAGATTGCCCGGGCGCTGGCTCAGGCGAGTGACATCGTCATCGAGGCCTTCACCCCGGGTGTCATGAGCAGGCTCGGTCTTGGGGCTGATGAACTCAGAGCGCTCAATCCGCGCCTGATTTATTGCTCGATCAGCGGCTTCGGTCAGACCGGGCCCAATGCGCAGCGCCCGGGCTATGCGCATATCGCGCACTCCATGACCGGATGGCTCGCGATTCAGTCGCTGTATCGCGATCAACCGATGGCGCCCTTTGGACCGGGTGTGGCCATCGCCGATGTGGTCACGGGCATTACGGCCTATGGGGCGATCTGTGCGGCACTCTACAAGCGAGAGCGTACCGGCCGGGGTGAGCGTATCGATCTGGCGCTCTTCGATTCGCTGTTTGCGGCCAACGACGACAGCCTGCAGCGCTGCCTGATCGACGGGGTTGTCAATCCTGGCTATCACCCTGTGCATCGAACCCGCGATGGTTTCGTCACGGCCAACGTGGGGCCTGACTTTCGCTCCTGGCAGAACATCTGCAAGGCGATGGGACGGACCGAACTGCTTCAGGACCCCCGCTTTTCAAGCCTTGCGGCGGTCAATGAGAATCGTCAGGAAGCGATCGCGATCTTTGCCCAATGGCTGGCCGGCCTCAGCAGCGAGGAAGTCGACCGGATCCTCACCGAGCATCATGTGGTGGTGGGGGTCATGAAGACCGTGCCTGAGGCGATTCGTCAACCGCAGGTCCTGGCCCGCCAGATGATCACGCCGGTGAACGATCCTGTACTTGGCCCGATCGATGTGATCAACAGCGCCCCCCGGTTTTCGGATGCCAGCGTTCAGGTGCGCGGCCCAGCGCCCACGATCGGGCAGCACAACACCGAGGTGCTCAGCCAGGTGCTGGGCTACGACGCCCAGCGGATTGATGCCCTGCGGGCCAAGGGCATCCTGAAGGAGATTCATGCATGAGCGAGGCATTGCACTTTCAGTCCGCCACGCAGCAGATCGCAGCGCTCAGGCAGGGCCGCATTGGCGCGCGCGAGCTGCTTGAGCATTACCTGGCCCGGGTGGATCGCCTCAATCCGGGCATCAACGCGGTGGTGGTCGAGGATCGTGTCAGAGCGAGAGCCAGGGCCGATGAGGCCGATGCCGCGCGGGCTCGCGGGGAGTCACTCGGGCCGCTGCATGGGCTGCCCATGACGCTCAAGGAAAGCTTCGACTGGTCGGGTACGCCTTCAACCTGGGGGATTCCCGAGTGGAAAGACAACATCGCCACACGCGATGCCCTGGCCGTGCAGCGCCTGCAGCAGGCGGGTGTCAATGTGTTCGGCAAGACCAATGTTCCGATCCGGCTGGCTGACTTTCAGAGCTACAACGCCATCTATGGCACGACCGACAACCCCTGGAAGGCGGGAGCCACACCGGGGGGTTCCTCCGGAGGTTCTGCTGCCGCACTGGCGGCCGGTCTGTCTGCCCTGGAAATCGGCAGCGACATTGGCGGATCGATCCGCAATCCGGCGCATTTCTGCGGTGTGTTCGGGCACAAGCCCACCTGGAACCTGCTGCCCCTGCGCGGGCATGGCGCGGCGCTCACGCCAACCGATATCTCGGTGATCGGACCGCTGGCCCGCTCGGCTTTTGATCTCGAGCTCATGATGCGGCTCCTGGCATTGCCCGACGAGATCGAGGCCCCTGCGCTGCGCTGGTCCTTGCCAGTTCTCGATCAACCCCTCTCGGGGCTGCGGGTCGGCCTGTGGGAGAGCGAGTCGATCTGTCCGCCCTCGCGCGAGGTGCGGGCCCGGGTTCGCGCGGTAGCTCAGGCGCTGGCCGATCAGGGGGCAGAGATCGATGATCAGGCCCGGCCGCAGTTCAGCGCCGAGCACAGCCACGAGACCTTCGAGGCACTGCTGGCGAGCGCCATGGCGGCCCGCATTCCTCAGGCTGACTTTGATCGCATGAGGGCGATTGCCGAGGCAGCACCCGCCAGTGATCAGAGTCCGCTCGCCCGACAGGCCCGCTGGCAGACCATGAGTGCTCGCGAGTGGGGTCAGCGCAATGAGGCCAGAACAGCGTTGCGCTGGGCCTGGCAGCGGTTTTTCCAGCGCTTTGATCTGGTGATCACGCCCATCATGCCGACCACGGCCTTTGCGCATGACCACGGTTCGCCTGGCAAGCGGCGCATTCGCATCGACGGTGAGGAGCATCCCTATTTCTGTCAGACCTTCTGGGCGGGTCTGGCGGGTGTGTCTTTGCTGCCCGCCACCGTGATCCCGGGTGGGCTGAGCGCTGAGGGTCTGCCGATCGGCGTGCAGCTGATCGGTCCGGCTTACTCGGATCTCAAACTCATCCAGATTGCGCAGCGACTCGAGCAGCTCGGCTTTGCCTTCCGGTCGCCGCCTGGAATGGATTGAAGGAAAGCGTGGATTGAAGGAGAGGCTGGGTTTGCAGGAAGCGATGCCCGGCAACAGATCACAAACGAGCACGAACGAGCAGTTCAGAACCAGGAGACAACCGCATGAACATTGAAGCTGGCCAGATGGCCGTGATTACAGGGGGCGCCAGTGGCATCGGGCGCGCCCTGGCCCGACAGCTTGCTGCACGAGGCGTCCATGTCGCGATGTGTGATCTTTCGGCCGAGGGCCTGAAATCCTCACGCGATGAC
>JBKCEY010000293.1:0-13773 GCA_046304115.1 Burkholderiales bacterium | reverse complement strand
ACCCTGGCCGGTGGGGCCACGCTGTCCTTTGAGCTGCATGCGCAGCAGGGCTATCCCGCCAAGCCGGTCAAGGTGGTCGTGGGCTTCAGCGCCGGCGGGTTTACCGACCTGGTGGCGCGAGCGGTGTTGCAGCCCCTGTCCGAACGACTCAAGCAGTCGTTTGTGGTGGAGAACAAGCCCGGCGCCGGAGCCAACATCGCCACCGGTGAGGTGATCCGATCGGCTCCCGATGGCTACACCCTGATCGTGAATACCGTGGGTCCGATGGCGATCAACCCTTCGCTGTATCGCAAGCTTCCTCACGATCCGATCAACGACCTCGTGCCCGTCATCTTGCTCTGTGACGGTCCGAACGTTCTGGTGGTCAATCCCTCGATGGGCGTGCGCAGTTTCGAGGCCTTTGTCGATCGCCTGAAAGCCAATCCGGGCAAGCTCACCTATGGTTCCACCGGAGTAGGCACGGCCGCCCACCTGTCGAGTTTCATGCTGAGCCAGCGGGTGGGCTCGACTGCGATTCATGTGCCTTACAAGGGTGCAGAGGCGCTGCGTGACCTGCTCGCGGGCCAGATCGATTTCATGTGCGCCACGGTGCCTTCGGTCATTTCGCTGATCCGGGCCGAGCGACTGGTGCCGCTTGCAGTCACCAGCCCCAAACGCCTGCGATCTCTGCCCGAGATTCCCACCATTGCCGAGCGAGGCTTTGCGGGTTTTGCCGCGGGCTCCTGGGCGGCGATGTACGCGCCCCGGGGCACACCCGAGGCGGTCATTCAGTTACTGAACCGCGAACTCAACGAGGTGCTGCAGCTGCCCGCCGTGCAGCAGATTCTCGTGCGCGAGGGGGCTGAGCCGATTGGCGGCACGCCTGCCCAGCTGGCTCAGTTCACCCGCGCCGAATTCGAGAAATGGCGAACCGTGGTGCGCGACTCGGGCGCCTCGACCGACTGAGGCCATGTCCAGAGCGATCCGACTGCTGATTTCGCGGCAGGCCCTGAACGAATTCGGTGCCGAGTTACCCACACGCCTGGGCAACCAGCCCTGGCAGCCCCTGCTCGCCGGCGAAGACCCGCCCGAGCTGCTGGCGCAGGCCGATATCGCCTTCATTTCCCGCGAGATCACGGGTTCGTCCACCAAATTCGAGCTGAGCCCCGAACTGGCTGCGTTCTATGAGGTGCTGCGGGCATCGACGACCTTGCGCTGGCTGCATGTGCATTCGGCGGGGGCAGACCGGCCGATCTATCAGGAACTGGCCGCGCGCGGTGTGACGGTGACCACCTCGGCGGGCGCCAATGCCGCCAACGTGGCTGTCACAGCGGTGGCGGGCATCCTTGCGCTGTCGCGTCGATTACCCCAGCTGATGGCCGCGCAGCAGGAGCCGCGCTGGTCGCCGCTGCTCGGATCCTCCATGCCGCAGGACCTCGCGGGTCAGCGGGCCGTGATCGTCGGCTGGGGGCCGGTGGGTCAGGCCATTGCGCGGCGCCTGATGGCTTTTGATGTCGAGATCCGGGTGGTTCGCCGCACTGCCGGGCGCGCCCGCTTCGATGCGCAGCCTGCGATCGATTGCCCCGCATGGGCTTACTCAGACCTTGCGCAGGCCGTGGAGCAGGCCCACTGGCTGGTGCTGGCCTGTCCGCTCACCTCCATCACCCGCGACCTGGTGGATGCCCGCGTGCTGGCCGCGCTGCCCTCGGGTGCAGGGCTCATCAATGTGGCCCGCGGTGAGGTGCTCGACGATGCTGCATTCATTGCAGCGATCCGCAGCGGCCATCTGGGGGGCGCGCATCTCGATGTCTTTCGGCACGAACCGTTGCCCACGGACTCGCCCCTGTGGCACTTGCCCAATGTCATGATCACGCCGCATGCAGCCGGCCACAGCACCGGTAACCGGGCTCGGGTGGCTGCGATCTTTCTGGATAATCTGAGCGCCTGGCTGCGCGGTGAACCGCTACGCAATGTCGTGGCCCCTGCGCTACCTTCTGCTGTCTGAGTCCCTTACGGAGTCCCGTGCACCATGAACCATCCTCACGCACTCACCGAGGCCCTGCGGCGGCCCGTCCCGCCGGCCTTGCTCGAGCGCCTGCGTGCGCGCTTTGGCGAGCGGCTGAGCACGGCCCAGGCCGTGCGTGACCATCATGGCCGCGATGAATCTCCGTTTCCGATCACGCCACCCGATGCGGTGGTGTTTGCCGAATCCACCGAGGATGTGGTCGAGGCGGTTCAGGCCTGCGCCGAACATGCCTTTCCGATCATTCCCTATGGCGCAGGCTCCTCGCTCGAAGGGCATCTGCTCGCCATTCAAGGCGGTATCAGCATCGATCTCTCGCGCATGAACCGCATGGTCGAGGTCCATCCCCAGGATCTGATCTGCACGGTGCAGGCCGGTGTGACGCGCAAGCAGCTCAATGCCGAAATCAAGGACACGGGCCTCTTTTTTCCGATCGACCCGGGCGCCGACGCCTCGCTCGGCGGCATGGCGGCCACGCGAGCCTCGGGCACCAATGCCGTTCGCTACGGCACGATGCGCGAGAACGTGCTCGGCCTCACGGTTGTCACGCCGCAGGGCAAGGTGGTGCGCACCGGCAGCCGGGCCAAGAAGTCATCGGCAGGCTACGACCTCACGCGCCTGTTTGTGGGCTCCGAAGGCACGCTCGGCATCATCACCGAGGTGACCGTCAAGCTCTATCCGGTTCCCGAGGCGATGTCGGCCGCAGTGTGCAATTTTCCGAGCCTGGGCGATGCCGTGGCCACCGTGATCGAGGCGATCCAGCTGGGTGTGCCAGTCGCCCGCAGCGAATTTCTCGATGCGGTGAGCATCGGGGCCATCAACCGGCACAGTCACACCACGCTGCGCGAGGCCCCGACCCTGTTTTTCGAGTTTCATGGAACCACCGATTCGGTGCGCGAGCAGGCGGCGCTGGTGCAGGAGCTCGCCCGCGGCCATGGCGGCCAGGACTTCGAATGGGCCACCCTGCCCGAAGACCGCAATCGCCTTTGGAATGCGCGTCACAACGCCTACTTTGCGTGCCTGCAGTTGCGCGCCGGCTGCAGGGCGATTTCCACCGATACCTGCGTACCCATCTCGCGGCTCGCCGACTCCATCACCGGCGCACGCGCGATTCTCGATACCGCCGACTTTCCCACCGCCATCCTGGGCCATGTGGGCGATGGCAACTTCCACGCCATCCTGCTGATCGATCCCGACAACCCGGCCGAGGTGACCGAAGCCGAGCGACTCAATGATGAGATCGTGCGGCTGGCCATCTCCATGGGCGGCACCTGCACCGGCGAGCATGGCATCGGCATGCACAAGATGGGATTTCTGGTCGAAGAGGCGGGCGAAGACGCCATCGATCTCATGCGCGGCATCAAGCGTGCACTGGATCCGCAAGGCATCATGAACCCGGGCAAGATCTTTCGCGCGTGAGTGATGATCTCCTTTCGCGTGCGAAGGGCGAGCCGCTTTCGGGCGTGAAGGCTGATGCGCGTTCGAGCGTGACTGTTCCGTCGGTGTCGATGGCTGCCCAACCGGTGCCGCCATCGGGCTGGGCGGCACGGCTGGAGTTGCGCTTCGAGGCCGAAGGGGCCGGCCCGACCCGACTGGTACACAACCGACATGTCGGACCCCTGCGGCTGCTGCGGGCCTTACCTCAACCCGATGGCAGCAGCCATGCCGTGATCGTTCATCCGCCCGGGGGTCTGGTGGGCGGCGATACCCTGGATATCGACATTGCGGTGGGTCAGGGCGCCCGCGTGCTCTGCACCACACCGGGCGCCCAGAAGTGGTACCGCGCCGAACGCGACGGTGCGCGCGCCAGCACCGTGTTGCGGGTGCAGCCCGGTGCCTTTCTCGAATGGCTCCCGCAGCCCACGCTGGTCTTTGATGCGGCCCGGGCCGATCAGCGCCTGGCGATCGACCTGGCCGCAGAGGCCGGGATGATCGGCTGGGAGTGCCTGGTGCTCGGGCGTGCAGCCATGGGCGAGCGATTCCTGCAGGGCGACCTTCGTCAAAGTCTGTCGATTCGCCAGGACGGGCAGCTGCTCTGGGATGAACAGGCTGTTGCATCCGCGGGTGACCGTCTCTTTGATTCACCGCTCGGCTGGGGTGGGCGGATCGCGGCCTGTACGGTCTGGGTCTGTGCCCGTCCGCAGTTGCTGCAGTCCGTACTGCCTGCGTGGCGCAGCCTCTTCGAGACTCTGGCGCAAGAGGATTCGGCACGTGCGGCAAGGCTGCTGGCGGGCGCCACACAGCCTGCCGCGGGCCTGCTCACCGCTCGCCTGCTGGCCGACAATGCCGAGCCGCTCATGCAGTGCGCTGAACGGCTCTGGACACTGGCCCGAGCGCACCTGAAACCGGGACGCGAACAACCCCCCCGGATCTGGGCGACCTGAGAGGCGCCGCGCGAGACGGATGCCGTTGACCGTGCGCTGGCGCGGCTCTTGCTGGATGGCTCAGGTCTCTCAGGATCACAGTGCTGTTGCAGGGTCGCTTTGCTGTTGCATGATTGCCTTGCCCTTGCGGGCGAGCCCTTACCCGTGGCAGGCTCGAGCCCACTCAGGGCAGGCGAGTGACAGCCCGCCGAACTTTCGAATTCATCCGACTCCTCCCGGAACCCGATCATCCATGGACCTCACGCCCCGCGAGAAGGACAAGCTCCTGATCTTCACCGCAGCCCTGCTCGCCGAGCGCCGCAAGGCTCGCGGACTGAAGCTCAATGTGCCCGAAGCAATTGCTTACATCACGGCAGGCATTCTGGAAGGAGCGCGGGACGGCCGAACGGTGGCCGATCTGATGCACTACGGCACCACGCTGCTGTCGCGCGCTGATGTGATGGACGGCGTGCCCGAGATGATCCCGGACATTCAGGTGGAGGCCACCTTTCCGGATGGCACCAAGCTGGTGACCGTGCACCAGCCGATCGCATGAACCGCTTCACCGAGGTGCATCCCATGATTCCAGGCGAACTCTTCATCGACGACGGCGAGCTGGAGCTCAATGCCGGACGGCCGGTGCTCACGCTGACCGTGCGCAATGTGGGCGATCGACCGATTCAGGTCGGCTCGCACTATCACTTTGCCGAGACCAATGCTGCGCTCGATTTCGACCGGGTCGCAGCACGAGGCCATCGCCTGGACATTGCCTCTGGCACAGCGGTGCGTTTTGAGCCCGGCCAGAGTCGCACGGTGCAACTCGTGCCCTATGTCGGGGCGCGTCGGGTCTTTGGCTTTCGCCAGCAGGTGATGGGCGATCTCGATGGCGGGGTGAAGTCATGAGCCGCCTGTCGCGTCGCGCCTATGCCGACATGTACGGCCCCACCCAGGGTGATCGGGTGCGGCTCGCCGATACCGATCTCATCATCGAGGTCGAACACGACCACACGCACTACGGCGAGGAGGTCAAGTTTGGCGGTGGCAAGGTGATCCGCGACGGCATGGGCCAGGGTCAGGGCCTGGCCGCCGACGTCATGGATACGGTCATCACCAATGCGCTGATCATCGATGCGGTTGTCGGCATCGTGAAGGCTGACGTCGGCCTGAAGGCCGGGCGGATTGCCGGAATCGGCAAGGCGGGCAACCCCGATGTGCAACCCGGCGTCACGCTCGCCATCGGCGCGGCTACCGAGATCATTGCCGGCGAGGGCATGATCCTCACGGCCGGTGGCATCGACAGCCACATCCACTTCATCTGCCCGCAGCAGATCGAGGAGTCGCTCGCCAGTGGCATCACGACCATGATCGGTGGTGGCACCGGGCCGGCGACCGGCACTTTTGCCACGACGGTCACGCCCGGCCCCTGGCATATGGCGCAGATGCTGCAGGCGGCCGAGGCTTTTCCCATGAACCTGGGCTTCACCGGCAAGGGCAATGTGTCTCTGCCCGGGCCGATTGCCGAGCAGATCGAGGCCGGTGCGATTGGCTTGAAGCTGCACGAGGACTGGGGCACCACGCCCGCTGCGATCGACAACTGCCTGAGTGTGGCCGATCAGTACGACGTGCAGGTCGCGATCCATACCGACACGCTCAATGAGTCCGGCTTTGTCGAGGCCTCGGTGGCCGCCATGAAGGGCCGCGTGATTCACACGTATCACACCGAAGGCGCGGGCGGTGGCCATGCGCCCGACATCATCAAGGTGGTCGGTGAGTCCAATGTGCTGCCGTCGTCAACCAACCCGACGCGGCCGTACACCGTGAACACCCTGGATGAGCATCTGGACATGCTCATGGTGTGCCATCACCTGGATCCGGCCATCGCTGAGGATCTTGCGTTTGCGGAGAGTCGCATCCGGCGCGAGACCATTGCTGCGGAGGACATCCTGCATGACCTGGGCGCCATCTCGATGATGTCCTCAGACAGTCAGGCCATGGGCCGCCCGGGCGAAGTCATCCTGCGCACCTGGCAGACCGCGCACAAGATGAAGCAGCAGCGCGGCGCCCTGCGCATCGATGCGGCGCGTGCCGACGGCGAGCGCAACGACAACTGGCGCGTGCGCCGCTACATCGCCAAATACACCATCAATCCGGCGATCACGCATGGCGTGGCCCATGAGGTGGGTTCGATCGAGCCCGGCAAGTGGGCCGATCTGGTGCTCTGGCGGCCGGCCTGGTTTGGCGTCAAGCCTTCCATCATCCTGAAGGGCGGCACCATTGCCATGGCGCTCATGGGTGATCCCAATGCCTCCATTCCCACACCTCAGCCGGTGCACTACCGGCCGATGTTTGGTTCGTTCGGCTCGGCAGTCAGCCAGGGATCGATCACCTTCGTGTCTCAGGCCGCGCTCGATGCGGGGATTGGCGAGCGGCTGTCCCTGCGCAAGCCCCTGGTGGCTGTCCGGGGGATTCGCAGTCTGCGCAAGTCCGACATGGTCTTGAATGGCCTCACACCGCAGATGGAGGTCGACCCTGAGACCTATGCCGTCAAGGCCGATGGCGAGTTGCTGACCTGCGAGCCCGCCACGGTGCTGCCGATGGCCCAGCGCTATTTTCTGTTCTGATACGGGGTTTGACCTTCGGAGCTTTCGTCATGCCCCTCAAGATGGCCACCCAGCGCGCCGACCGCCATGCATCGGTCGACGAGATTCTCGAGTTGAGTTTCGAGCAACGCGAGCGCTCGCGCTTTCGGGCCGAATTGCTCGGCGGAGAAGAGATCGGCGTGGACCTGCCCAATGGGAGCCTGCTGCGCCATGGCGATCGTCTGCTGCTCGAAGACAGCCGCGTGATTGCGATCGAGGCTGCTGCCGAGACCCTGATGGAAGTTCGGGCCCGCAATGCCGCGCAATTGACCCGTATTGCCTATCACGTCGGCAATCGGCATGTACCGATGCAGGTGGGCGCGGGCTGGTTGAGACTGCTGCCCGACCATGTGCTGAAGGCCATGATCGAGCGGCTCGGTGGTGCGGTCAGTGAAGTGAATGAGGGTTTTCAGCCCGAGTCGGGTGCTTACGGGCACAGCCATGTTCACCATGCCCATGATGATCAGGGCCACGGTGGGCGGATCCATGTCTTTGATCCCCGTCACGAGCCCGGTCATGGCCATGATCACGACCATTCCTCGTGCGGCCATGATCACTCGCATGACCATGACCATGCACACGACCATGCCCATGACCACGCGCACAGCCATGCGCACGACCACGATCATTCAGCCTGCGGCCATGATCACTCGCATGACCATGACCACGCACACGGCCATGCCCATGACCATGCGCACAGCCATGCGCACGACCACGATCATTCAGCCTGCGGCCACGATCACTCGCATGACCATGACCATGCGCACGGCCACGCGCACGGCCACGATCATCCGCCGCAGACCGGAGCGCCCAAGCCTTGAATCTGGCGCTTCTTCAGCTCTGCAGCCCGGCCTTGCCGATCGGCGGATTCAGTTATTCGTCGGGCCTCGAGTCTGCGCTCGAGTCAGGCGAGGTGCATGACGCCGAGAGCGCGAGGCAGTGGATCGTCGATGCCATCCTGCTGGGCCTGGCCCGTTTCGAGGCTCCCTTGCTGGTCGCAGCCTGGGGGCAGCTGACCCCCACCGGGATCCATGATTCCGAGGCCCTGATCCTTCTGAATCAGCGCGCCATTGCGTCGCGCGAAACCGCTGAAATGAGGGCCGAGTCGTTGCAGATGGGCCACTCGCTCGGGCGCTGGTTGCAGGCCGTCTGCCCCGAGCCTGCGCAGGATGACTGGATTGCTCAGCACCTTCAGCCTCTTGCGCTGCCGGTGGCCTGGGCGATCGCAGCGCGCCGGCTCGGCCTTGGGGCTGATGAATCGGCCCTGGCCTGGCTCTGGAGCTTTGCCGAGAATCAGGCCTCGGTCCTGATGAAGGCCATGCCGATGGGGCAGATGGCGGCGCAGCGGCTGTTGAAGTCCTTGTGGCCTGTGCTGCAGCGTGCTCGTGACCAGGCGCTCACGACCGAACCCGGCCGCTGGTCCAGTGCGCTGCCGATGCTGGCGGTGGCCTCGAGTCGACATGAGACGCAGTATTCGCGACTGTTCCGATCCTGATTCACCTCACACCCCATACCCTGACCTGAGGCACACCCTATGAGCACCCACGGACCCCTTCGGGTCGGTATCGGCGGTCCGGTTGGTTCCGGCAAGACCGCCCTCACGCTGGCCCTGTGCCAGCGTCTGCGCGAGCGCTACGAGATCGCTGCGGTCACCAATGACATCTATACCCGCGAAGACGCCGAGTTTCTGGTGCGTCATGCGGCATTGCCGCCCGAGCGCATCCTGGGGGTCGAGACCGGCGGCTGCCCGCATACGGCCATCCGCGAAGATGCCTCGATCAACCTGGAGGCGGTCGAACGACTCACCCGGGCCTTTCCGCAACTGCAACTGGTGTTTGTGGAGTCGGGCGGCGACAACCTGGCGGCCACCTTTTCGCCCGAGCTGTCCGATCTCACCCTCTATGTGATCGACGTGGCCGCCGGCGAGAAGATCCCGCGCAAGGGCGGGCCGGGGATCATGAAGTCCGACCTGCTCGTGATCAACAAGATCGATCTCGCACCCCACGTGGGTGCGTCGCTCGAGGTGATGGACCAGGATGCCCGCCGCATGCGGGGCAACCGGCCCTTCGTTTTTTCCAACCTCAAAGAGGGCCGCGGCCTGGACGAGATTGTTTCGTTCATCGAGCAGCGCGGCATGCTGGTGTCCTGATGCCCATCCTGCGAAACCCACTCAAAACGCTCGCTGCCGCAGTCCTGGCGGTGTCTTCCTCCCTGGTCTGGGCGCATCCCGGACATCGACACCTCGATGGTGCCCCGGGTGACATGCACCTGCATGCTCTGTTGCCCGAGTCACTGCTCGGCACCCTGATCCTGGTGGCGTTTGTCGTGGCTGGCCTCGCGGCTGCAGTGCACTGGATCCGTCGGACGCGCCGGTAAATAGACTCGCTCGGGCACCGGTACACTGGGCCGGAGTCCGTCGAGTGGGGGTTGTGGATGTCCGATACGCAGGACAGCGAAATCGACCGGCTGCGCCGGGAAAGCGATGAACTGAAGGAGGCGCTGCGGGTTGCCACTGCGCGCCTTGATGCGCTGCTCGAAGGCAGTCCGTTCACGTTGTGGTCGCAGGATCGCGATCTGCGGGTGACCTGGGCGCACAACCCGATGAGCCGGGAGCAGGTCGGGGATCTCATGGGTCTGACCGATGCCGACTATTTCGAAAGTGATGAGGAGCTGGAGTCCTTCGGGCAGATCAAGCGCCAGGTGATTTCCACCGGCCAGACCGCCCGGGTGGTCGCCACCCGGACCATCAAGGGTCGCAAGCGGCACTTCGATGTCATGCTCAAGGCCACTCGTGATGTGAGCGAAAACATCAACGGGTTTTCTGGCGTGAGCTACGAGGTCACTGACCAGATCCTGGCCCGTGAGCAACTTGAGGATCTCGATCGCCGCAAGGATCAGTTCGTGGCGCTGATGGCTCACGAACTGAGAGCGCCGCTGGTGCCCATGCGCAATCTGCTGGCGGTGTTGCATGAGCAGGGCACAAAAGCTGACTTGCAGGACCTGGCCAAGCAGCTCGACCGCCAGGTCGGGTTCATGAGCCGCATGATCGAGGACATGCTCGATTTTTCGCGCATCAACAATGACAAGCTCACCTTGCGGCGTGGCCGATTTGATCTGGGGCTACTCATCAAGCGCCTGGTCGACCCGCAGCGTTACCGGACCCTGTCGACCCGGGACCCGGTCATCCGGTGCGAACTGCCGGATCAGCCCGTGATGGTGATCGCCGACCTGGTGCGTATGGGCCAACTGATCGGCAATCTGCTTGAGAACGCGCGCAAGTTCACCCCGGCGCAGGCAGGCGTCGTCGTTCGGTTGAGCGTCCAGGCCAGCGATGTCTGGGTCAGCGTACAGGACCAAGGCCAGGGCATTGCTCCCGACCAACTGGAGACCATCTTCGAGCCCTTCGCGCAGGCCGACACATCGAAGGGCGGTTCGAATGACGGTTTGGGCCTCGGTCTTTACCTCTCGCGCCAACTGGCGCGCATGCATGGAGGGAGCCTCGTGGCGAGCAGTGCGGGGCCTGGCCAGGGCAGCACCTTGACCCTGCACCTGCCTGATTGCATGGCCCCCGATGAAGCGCCACCTGCCTGCCCGCAACAGAGCAAGGCGACCGAGCCCACGAGATCCGACTCGCCGTTCGTGGCACAAACCCCCGCTGCGATCACGAGCCAGTCCGTTGCGCAGAAGTCCCCGCAGGCCTCGAGCGGCGTGCAGATGCGCAAGGTCCTGGTGGTCGATGATCACGAGGACAGCGCTCAGAGCATGGCGCTGCTCATCGACAGCTGGGGCTTCCCGGTACAGGTGGCCTCGAATGGACGTGAGGGGCTGGCCAAAGTGCTGGAATGGCAGCCCGACGTGGTCTTCATGGATGTGCGCATGCCGGTCATGGACGGCCTGGAGATGGCGAGGCGCATCCGTACCGAGTCGCTCTCTGCTCAGCCCCTGCTGGTGGCGCTCACCGGGTTTGGTCAGAAGGAGGACATCGAGCGTTCCCTGCAGGCCGGTGCCAATGCCCACCTCGTCAAACCGGCCGATCCAGTCCGGCTGAAAGCCCTGATCGAGGCGGGCCGGGTCTAGGCAACAGGTTTAAGGTCCGGCGGGGTTGGAGCACCGACCCGCGCCAGGTCCCGTCCTCAGCGCTTGTATCGTTTGGGCACGAAGGGCAGGGCAACAACCTGCACGGCCGGGCGCTTGTCTCGTACAACCGCACGCAAGGGGCCGCCTGCGGCCAACCCATCAGCACGGATGTGCGCCAGCAGAATCGGCACGCCCAGCGTGGGCGAGACGGTGCCGCTGGTGACCTCACCCACGACAGCGTCCTGCGCATCGACAATGGCCGCGTGTGACCGGATCGGGATATTGCTCTCGGAGCGCAGGGCCACCAGCTTGCGAGTGGCCCCCGCAGCCAGCTCGCCCAGCACCGCAGACGCGCCCGGAAATCCACCTGCCTTGGCACCTCCTGCGCGCCGTGATTTCGGGACGGCGAACATCAGACCCGCCTGCACAGGCGTGGTGGTCGGGTTGATGTCATTGCCATGCAGGGGCAGGCCCGCCTCCAGGCGCAGGGTGTCGCGTGCGCCCAGCCCCACTGGCGCCACGGCCGGGTTGGCCAGCAGCGCGCGAACCACGTGGTCGGCGTCGGCGGTGGGGATCGAAATCTCGTAGCCGTCTTCGCCGGTATAGCCCGAGCGGGTCGTGAAGCACGCGGCGCCCAGCAGATGCAGGGTGCGCGCCTGCATGAAGGTCATCTGCGCGGCGGCAGGATCAAGCCCGGCAAGCACAGCCTCAGCCTGCGGGCCCTGCAAGGCGATCAGTGCCGCATCGACCCATGTGAACTGCAGGGCAGGGCACAGGGCCACCAGACGCGCGAAATCAGCATCACGATTGCCGGCATTGACCACCATGCGCACTTCGTCGCCCAGGTTGACCAGCATCAGATCGTCTTCGATGCCCCCCGCGTCGTTGAGCAAAAAAGAATATTTCTGCAAGCCGATCGGCCAGCCCTCGAAGTCCAGGGGCAGCGCGGCTTCAAGCCCCCGCTGCAGGCTGGCTGCCGATCCGCCGCGCGCGCGGACGCTGATCTGACCCATGTGCGAGACATCGAACAGACCGGCTGCCGTGCGGGTGTGCACATGCTCGGCCTTGAGGCCGGCGGGATACTGGATCGGCATGTCAAAGCCCGCAAAGGGGCCGAACTTGGCGCCGAGTTCGCGATGCAGCGCATCGAGCGGGATGCGCCGCACGGAGCCTTCGGCCGAGCTTGCAAGAGACTCAGACATAGTCGCTCACCGGGGGGCAGGTGCAGATCAGGTTGCGGTCGCCTGCGGCATTGTCGATGCGCTTGACGTGGGGCCAGAACTTGGCGGTGCGCACCCAGGGCAGGGGATAGACCGCCTGCTCCCGGCTGTAGGCATGCGTCCATTCGCCCATGGCCTCAAACGCGGTGTGAGGCGCATTCTTGAGGGGATTGTCCTGTCGATCGATCGCCCCTGACCTGACCGCTTCGATCTCTCCTGCAATCGCGATCATGGCCTCGCAGAAGCGATCGAGTTCGGCCTTGGACTCGCTCTCGGTGGGCTCGACCATCAGGGTGTCTGCCACCGGGAATGACAGGGTGGGCGCATGAAAGCCGTAGTCCATCAGACGCTTGGCGATGTCTTCGGCCGTGATGCCGCACTCGGCCTTCAGATGGCGTACATCCAGAATGCACTCATGCGCCACGCGGCCATTGGCGCCGGTATACAGAATCGGGAAATGACCCTTCAGGCGCTCGGCGACATAGTTCGCATTGAGGATGGCCGCCTCGGTGGCTGCGCGAATGCCGCTGGCGCCCATCATGCGGATGTACATCCAGGAGATGGTGGTGATGAGCGCACTGCCAAAGGGCGCAGCCGAGACGCTGTTGCCCTCATCGGGTGTCGCGAACGGATCACTCGCCAGATGCGGGGCCAGATGTTCGGCCACGGCAATCGGACCCATGCCCGGGCCGCCACCGCCGTGAGGAATGCAGAAGGTCTTGTGCAGGTTCATGTGGCAGACATCGGCGCCCATGTCGCCCGGGCGGGTCAGACCTGCCTGGGCATTGAGGTTGGCCCCGTCCATGTAGACCTGGCCGCCTGCCTCATGAACCATTGCGCAGACATCGCGGATGCTGGCTTCAAACACGCCGTGCGTGGACGGGTAGGTCACCATGAGCGCACACAGCGCCTCTCGATGCTGATTCACCTTGGCCTGCAGATCGGCCACATCGATGTTGCCGTCGGAATCGCAGGCCACCACCACGATCTTCATGCCCATCATCTGGGCGCTGGCCGGATTGGTGCCGTGGGCCGATGACGGGATCAGACAGACATCGCGATGGCCCTGGCCGCGCGCCTGCTGCCAGTGGCGGATGGCCAGCAGCCCGGCATATTCACCCTGAGCGCCGGAATTCGGCTGAAACGAGACCGAATGAAAGCCGGTGATTTCGGCCAGCCATTCGCCCAGCTGGCCCAGCATGACGGCATAGCCGCGCGACTGCTCAGCCGGTGCGAACGGATGCAGGCCGGCAAACTGCGGCCAGGTGACCGGCGCCATCTCGGCGGCAGCGTTGAGCTTCATGGTGCATGAGCCCAATGGGATCATCGAGTGCACCAGCGAGATGTCGCGGTTTTCCAGGCGCTTGAGGTAGCGCACGAACTCGGTCTCGGTGTGGTAACGATTGAAGACCGGATGCGTCAGCACCCGGGCGGAGCGCCGCAACGGGGCTGCAATCGCGGCGGGCTCGGCA
>JBKCEY010000292.1:0-6251 GCA_046304115.1 Burkholderiales bacterium | reverse complement strand
GGAGCCTGACTCGATCAGGGCAAAGCGCGACCGCGAAGAGACATCCAGTCGCGACAGGGTACGACGCAGCAGGCCCAGGGTTTCACGCACGAACCAGTGGCCCTGATCGAGTCAGGCTCCTGCTTTGCGGGAACCTTCCTCGAGCTGGCCCTGGCCTGTGATCGCAGCTACATGCTGGCGTTGCCTGATTCGCCCGAGCAGGCGCCACGCATTGCCACCTCGCCAGTCAACTTCGGCCTCTTCCCGATGGCCACGGGCCAGAGTCGTCTGGGTCGTCGCTTCTACGAAGAAGCACCGGCCATCGACGCGATCAAGGCCCGCAGCGGCGAACTGCTCGATGCCGATGCTGCATTTGAGCTGGGCCTTGTCACCAGCAACCCCGATGACATCGACTGGGCCGATGAGGTGCGCATCGCGCTTGAAGAGCGTGCCGCGATGTCGCCCGATGCACTCACCGGGCTGGAGGCCAACCTTCGGTTCAACGGCCCCGAGACCATGTTCACCCGAATTTTCGGGCGCCTCACCGCATGGCAGAACTGGATCTTCAACCGACCCAACGCCGTCGGCGAAAAAGGCGCGCTCAAGCTCTACGGCAAGGGCGAAAAGCCGCATTTCGATCGGGCGCGGGTCTGAGCTGTTTTACGTCTGATGCCCGCCTGCGCCACCGTCCCAATCCGTAGCTGATTCTTCAAACCTTTTCAGACCGTCCCCTGGCATTCAACCGATTCCCAAGGAGCAACACACCATGGCCGCGATCGATTACAGCGACAAGATCCCCAACAACGTCAATCTGTCCGAAGACAAGACCCTGCAGCGGGCGCTCGAGAACTGGCAGCCCAACTACATCGACTGGTGGAAGGACATGGGCCCCGAGGGCTCGAATGACTTCGATGTGTACCTGCGTACTGCAGTGAGCGTGGACCCGCAAGGCTGGGCCCAGTTCGGTCATGTGAAGATGCCCGACTACCGCTGGGGCATCTTTCTGAACCCGCGTGACGAGGGCCGCAAGGTCAACTTCGGTGAGCACAAGGGCGAGGCCGCCTGGCAGGAAGTACCCGGGGAGCACCGGGCCAATCTGCGCCGCATCATTGTCACCCAAGGCGATACCGAGCCGGCTTCCGTTGAGCAGCAGCGCTATCTGGGCCTCACCGCTCCGAGCCAGTACGATCTGCGCAACCTGTTCCAGGTCAATGTGGAAGAAGGCCGCCATCTGTGGGCCATGGTCTATCTGCTGCACAAGTACTTCGGCCGTGATGGCCGCGAGGAGGCTGAGTCCCTGCTCGAGCGTCGCTCGGGCGACGAAGACAACCCCCGTATTCTGGGCGCCTTCAACGAGAAGACCCCGGACTGGCTGTCGTTCTACATGTTCACCTACTTCACCGATCGCGACGGCAAGTTCCAGCTGTGTGCGCTGGCCGAGAGCGGCTTCGACCCGCTGGCCCGCACCACCAAGTTCATGCTGACCGAAGAGGCCCATCACATGTTCGTGGGCGAGTCGGGTGTGTCGCGCGTCATCCAGCGCACCTGCGAGGTCATGAACCAGCTCAAGACCGACGATCCCGCGAAGATCCGCGCTGCAGGCGTCATCGATCTGCCCACCATCCAGCGCTACCTGAACTTCCACTTCAGTGTGACCATCGACCTGTTCGGTGCCGATGAATCGAGCAACGCAGCCATCTTCTACAACTCGGGTCTGAAAGGCCGTTTTGAAGAGACCAAGCGCGACGATGACCACAAGCTGCATGGCCGTACCTATCCGGTGCTGTCCATCCAGGAAGGCCGTCTTGTCGAGCGCGAGGTGCCCATGCTCAACGCGCTCAACGAAGTGCTGCGCGATGACTACATCCGTGATTCCATCGCGGGCGTGCAGCGCTGGAACAAGGTGATCGAGAAGTCAGGCATCCCCTTCAGACTGATCGCGCCACACAAGGCCTTCAACCGTCGCATCGGTGCGCTCGCCGGTGTGCGGGTGTCTCCCGAGGGTCGTGTGGTGAGCGAGGCCGAATGGGCACAGCACGAGAATCAGTGGCTCGCCACACCCGAAGACCGTGCCTTCGTGGCCTCGCTCATGGGCCGTGTGGTTGATCCGGGCAAATTTGCCAACTGGATCGCGCCTCCGGTCATGGGCATCAACCGCCAGCCGGTCAACTTCGAGTACGTGCGCTTCAACTGAGTCTGATCCGCTTCAACCGAGGATTGCCATGAATGCTCCGTTGCCCGATGTGCTCAGTCAGCATCTGATTGATCCCGAGATCTGTATCCGCTGCAATACCTGCGAGGACACCTGTCCGGTGGATGCGATCACGCATGACTCGCGCAACTATGTGGTCGATGCTTCGATCTGCAATGGCTGCATGGCCTGCGTGCCACCGTGTCCGACGGGTTCGATCGACAACTGGCGCACGGTGATCCGGGTTGAGGCGTATTCGGTTCAGGAGCAGCTCGGGTGGGATGTCCTGCCCGAGCAAAAAGAGATTGCCGTGAGCGCTTCGGCCGAGGGCAATCTGACTGATGCGTCTTCAGTCACCCCGGAGTCTGCGGTTGCGGGGCAGATTGCAGCAGAGATGGACTCGAGTGCGGCCGCAGGTGGCAACGCGCCGGTTACACTGGTTCATACCGTGTCGGGCGCGGTGGTTCCGCCCTGGTCGGCTGCCCATCCGTATATCAATCTTTACGGCCCTCGCAATCCGGTCACTGCTACCGTGGCCGGAAATTTTCGCGTGACCGAGTTGGGCACCGACAGCGACACCCATCACATCGTGCTGGATTTCGGATCGATGCCGTTTCCGGTGCTGGAGGGGCAGTCGCTCGGGATCTTGCCGCCCGGAACCGATGCACACGGCCGAGCCCATCATGCCAGGCAGTATTCCATCGCGAGTCCGCGCGATGGCGAGCGCCCGGGCTACAACAATGTATCGCTGACCGTGAAGCGGGTGCTCGAGGACCATCAGGGTCAGCCTGTGCGAGGCGTGGCCTCCAACTATCTGTGTGATCTCAAAAAGGGCGATTCCGTGCAGGTGATCGGTCCGTTTGGATCGAGTTTCCTGATGCCGAACCACAATGGTTCGAACATCATCATGGTGTGTACCGGTACGGGCAGTGCGCCCATGCGGGCCATGACCGAGCGGCGCCGGCGCCAGAGCGGTCGCGGCGAGGATGGCCGGCTGATGCTGTTCTTCGGGGCCCGTACCCAGCAGGAGTTGCCGTATTTCGGCCCTCTGGGCAATCTGCCCAAAGACTTCATCGACATCGAGTTTGCCTATTCACGCACCCCGGGCAAGCCGCGCCGCTATGTGCAGGACGCCCTGCGGGAACGAGCAACCGACGTGGCCTCGCTGCTGAGGGACGCCAATACCTGCGTCTATGTCTGTGGCCTGAAGGGCATGGAGCAGGGCGTGCTTGAGGCTTTGAGCGACATCGGTCAATTGCAGGGCCTCGACTGGCCTGCCCTGCATGACACGATGAAGCGCGAGGGTCGGCTGCATTTCGAGACCTACTGAGACCGCCGACCCCGCCCAGCGCTGCCATCAGAGGCCGATGGCAGCCTCGAGACCTGGGTGTGTATCGCGCTCGTTTGTATCGCGCTCGGCAGTAGCTACGCACCAAACGGATGTTTGCGCGCGCACAGGCGGATCTCACAATGAAAGCTCAATCAGGCTGAGCCGATGCAATGGCGGCTCACACAGGATGAGCCCACGTGTACCGCTACGATCACTACGACCAGGCTCTGGTCGATGAACGCGTTGAACAGTTCCGCGACCAGACCCGACGTTTTCTGGCGGGCGAGCTGTCGGAAGATGAGTTCAAGCCCCTTCGCCTGCAAAACGGGCTCTATGTTCAAAAGCATGCGCCGATGCTGCGCATTGCGATTCCTTACGGCACCTTGTCGGCTGAGCAGATGCGCAAGCTCGCCGATGTGGCCGATCGATACGACCGGGGCTATGGTCACTTCACCACGCGACAAAACCTTCAGCTGAACTGGCCCGAGCTGGACCGGGTGCCTGATCTGCTGGCCGAGCTCGCCACGGTAGGCATGCATGGGATACAGACCAGCGGCAACTGCGTGCGCAATGTCACCTCCGATCATTTTGCGGGTGTGGCGCCCGATGAGCTCGTTGATCCGAGGCCCTATTGCGAGCTGCTGCGCCAGTGGTCGACCTTTCATCCCGAGTTCAGCTTTCTGCCGCGCAAGTTCAAGATTGCGGTGAGCGCCTCGCAGGGCGATCGCGCTGCCGTGCAGGTTCACGACATTGGCTTGCGCGTCGTTCGCAACAGCGACGGTGCCCTGGGCTTTGAGGTCTGGGTGGGTGGCGGCCTGGGCCGCACGCCGATCATCGGTCAGCGACTGCGCGCCTTCCTGCCCGAGCGTCAGCTGCTCAATTACATCGAGGCCATCCTGAGGGTCTACAACCGCTATGGGCGGCGTGACAACCTCTACAAGGCCCGCATCAAGATCCTGGTGCGGGAGCTTGGCGTCGAGGCCTTCGGACGCGAAGTCGAGACCGAATTTTCTGCCATGCACGATGGCCTGGCGACCCTCACCGACGATGAACTGTCGCGGGTGAGTGCCTTTTTTCAGCAGCCTCCTTATCGTGAACTGGGTGCCGACGCGCCCGAGTTTGATCTTGCGCTCAGCCGTCGCCCTGGTTTTTCGGCCTGGGCCGCACGTTGTGTGCAGGCCCACAAGGTTCCGGGCTATGTGGCGGTCACGGTATCGCTCAAGCCCCACGGCATCGCGCCCGGCGATGCCACCAGCGAGCAGATGCGCGCGGTGGCCGATCTCGCCGAGGACTTTGGCTTTGGCGAGATTCGCGTGTCGCACCAGCAAAATCTGGTGCTGCCCGATGTCGAGCGCAATGCGTTGCCCGCGCTGCATGCCCGTCTCAAAGACGCCGGCCTGGCCACGCCCAACGTGGGGCTGCTCACCGACATCATCAGTTGTCCGGGAGGGGATTTCTGTGCCCTGGCCAATGCGGTAGCCATTCCGGTGGCCAATGCCATCCAGCAGCAGTTCGATGATCTCGATGACCTCTTCGATATTGGCGGGATCGAACTGAACATCTCGGGCTGCATGAATTCCTGCGGCCAGCATCACATCGGTCACATCGGCATTCTTGGCGTCGACAAGGCCGGTGAGGAGTGGTACCAGATCTCGATCGGAGGCTCGCAGGGGCCGCAGACCGTGATCGGCCGCATCCTCGGCCCGTCCTTTTCTCGCGATCAGATCCCGGGGGTGATCGATACCCTCGTACGAACCTATGTCGCCCGTCGCAACAGCGTCGAAGAACGCTTCATCGATGTGGTGAACCGCATCGGACCTGACCCCTTCAAGCAGGCGGTTTACGGACCCGCCTCGTCATGATTGGAGCCAATTCATGAGCCACCTCATCAATCGCGCCGGCGCGTTGCCGGATACCTGGATTCTGTTCGATGGCGATGCGTCCAAGTTGCCTGAGCAGGCCGATGTGTTGTTGCCGCTCGATGAGTGGCGCGAGCGTGCACAGGCCTGGAAGGCCCGTTCGGGGCGTCTGGGCGTTGTGCTGCAGCCCTCCGATGATCCGCTGGCTCTGGCCGAGGACCTGTCATCGCTCAGCCTGATCGCGGTATCGTTTCCGAAGTTCACCGATGGTCGGGGCTACTCGATCGCGCGCCTGCTGCGCGAGCGTCTGGGTTGGGCCGGGGAATTGCGGGCCGTGGGCGATGTGCTGAGGGACCAGTTATTCCTGATGGCGCGGTGCGGCTTCAGCAGTTTTGCGCTGCGCAGCGATCAGAACCCGCTCGCTGCTCTGGCTGGATTCAAGGCCTTCAGCGTGCGCTATCAGGCCTGCACCGAAGAGCCCTCGCCGCTCTTTCGGCGTCGGCGGCTGGCTCTGGCCGCCTGATTGCGATGCAGATGCAACCGCAAGACACTTCACAAACCGGCAGCACAGCCGGCAGCACAGCCGGCAGGACGGCTGCCGCATGAGCGGCGGTATAGCCCCGGCGGGCAAGGTATGGTTCGTGGGAGCTGGGCCAGGCGCGGCTGATCTGCTGACCGTGCGCGCCATTCGCGTGCTGGCCTTGGCCGATGTTGTTTTGCATGATGCCTTGCTGTCTGAGGATCTCCTGGTGTGGTCAGGCTCGGCGCTTCGGATCCCGGTGGGCAAGCGCTGCGGCGGGCCCAGTGCAAATCAGGACGAGATCGGGCGCCTGCTCGTTGAGCAGGCACAGGCTCGGGGTCAGGTGGTGCGTCTGAAGGGAGGAGATCCAGG
>JBKCEY010000291.1:0-3182 GCA_046304115.1 Burkholderiales bacterium | reverse complement strand
CAATCGCAGCGGCAGTCGTTTGATCCGTCGGTGTACTCGGCCGCAATGCAGGGGCGAAGCAAGAGAACCGCCAGGCGAGGGCCGTTCGGTCGGGGTTGAGACGCGCGTTGTCCAGTGGTTTGGTGTGCCTTCGCCAACAATGGACATGCCAACCCGAGCCAATCACTCGAGTTGCGTCCACATCCGCAAGATGCGAACCGTGCGCTCTTGTTGGGACTATCGCAACTTCAGGCTAACCCAGACGATTTTTTACCGCTTCGGCCTGCTTCGCCCGTCTCGCCTCCCCTTCGGCCTTCAGTGCCTCCCGGTTGCTCTCATCCACCCGCGCATACACCGCGCGCCAGGCGTCGTCGTCGCCCCAGCGATAGGGGGTTTGCACGGTGGTGCGCGGCAGGCGCGCGGTCTCGAGCAAATCAAGCGCATGGCCGAGCGTGGCCTGTTGCATGGCCGCGTCCCAGGGCTTGCCCACCGGGTTGCCCAGCGGAAAGTCATTGAAGATGAACCGCGCCACGCCGCACTCTTCCACGATGTCGCGCGCCGAACCAATCACCACGGTGGGAATGCCGTTCGCTTCCAGATGCCGACTGACCAGACTCACGGTCTGGTGACAGACGGGTCAGAGCGCGACCAGCACCACCGCATCGACCGCATCCTCGCGACACATCGCGAGAATGGCCGGTGCGTCTTCGCGTTCGGTGCGGCCTTGCGAATACTCGGTGGGCACCCCGTAGTAGCGCGGCCCCATGCTGCCGATGCGCCGGGCCTGCGCCGCCGCCTTCAGTTGCTTGAGCGGCAGAAACGACTCCACATCGTTGGTGTGGGTGGTTTCCTTGTCCCAGGCGAGGTTGTCGGTAAAGAGCTTCTCGGGCGGCTGCGAGGCATCGCCCGCCCACACGCCATGGCGCTCAAAGGGCTTGAGCTTTTTGGCGGGGTCGTCCTGCCAGGGGCTGGCTGTTGTGATCAGCGCTACGCGGCTTTGGGCGAGCGGCTTGGCGAGTGCCGCAAAGGGCGCGTCGTCGTGGTGGGACCAGGCATAGGGCCTGGGATAGCCGAGCGCTGCGTAATACTCGCGCGTGCGGTCGATGTAGCTCACCGGGGAGCGGTGGGTGCGTGTGGCCATGGCCTCCTCGTGCTGAGTGCGGGTCGCTGAACGCAGGGCAGCGGTTATGCTCGGTGCTGACAAGGTCTGATCGCATGACATGCGCAGCGCGTGAATCGCAAGGCGCATCAATCGGTCAGACTGCAAGCACCCACGCAGTATGCGCCGCCAGAGCGCCGCCTGCCACCGGAGACCGCCTCATGCCTTTTCGTAAATTGCTGATCGCCAACCGCGGCGAGATCGCCATTCGTATCGCCCGTGCCGCGGCCGAACTCGGCATTCCCACCGTGGCCATCCACTCGGTTGACGACGCTGCCTCACTGCATGTGCGTCAGGCCGATGAGGCTGTGGCGCTGCCGGGTTCGGGCGCACGGGCCTATCTCGACATCGCGGCGGTGGTGGCGGTCGCGGTACAAGCCGGCTGCGATGCCCTGCATCCAGGCTACGGATTTCTCAGCGAAAACCCCGATCTTGCGCGGGCCTGCGCCGATGCGGGCATCACCTTCGTGGGCCCGGGCGTGCAGGCGCTCAACACCTTTGGCGACAAGGTGCTGGCCAAGGCCCTGGCCGCACAGTGCGAGGTGCCGCTCATTCAGGGCAGCAACGGCCCGGTGAATGCCGAGCAGGCGCGCGCTTTCATGGTGTCGCTACAGTCGCTGCATTCGATGCCGTCCACGCAATCTTCGCAGGTGCTCGGCACCGAGCCCGCCATCATGATCAAGGCCGTAGCCGGCGGCGGCGGACGCGGCATGCGCGCAGTGCATTGCCTGGAGGAGCTTGAAGAGGCGCATGCTCGCTGCCGTTCCGAGGCGCTGGCCGCGTTTGGCCGCGCAGAGGTGTATGTGGAGCGGCTGATCGCGCAGGCCCGGCACATCGAGGTGCAGGTGCTGGCCGATGCCCACGGCGACGTGGTGCATCTGTGGGAGCGCGAATGCTCGGCCCAGCGTCGCCATCAGAAGATCGTGGAGATTGCACCCAGCCCGAGGCTCGATGCCGGGCTGCGTGAGCGCATCCTGCAGGCGGCCGTACGCATGGCCCGCGCGGCGGGCTATTGCAATCTCGGCACCTTCGAGTTTCTCGTTGATGACGCGGTGGACCCGGCCAGCGATGCGGCCTTCGTGTTCATCGAGGCCAATCCCCGGTTGCAGGTGGAGCACACCGTGACCGAAGCCGTACTCGGCATTGATCTGGTGCAGGCCCAGCTGCAGGTGGCGGCTGGGGCTTCGCTCGCCTCGCTTGGCCTCACCCAGGCGCAGATCCCCGCACCGCGCGGCCATGCCCTGCAGTTGCGCATCAACATGGAGACCATGGATGAGTTCGGCAACACCAAGCCTACGGGTGGTGTGCTGTCGGTCTTTGCGCCGCCCAGTGGCCCGGGCGTGCGGGTGGATACCTTTGGCTATGCCGGCTATCGCACCAGTGCGGCGTTTGATTCCCTGCTCGCCAAGCTGATCGTGCACAGCGGCTCGCCGCGCTTTACCGATGCCCTGGCCAAGGCTCAGCGCGCCCTGCGCGAGCTGCACATCGAGGGCGTGGCCACCACTGCCTCGTTTCTGGAGGCCTTGCTCGCACACCCCGATTTCGCGGCGGCGCGCATCACCACGCGCTTCATCGATACCCATGTGGGCGATCTGGTGCGCGCGCAATCGAATGCGCCGAGGCTGCATGCGGGTGGGGCGTCGGGTTCAGGCTCAATGGCCCATGGCCAAGCGGGCCCATCAGGGCTTGGCGGCCCGGGTACTAGTGCAGGCCAGCGATCTGGGGCGGGTGAAGGGGGTTCAGGTAACCATCCTGCCGCCCCCGAAGGCACCGAGCCCGTGCCCTCGCCCCTGCAAGGCACCGTGGTGAGTCTGTCTATCGAGCCAGGCCAGCAGGTGCGCGCCGGCGAATCGATCGCCGTGCTCGAAGCCATGAAGATGGAGCATCTGGTGGCTGCACCGCAGTCGGGCATCGTGCGTGCCGTGAATTGCGCGCCTGGGGTCACGCTCATGGAAGGCGAGGCGATCGCCTTCATCGAACCCGTCGAAGGTGACGCGGGCGCGCAGGTGCAGGCGGTAGAACTCGATCTCGATCACATCCGCAA
>JBKCEY010000290.1:0-7302 GCA_046304115.1 Burkholderiales bacterium | reverse complement strand
ATCAGGGTGTCGGGGTCGGCGGCCCGAACCGCAGGCAGCAGATCAAGCTCCGCCATCTGCATCGAAACCGTCTCGTGACGGGCCTGAAACCCAAAGCTGCCCGCCATGCCGCAGCAGCCCGACTGGATGGCCTCGACCTGCAGCCCTGGCACGTGCCGCAGCAAGGCCAGGGTGGGCGAAAAGGCATCGAACGCTTTCTGATGACAATGGCCATGCACCAGCGCTCGCGCCTGAGGCAGTGACCTGAGCGGCAGCGAAACACGATGGTGACGCAAAGCGTCGACCAGAAACTCCTCGAACAGTACCGCCTGACCGGCCACGGTACGGGCTGCATCGGGCACGCCGAGCGCCTCATCGAGCCGCAGGGCCAGAAACTCGTCGCGCAGGCTCAGCAGACAGGACGGCTCCAGGCCGATGATCGGCACGCCCCTGCGCGCGAAGGGCAGCAGGGCAGCCAGCGTTCGCAGGGCTTCCTGTCGGGCACGATCAGTGTCGCCCGCCGACAGCCAGGTCCGTCCGCAGCACAATGCGCGCTCGCCCTCGGCGATGCCGCTGCCCGGCGCACCGGCGACATGAACCCTGCAACCCGCAGCCTGCAGGACCTTCAGGGCAGCGCGTGCATTCTCGGGCTCGAGATGGTCATTGAAGGTGTCGACCCAGAGCACGACCTCCGGGCCGCCCGGTGCCTGCGCCGTTGGGCTTTTCGATGAGCGATGGGCAGAGCCGTGATCGATGGCGTGCGGACCGCTTTTCGACAGACGGGCCATGAAGCCGTCCCGACGCCAGACGGGCAGGCTGCGGCGTTCACTCCAACCCATCAGGCGGCGCATCAGCGTCCCGACAACCGGCAGCTGCGCAGGCAGGTTGGCCAGCCAGGGCAGTCGGGAAGCCCAGGGTGCCCACAGCGGCAGCGCGGCGATGAGTCGCTCGCCCAGGGTATTGCCATGGGCTGCACGCCAGTGATGCAGAAACTCGGTTTTCATGCGCGCCATGTCCACCCCGGTGGGGCATTCACGCTTGCAGCCCTTGCACTGCACGCACAGGTCCATGGCCTCCTTGACCTGCGGGCTCGCCAGCCCTTGCGCCCCCAACTGGCCCGTCAACGCCAATCGCAGGGTATTGGCCCGACCACGGGTCAGGTGCTGCTCGTCGCGGGTCACCCGGTACGAAGGACACATCGTGCCGGCATCGAACTTGCGACAGTGCCCGTTGTTGTTGCACATCTCGACGGCCTTGCCCAGACCCTGCGCGGGATCTTCTCCGGTACCGGGTGCCGAGATCGCCACGCCATTGCCTTCGCGCCGAAACCCGGGACGCAGTGCACCCTCAGGCGAGGGGTCGTTGTGACGGTTCCAGTCTGACCAGTCCAGGGCTGTGTTCAGAGGCTGCATGGCATAGCCCGGGGCAAACCGGAACAGCCGGCTCTCATCCATGCGGGAAGGACGAACGATCTTGCCCGGATTGAGCCGGTCAGCCGGATCAAAAAGGGCCTTGATGTCCTCGAAGGCCCGCGTCAGACGATCCCCAAATTGCCAGCGTACCCATTCGCTGCGCACCAGTCCGTCGCCATGCTCACCCGAAAAGGCGCCCTTGTACTCGCGCACCAGGGCCGCGGCCTCCTCGGCAATCGCCCGCATGCGCGCTGCGCCCCCATCGGCCCCGCTGCGTCGCATGTCGAGAATGGGGCGCACATGCAGCGTGCCGACCGAGGCATGGGCATACCAGGTGCCCTGGGTGCCATGCCGGTGAAAGACCTCGGTCAGCCGGTCGGTGTAATCGGCCAGATGCTCGAGCGGTACGGCACAGTCCTCGATGAAGGAAACCGGTTTTCCATCACCCTTCATCGACATCATGATGTTCAGACCTGCCTTGCGGACCTCCCACAAGGCCTTCTGGCGCGCTTCGTCCGTCAGATCAATCACGCTGCCCGGCAAACCGAGATCCGCCATCATCTCGTGCAGCTGCGCGAGGCGCTCGAGCTGCTGATCGCGCGAGTCGCCCGCAAACTCGACCAGCAATACCGCTTGCGGCTCACCAACCAGCGCAGCATCGATGACCGGGCGAAACGCAGGATTGGCGCGCGAGAGCTCGATCATCGTACGGTCGACCAGTTCGACGGCCACAGGCCCCAGGGTCACGATATGGCGCGTGAGGGCCATTGACTGCCTGAACGTCGGAAACGAGATCACGCCCAGCACCTTGGCCCGGGGCAGAGGGGCGAGCTTCAGGTGCAAACGGCGGGTCCAGGCCAGGGTGCCCTCGGAGCCCACCAGCAGGTGCGACAGGTTGACCGAACCATCGCTGGTGTAGGGCCGCACCGAGCGGGGCTCGAAAATATCGAGGTTGTAGCCCGCCACACGGCGCAGGACCGTGGGCCAGACCCGACGGATTTCGTCGCGCTCGCGATCGGCAATGGTGTGCAGGCCGCTCACGATCTCGCGCACCCGCTGCGAGCCGATCGACATGTCGCCCGACTGGCCGTCAGGCCGGCTAAAGGTGCCCCAATAGGCTTGCGTGCCGTCATCGTGGATCGCATCGATGCCGGCCACGTTGTGAACCATGTTGCCGTAGGCGATCGAACGTGACCCGCAGGAGTTGTTGCCCGCCATGCCGCCCAGGGTGGCCTGTCCCGAGGTGGAGACATCAACCGGAAACCAGAGGCCGTGGGGCTTCAGAAAGGCATTGAGATGATCAAGCACCAGACCGGGCTGCACACTCACCACGGCCTGTTCAGGATCCCGCCGTGCGGCCTCGGCATCGAAGTGCACGATCTGGTTGAGCCATTTGGAGTGATCGATGACCAGGGCCTCGCCGACCGTCTGGCCACACTGCGACGTGCCACCACCGCGCGCCAGCACGGGCAGACTCAGGTCCCGGGCGATATCGAGCGCAACCGCAAGGTCTGTCTCGGTCCTGGGGACGGCCACACCGAGCGGCATCATCTGATAGATCGATGCATCGGTGGCATATCGTCCGCGCGAGGCTGCATCGAACAGCACATCGCCCTGCATTTCGCGTGACAGTCGGCTCGCCAGATCGCCGCGAGCCAGGCGCGGCGAGAGGAACATGCGACGGGTCGTGACAGCGGGTTCGGCGGGTGCATTCATCGGTTGACTCGGATCACGAAGAAGAGGAGGCGCGGGCGGGCGTGGCACGCGCGGCGGCCGTCTGAACGGACGCAGGCTGGGCGGATGGGGCATCCCGCGCGGACTGATCGAGCTGCGCCGTGACCGTCGCCTGCTTGGCGCGCAGATGACGTCGCATGAGGGCCGATAAGCCCCGTGCATCGCGGGCCTCGAGCAACTCGACCATGCGGGCATGCTCGGCCACTGCTGCAGCCCATTTGTCGGGGTTCAGGTTGGAGCGAAACCGCAGGGCCTGCAGGCGTGCGTTGAGGCGTTGATGGGTCTCGGCGAGCACCGGATTGCGGGCACTGAGAACGAGCGTGGTGTGGATATCCCGGTTGATGCGGTAATAGCGCGCCAGATCGCGCCGGGCATGGGCCTGCTCCATGGCGAGCTGCAGCCTGCGTACCGCCTGAATCTCGGCCTCTGTGGCCCGATGGGCTGCGAGCTCACCACTGAGCGCCTCGAGGCTCGCCATGAGCTCAAAGGCATGATCGACTTCGGCACGATCAAGCGTCGCCACGACCGCCCCGCGATTGGGGATGAGATGAATGACGCCTTCACCCGCGAGCATGCGAAAGGCCTCGCGCAGCGGGGTGCGCGAGACCTGAAGCTGTTCGCACAGCACGCGCTCGTTGAGGTGGGCTCCGGGCAGAAGGCTGCCGTCGATGATCCGCTCGCGAAGACGTTCTGCAATGCGTTCGTGCAACCCGCTGCGCTCAAGCGCATCGAGTTCGGGCGCTGCAGCAGCGCCGGCGTTGACTTCGCCGCCCAGGGCGGGTCTTGCGTCGACAGCCTTTGCATGGACAGCTGCTGCGTTGAGCGCAGTGGCGGCGGTTCTTCGGTTTGGCACGGAACGCATTTGCCCGGGAACTGAATTTAGAATATTGTATACAAAACCCTGTTAATGCAAAACTCTGCCTTCGGGCGTCAGTCAGACAGCCATGCAACTCAATTCACATCCGGCCGGCCGGCACTTTCTGCAGATTCCGGGACCCACCAACGTGCCCGACGATGTGTTGCGGGCCATTGACCACCCCACCATCGATCACCGTGGCCCCGAGTTCGCGCGCCTCGGCCTGAAGGTGCTTGCCGACATCCGGCCTGTCTTCCAGACCCTTCAACCCGTGGTGATCTACCCGGCATCAGGCACAGGCGCCTGGGAGGCGGCCCTGGTCAACACCCTGTCGGCGGGCGACAGCGTTCTGATGGCCGAGACCGGCCATTTCGCCACCCTCTGGAAAAAGCTGGCCGAGCGACTCGCACTGAAGCCGGAATTTCTGCCCGGCGACTGGCGCAGCGGCGTTGACGCCGGCGCCATCCACGACCGCCTGAAAGCCGATGCCCAGCATCGCATCAAGGCCGTGGCCGTGGTCCACAACGAAACATCCACCGGTGTGACTTCCAATATCGCTGCCGTTCGCCAGGCGATCGATGCGGCAGGCCACCCTGCCCTGCTGCTGGTCGACACCATCTCGTCCCTTGGATCGATCGACTACCGGCATGACGAATGGGGGGTCGATGTCACCGTGGCTGGGTCCCAGAAAGGCCTGATGCTGCCTCCCGGGTTGTCGTTCAATGCGGTGTCCGAAAAAGCCCTCGCAGCCAGCAAGACCGCGGGTCTGCCCAAGGCCTACTGGGCCTGGGACGAAATCCTGGCGGCCAACGCCTCAGGCTACTGGCCGACCACGCCCTCCACCAACCTGCTCTACGGTCTGGCCGTGGCGCTCGATCGTCTGCATGCAGAGGGGCTGAGCCAGGTCTTTGCCCGACATGATCGCCATGCCGAGGCCACCCGTCGCGCAGTTCGCGCCTGGGGGCTGGAGATCCTTTGCCGCAACCCGGCCGAATACAGCAGTGCCCTCACGGCGGTGATGATGCCGGCCGCGGCTCAGGGCACCCACGACGCCGATGTGTTTCGCAAGCTCGTGCTGGCACGATTCAACATGTCGCTGGGTACCGGGCTGGGCCGTCTTGCCGGCAAGGTCTTTCGTATCGGCCACCTGGGCGACTTCAACGACCTGAGCCTGCTGGGCACGCTGTCGGGTGTCGAGATGGGCTTGCGCGCCGCGGGCGTGCCGCATCAGCCTGGCGGCGTACAGGCCGCCATCGATTATCTTTCGGCCTGAGAGTTGTTCGAAGCCATCGGCCTGCAGGCCGTCTGACTCCCCTGTCCAAGGAACTGTCCATGAATCTTCGCCGTCGCCTGACGCTGGCCGCCCTGACCGGCAGTGCCGTTTCCGCCCTTCCTGCTCAGGCACAGTCCTGGCCTTCCAAACCCATCCGCCTGCTGGTCGGTTTTGCGCCGGGCGGTGGCACCGATATCGTCGCTCGTGCACTGGCACCGCGCCTGTCAGACCTGCTGGGCCAACAGGTGGTGGTCGAAAACCGGGCGGGGGCCTCGGGCACCATCGCAGCCGACATGGTCGCCAAGTCGCCCGCCGATGGCTACACGCTGCTGGCCGGACATGCCAACAGCAACGCCATCGCCCCGCATGTACTGGGCAAGGTGCCCTTCGATGCGCTCAATGATTTCACGCCGATCACCTACATCGGCTACGTGCCCATCGTGCTGGTGGTCAATCCGAATGTCCCGGCGCGTTCGGTCGAAGAGCTTGTCGCGCTCGCCAAGTCCAAACCCGGTGGGCTGACCTATGCCTCCTCGGGTGTGGGCAGCACGCAGCATCTGGCCGGTGCGCTGTTCAACCTGATCGCGGGCACGCAGATGAACCACGTTCCCTACAAGGGCAGCGGCCAGGCGGTGGTCGACCTCATTGCCGGGCAGGTCAACAGCAACTTCGACACCATGCCGCCCGTGCTCGAGCACATTCGGGCGGGCCGGCTGCGCGCGCTGGCGATTTCGACACCGCAGCGTCTGCCCCAGCTCGCACAGGTCCCCACTTTTGAAGAAAAAGGCATCCGCGGGTTTGATGTCACCAACTGGTACTCGGTCATGGGCCCAAAGGGAATGCCGCGAGAGATCGTGGCCCGTGTCGATGAGGCCATGCGCAAAGCCATGAACGATCCGGAGGTGCGCGCCAAGCTCGATCCCCAGGGCGTGCAGTTCGGCGGCCCGCAAACCCCGGAGGCCTTCCGTGACTTCATCCGCGCTGAAAACACCAAGTACGCCAAGATGGTCAAGGACCTGAATATCCGCGCCGAATGAACGACTCAGCGCAAGGCCAGGTGCGAATCGAGCGCGACGAGGCCATCGCAACCGTCGTTCTCGACCGACCGGCCAAGCTCAACGCCCTCACGCGGCCCATGTGGCGTGCGCTGGGTGCGGCCTTCGAGTCCCTCTCGTCTGACGACAGCGTGCGTGTGGTGATCGTGCGCGGTGCGGGCGAGCGGGCCTTCTCGCCGGGCAACGACATCAAGGAGTTCGAGACCGAGCGCGCCAACAAGGCGCAGGCCATCGCCTACGGTCACGACATGCACCATACCGCCCACCAGATCGCAGCCTGCCGGCATCCGGTGGTGGCGCAGATTCATGGCATCTGCGTGGGCGGAGGCCTTGAGATCGCCGCCCTGGCTGACATTCGTATCTGCGGCAGCTCGAGCCGCTTTGGCGCACCGATCAAGAACCTCGGTCTGGTCATGGCCTACGACGAGATGAAGCCCCTGGTGGATCTGGTGGGTCGATCCATTGCGCTTGAGATCCTCCTGGAGGGCCGGATCATGGACGCCCATGAGGCTCAGGCCAAGGGTCTGGTGAGCCGGGTCGTGGCCGACGATGAGGTTGCCACTGAAGCGCAGGCAACCGCCCGGCGCATCGCCGAAGGAGCGCCCCTGGTGGCCCGCTGGCACAAGCAGTTTGCCCGGCGCCTCATGGATCCGACTCCCTTGAGTGCCGCAGAGCGCGAGGTGTGCTTCGATTGCTTCGACACGGAGGATTTCCGTGCGGGCTATGCGGCCTTCGTGGCCAAGACAGCGCCCGTGTTCAAAGGGCGGTAGGCACCCATGACTCCGAGCGCCCAGACTGCGCTGCGCCTGGCTCATCGAACCGATGCGATCGCGCCTTTCCAGGTCATGGAACTGGTCAAGCAGGCAACCGCCCTGCAGCAGCAGGGGCATCCGGTCATTCACCTGTCGATCGGCGAGCCCGATTTCACAGCGCCGCCAGCTGTCATCGAGGCTCTGGAGCGTGCCGCGCGGGCCGGTCGCGCGCAGTACACAC
>JBKCEY010000289.1:0-4846 GCA_046304115.1 Burkholderiales bacterium | reverse complement strand
GTCCCTGCTCGCCTGCATCACCGCCATCGGGCTAGCGCTACCGGCCGCGCAGGCACAAGATCACAGTCAGGCGGTTGCCGCCAGCGTCGGCATCTCGGCCGCCCTGCCTTCTGATAGCGGTCGCGATCTGAATCCGGGGGCCCCCAACCTCTCCAGCGAAGACGGCCTGCTCGATGAACTGCAGATCACCCGCGCGGTTGCCGCCATCAACCAGGCGCGTGCCCGCGAGCAGGTCTGCGGCAATCAGCGCATGGCCGCCACCACCCCGATCCGCTGGGATGCCCGCACCATGCAGGCAGCCCGCACCCAGGCCCTGTATCTGCAGCGTGTCAATCAGTTTGGCCACACCGGCGAGAACGGCAGCCATGTGGGCGATCGACTGAAGGCCACAGGTTTTGTGTGGCAGAAAGTCGGTGAGAATCTGGCTGCGGGCTTTAACAGTGTCGAAGAGGTCGTGATCAGCTGGCTGGCCAGCCCGAGTCACTGCCGGGTGCTCATGACGCCCGAGTTCAATGTGGCGGGCGTGTCGTATGTGGCCGGCGAGGAAGACAACACCTACGCCAATTACTGGGCGCTGGTGATGGCCATGCCGCAGCCGGCCAACTGACTCAAAGCTCCCGCGTAAAACCTTCTTCGACCAGTTCAGCCGCGCGAAGCACGGCGCGCGCCTTGACTTCGGTCTCTTGATACTCGGCCTCGGGGATGGAGTCGTAGACCACGCCAGCTGCGGCCTGCACATTGAGCGTGCCGTCCTTGAGCACCCCGGTGCGAATCGCGATGGCGACGTCCATTTCGCCCGACCAGCTGTAGTAGCCACAGGCGCCGCCATAGATGCCGCGCTTGACGGGCTCGAGCTCGTCGATGATCTCCATGGCCCGCACCTTGGGTGCACCGGTGAGCGTGCCCGCCGGGAAGGAGGCCCGCAGCACGTCGATCGCATCGAGCCCGGGCTGGAGCAGCCCCTCCACATTGGAGACGATGTGCTGCACATGCGAGTACTTCTCGATGACCATCTGGTCGGTGACCTTCACGGAGCCCACCTGGGCGATGCGGCCGATGTCGTTGCGGGCGAGATCGATCAGCATGAGGTGCTCGGCCCGCTCCTTGGGATCGGCGAGGAGCTCAGCCGCGAGCGCTTCATCCTGAGCCGGCGTGAGGCCGCGCTTGCGTGTGCCCGCGATCGGACGCAGTGTGACCTTGGTACCCTGATTGACCATGAGACCGTTGGAATCGAGCTGCTCCTGCGTCTCCTGGCGCACCAGGATCTCGGGCGAGGCACCGATCACCTGAAAGTCGCTGAAGTCGTAGTAATACATGTAGGGCGAAGGATTGATCGAGCGCAGTGCCCGGTAGAGCGACAGCGGCGTGTGCGCAAAGGGCTTGCGCAGGCACTGGCCGATCTGCACCTGCATGAGGTCGCCCGCCACGATGTATTCCTTGGCGCGAGCCACGGCCTCGAGATAGTCGGTGCGATCGAATTCGCGCACGATCTCGGACTGCGGCAGGGGTGCGTCTTCGGGCTCGAAGGCCGACTGGGCCAGGCGGGCCTGCAGGCCGCGCAGCCGGCGGCGTGCCTGAGCATAGGCATCGGGCTGAGCCGGGTCGGCATACACGATGAGATAGAGCTTGCCGCGCAGGTTATCGACAATGGCGAGCTCATCGACCACCAGCATCAGCATGTCGGGCGTGCCGATGGGGTCTGGCTTGGTGGACGGGCCCAGACGCGGCTCAATGAAACGCACCACGTCGTAACCGAAGTAGCCGGCCAGGCCGCCGCAAAACCGCGGCAGCCCCGGGCGCAGGGCCACCTTGAAGCGCTCGTGATACTGGCGCACGAACTCGAGCGGATCGCCCTGGGCGGTCTCGATCACCTGTCCATCGCGAACCACCTCGATGCGATCGGCGGTGGCGCGTACGAGCTGGCGGGCAGGCAGGCCAATGAAGGAATAGCGCCCGAAGCGTTCGCCCCCCACCACCGATTCGAGCAGAAAGCTGTTGCCGCGCTTGTCGCGATCAATGAGTTTGACGTAGAGCGAGAGCGGCGTGTCGAGGTCGGACAGGCACTCGGCGAGCAAGGGAATGCGGTTGTAGCCCTGCGCGGCGAGCGCGCGGAATTCGATTTCGGTCATGGAGTGGTGATGCGTTGTGCGGCGTCGAGCAGGCTGGCCACAACCGCATCAGTATCCAGTGCATGCACATCGTGGCCTTCGTTGTAGCCGTAGGGTACGACAAACACCCGCATGCCTGCCGCGCGGGCGGCGAGCGCATCGTTGACTGAATCGCCAATCGCTACCGTGTGCGCCGGTGCTACGCCCAGGCGCTGCGCCGCATGCAGCATGGGCAGGGGGTCGGGCTTCTTGCGTGGCAGCGCATCGCCGCCCAGCACAAACTCGAAATGCCCGGCCATGCCGCAGCGCTCGAGCAGGGAGTCGGCATAGCGCTGGGGCTTGTTGGTCACGCAGGCGAGCTTGAGGCCCGCCGCACGCATGGCCTGCAGGCCTTCATGGACCCCGTCATAGGCCCGGGAGGTCAGGCCATTCTGGATTTCGTAATGCCGATAAAAGGCGCTCAGCCCGCGCTCGTGCAGGGCCGGCTCGGCCCGCGCATCGACATGTCCGCCCAGTGCCCGATGCACCAGCACCTCGGCGCCCTTGCCCACGAAGGTGGCGATGGTGGCCTCGGGCAAGGTCTGCAGACCCAGATCGGCGAGCATGAGATTGACGGCATTGGCCAGATCGGTGGCGGTATCCAGCAGGGTGCCATCGAGATCGATGATCACGGCTTGAGTCGTCATATCAGCCTGCCTGCCGCGCGGCTTGCGTGAGCCGATCGATGATGCCGCGATAACCCCCCTGCGGGTCGGGCGCGCCAAACACGGCCGAGCCCGCCACAAAGGTATCGGCTCCAGCCGCGGCCACTGCGCCGATGTTGTCGACCTTGACGCCGCCATCGACCTCCAGCCAGATGGGCTGGCCACCCGCGGTCACATGGGCATCGATACGCGCGCGGACCGCCTGGATCTTGGGCAGGGCCGAGGCAATGAAGCTCTGCCCCCCAAAGCCTGGATTGACCGACATCAGCAGGATCATGTCGAGGCGGTCCATGACATGGTCGAGGTAATGAAGTGGGGTGGCCGGATTGAAGACCAGACCCGCCTTGCAGCCCGCATCGCGAATCGCCTGCAGCGAGCGGTCGATATGGTCGGAGGCCTCGGGATGGAAGGTGATGATGTTGGCGCCCGCCTTGGCGAAATCCTGGGCCAGGCGATCGACCGGGCTCACCATGAGGTGCACGTCGATGGGAATGCTCACATGCGGGCGGATGGCCGCACAGACCATGGGCCCGATGGTGAGGTTGGGCACGTAGTGATTGTCCATCACGTCGAAGTGCACCAGGGCAGCCCCGGCGGCTTCGATGGCTCGGACCTCTTCGCCCAGGCGGGCAAAGTCGGCGGACAGGATGCTGGGCGCGATGCGCACATCCCGGGATGCGCGTGCAGGCATGTCGGTCATGGCAATGGAGGAGGCAATAGAATGGGCTGCTCAGGAGGCCCTGTGACAGACCCCAGCAAGAAACCCCAGTATGACATCCGCGTTTCGGTGCGCGCCCGATACCTACCCGAACAGTCGGATCCTCCGGCGCAGGTCTATCGGCATGCATACACCGTCACGATCACCAACACAGGCTCGGTGGGCGCGCAGCTGATCAGCCGGCACTGGATCATCGAGGGCGAATCGGGTGAGGCCCAGGAGGTCAAGGGCCTGGGCGTGGTGGGCCATCAGCCCCTGCTCAAGCCCGGGCAAGGCTTTGAGTACACCAGTGCGAGCCAGATTCCGACGCCCGATGGCCGCATGCAGGGCAGCTACTTCTTTGTGGCTGAAGACGGCACGCGATTCGATGTGCCGGTCGAGCCCTTCAGGCTGTCGGCCCGCCTGCCCGATGACGACGCGGATGGCGGCGGCCAGGGACGGGGGCTGCCTTCGGGGCGCACCCTGCACTGAGGCAGACCATGCGCGGCTCGAGTGACGCCGTGCGCAGCTCGCCTTACTTCTTGCCCCGCATCGTCCACCACACGATGAAGATCACGAGCGCGAGTACCGCGCCTGCCTCGAGGTAGATCACCCACATGCGAACCACCGCCCTGTCTGTTGTGTTTCAACGGGTCGCGATGATCGCATGCGCCGCCCTTCTGGCGGCCTGCAGTGCGGGTCGCGGGCCGGCGCCGGTGAATCCGGCGCGGCCGGCTGAGGCTCAGACCCAGCCATCGATGGCACCGGCCCAGGCGCCCAAACCTCCCGGACAAACGGCTTCGCAGCCGGCCGCAGGCGGGTCGAGCAGCGCCTCTCAAATCCCTGCGCCTGGCGCAGCAACAGCGGCGGGTACCGCCACTGCGTTGGGCCCAGCGATCGCACTGCCTGCCCTGCCCGGCTGGACCCAGGACGATCTGCTCGATCTGGATCGGGCCATCCGGCGCCAGTGCGCCATGCGCAATCCGCCGGGGCCCTGGCCGGTGCTGTGCGCGGAATTCAGCACCCTGCCCACGGGTTCGGGCACTGCAGGGTCGGGGCCTACAGGCTCCGCATCCGTGGTTTCAGCAGCGGCACTGCGGGCCTGGCTCGAGCGCCGGTTTGTGGCCCGCGAACTGGGCGAGGCGGGTAGCAGCCCGCGCGGCCTGGTCACGGGCTATTACGAGCCGCTGATCCGGGGCAGCCGTCAGCGCCGCTCCGCAAGCCAGGTGCCCATTTATGCGCCCCCGCGCGATCTGATCACCATCGAACTCGCCTCGATCGAGCCACGTCTGTCGGGAATGCGCCTGCGCGGTCGGCATAGGGCACCACCCGATCAC
>JBKCEY010000288.1:0-1792 GCA_046304115.1 Burkholderiales bacterium | reverse complement strand
CGTGCAGCGGCGATTCCCGGAAAGACCGAGATTCTGCCATGGCTGGCAGAGCGGGGCAAATGGATCGGAATGCGCCACACTGCGGCCTGAACGAAAACAATTCCCGCGTCGTTGGCTCTCGCCATGCGTCGCGCGCATCCTGTGAGGAGACCGTCCATGAATCCACTCGCACCGCGCCCTCCCGAGGGTACTTCCGATGAGGGCCTGCTCGAAGGGATTGTGGTCGTCGATTTCACGAGGGTACTTGCAGGCCCCTACTGCACCAAGCTTCTGGCTGATCTGGGCGCCACGGTCATCAAACTCGAGCGCCCAGGGGAGGGTGATGAAGTGCGCTATTCGGGCCACCAGCTGGACCCCGCCCATCCGGATCGCAGTGCGTACTTCGCACGCATCAATGCGGGTAAGCAGTCGATCGCGATCGACTTTGCCAACCCCGCCAGCCGCGACATGGTCTTCGATCTGGTGCGCCGCGCCGATGTGGTGGTCGAGAACTTCTCGCCGGGTGTCATGGCCAAATACGGGTTTGATGAGCCCGCACTGAGAGCCGTCAAGCATGACCTGGTCTATTGCTCGATCTCGGGCTTTGGCCAAACCGGACCGCTGCGCTCCATGCAGGCCTATGCCCATCTCATCAATGCCTTCTCCGGCATGATGGAACTCGAGCGTGGCGGCGTTCTGGCCCCCAAGGCGGCCAATCTGCAGGCGGCCGATGTGCTTGCCGGCGGCCAGGCTTTTGGCGCCATCAGCGCTGCTCTGGTGCGCCGGTTTCGTACCGGACGTGGAGCGCATCTCGATCTGTCGATGCTCGAGTGCCTGATCTGCGCCGACGACATCAACTTTCCGGCTTTGCTCAATGGCGCGCCGGCGCCCCGCAGGCCACGCATCGGCATGGTGGTGTTGCCGGTGGGCGATCAGGGCCAGCATGTGGCCATGCAGCTCGGCAATGCCCCTGCCATGTGGGAGCGCATGACTCAGGTGCTGGGCCGGCCCGACCTGAAGGACGACCCGCGCTTTGCGACCTCAGCTCTGCGGCGCGAGCACTGGGGCGAACTGGTCAAGGTGATGGCGCAGTGGCTTGAGCAGTTTGATAGCCGTGAAGCCGCTGTTGAAAAGCTGGCTGCGGGCCGGGTGCCGGGTGTGCCCATGCTGATGCCTGAAGAGGTGATCGAGCATCCCCACCTCAAGGCCAGGGGCGCCTTTCCGGAGGTGGATCATCCGGTGAGCGGCAAGGTTCGGGTCACGGCTGCGCCGTTTCAGGTCGATGGCCAGCCCACCGTTCCGCGCGGCCCGGTGCCTTACACCATCGGTGAGCACACCGATCAGGTGCTCAAGGGGTTTCTGGGCTACAACGATGCCCAGGTGCAGGCGCTGGCCGCCACGGGTGTGCTGGGGAAACGCTGAGGAAACGCTAGGGAGTCATTTAGAGTACCGCCAACGTTTGCGCGAGTTCAGTCTGAGCGCCCGGGGCTAGCGTGACGGCATCCTCGGGCAGGCAGTTGGCCGCCTCCACGCACAGGTAACCCGGCCAGGCCTGGCCGGGTACGACGCCCAGGGCCAGAATGCCCTGCGGCCCGGCATTCCAGACCACGGTGCTGGAGCTGCCACTCGATCGAATGGAAATCCTTCGGTCCAGAACAGGGTCGCTCAGCACATGCTGTGATCCGGTCGCCAGATAGATGCGATCGCAGGCCATCTGCGCACCGTCGCCGAAGCGCCATTCGCTGTCCTGCACGAATCGCTTCAGGCCCTGCAGATTGTCGAGATACTCCAGTCCCTGCAACCCGCTCAGAGT
>JBKCEY010000287.1:0-2363 GCA_046304115.1 Burkholderiales bacterium | reverse complement strand
CCTCGGAATATGCACAGTGGCGAGCAGTGAGGCGTCTACGTACCCTGCCGGGCTGAAGACCGAATCGCGCAATGGCTACACTCACTGCCTTGATGCCTTGATGCCTTGATGCCTCGGCCCAATCCGGCCACTGTACAGATGCATCCAGTCCCTACCTCTTCATCGTCGGATCCAGCGCCACGCGCATCGACTCGCCCAGGGTATTGAAGGCCAACGCAGTGAGCAAAATGGCAATGCCCGGTGGATACATCAGGGCTGGAGCGATCTCCATGTTTTGATAGGCCCGGGCCAACATCGCACCCCAGCTCGGCTCAGGCGGCTGAATGCCCAGCCCGAGAAAGCTCAGGCTGGCTTCGGCCAGCAGGGCGGCAGCCAGCAACAGCGTGACCTGCACGATCACCGGCTGAATGGCATTGGGCAGCACCTGGCGAATCAGGATGCGGGCCGTGCTTGCCCCCAGGCAACGGGCCGCATCCACATAGGTCTCCTGGCGCACGACCAGCGCGCGAGCCCTCACCAACCGGGCAATCTGCGGCGAGAACACGATGCCCACCGCGATCATGCTGTTGGTCAGCCCAATGCCCAGCGCACTGGTGACCGCAATGGCCAGCACGATGGCCGGGAAAGACAGCAGCGCATCGATGATGCGACTGATGACGTCGTCGATCGCGCCACCCCGAAAGCCGGCCACGATGCCCACCGGCACACCGATGAACGTGGCAATGCACACCGCCAGAAAGCTCGCATACAGCGTGGACTTGCCGCCATGGATCATGCGGCTCAACACGTCGCGTCCGAGATCATCCACGCCCAGCAGGTGCTTGGCGCTGGCCTCCGCCAGCGGGACATCTAGGTTCTGTTGCGTGGGCGAGAAAGGCGCGATCCAGGGTGCAGCCAGCGAGAGCAGCAGTAACAGCAGCAAAAAGCCCAGGCTGAAACTCGCACGCAGGTCGCTCTTGAGCCAGTTGACGAGAAAGCGCATGGTCAGCCGATCCTGGGGTCGAGCACGGTGTAAAGCACATCGGCGATCAGGTTCACCGTGATTACCACCAGTACCATCACAAAGACCACGCCCTGCACCACCGGCAAGTCGCGCGTGAGGGCGCCATTGACGATGAGCCCGCCCATGCCCGGAATGGCGAACACCGCCTCGACCACCACGGTGGCCGCGAGCATGCGATTGAAGAGCAGTGTGGCCACGGTGATGAGGTTGACGCCCACATTCTTCAGGCCGTGCTTCCAGAGGATGGCTGCGGGCGAGAGGCCTTTGGCATGCAAGGTGCGCACCGGTGGCGAGGCGAGATACTCGACCATGGAACTGCGCAGCTGACGCGAGACCTCGGCCATGCCACCACCCGCCAGCGCGAGCGCCGGCAGGATGGCGTGATGCAGCGCCTTGAGAGGATCCTGGGCGAGCGCTACCGCACCAGTGGCCGGAAACCAACCGAACTCCAGCGCCAGCCACGACACCAGGATCATCGCAAGCCAGAAGTTCGGCACTGCAATGCCCAGTGAGGCGATCGAGGTGACGAAGCGATCGAGCAGGCTGTCGGGGCGACTGGCGGCCAGCATGCCGAGCAACAGACCCAGAGTAAGCGCCACCGTCATGGCCAGCACCACAATGAGCAGGGTGTTCGGAAAGCTGCGCCCGATCGACACCACCACCGCCTCACCTGACGCGAGCGACTTGGACAGATCGCCCTGCAGCGCATGGAAAAGCCAACTTCCGTACTGCACAAGAAACGGCCGATCCAGGCCATAGAGCGCCCGTATCTCGGCAATGCGCGCCTCGGTCGCATTCTCGCCGGCGAGCGTGATGGCAATGTCGCCCGGCATGAGCTTGAGCAGCCCGAACACCACCAGAGTGGCCAGCACCAGTACCGGCACCGCCTGAATCAGGCGGCGACGGATCACACGACGACGAGCTGCTGTCAGCATCGGTTCTTTGGCGAAGTGGGATCAGGCTGCATCGGGTCAGGCCAGTTCGGGTGAGTGTGGGCTCAGGCCATCGACAGGAATTCGTACTTGGGCTTGCCCAGGAGATTGGGTTTGTAGCCCTGCACCTTCTTGTGGATGGCGTTGAACTCGAGCGTGAAGGCCAGCGGCGCCACCAGGGCCTGTTCCATCACGATACGCTGCAGCCTGGAGAAGACCTGCTTGCGCACTTCGAGGTTTTCGCTGGCGCGGCTTTCCTGAAGCAACTGCTGCAGCTCGGCCGAGACCTCCACCCGCCCGGCATTGAAGTAGGCGTCCTTGCCGTACATCAGGCCGTAGGTCATGGCTGGATCGGGGCGGCCGGTCCAGGCCGAGATCAACAGATCGAACTTCTTTTCGTTCCCAAAGAACTGGCCGCTGATCTCGGG
>JBKCEY010000286.1:0-1407 GCA_046304115.1 Burkholderiales bacterium | reverse complement strand
CAGCAGATCAGCAGCAGCAGAACGCTGCACCGGTGGTTGGCCCCGGTGCCCATCTCACCCTGCACTACCGCATCAGTCTGTCGGGTGCAGGGGCCGATGTCATTAGTACTTTCGGCGATCGTCCGGCCACCCTGACGCTGGGTCATGGCCAGTTGGCCGATTCACTCGAGCAGCGACTGCTGGGCCTGAAGGAAGGCGACCGTCAGGTCTTCGAACTGGCGCCAGGCGAGGCCTACGGCGAGCGCAACCCCGAGCTCATCCAGCGGGTCTCGCGCAGCCTGCTCGAGGCGCAGGGCGAACCTGGCGCGCAATACGCGCCGGGAGATTTGCTTGACTTTGCAGCCCCAAACGGCGGACGCTACGCCGGCATCGTTCGTGAGTCCGACGCCACCGGCGTGGTTGTCGACTTCAACCACCCACTGGCTGGCCAAGCCTTGCAGTTTGAAGTGCACCTACTCGGAGTGCTCTGATGACCTCATCGCCCAAGACTGCGGCGTCTGCGACTTCACCCTTCCCCGATTCCCCGCCTGGATCCCTTCTTCCCCAGGGCGCGGATTCGCAGACCGTCTTGCCGCATGCCGATGAGAGCATCGCCCTGCTGGCCCAGCCCCGGGGTTTCTGTGCAGGCGTGGATCGCGCCATCGAGATCGTCGAGCGGGCGCTGCAACGCTTTGGTGCGCCGGTCTTTGTGCGCCACGAGATCGTTCACAACGACCATGTGGTGGCCGACCTGAGAGGCAAGGGGGCGGTGTTCGTCGATGATCTTCAGGAAGTGCCGCCCGGGTCAACCCTGGTGTTCTCGGCCCATGGCGTCTCGCGGGCGGTCCGCACCGAAGCTGAAGGGCGCGCCTTTCAGGTCTTTGATGCCACCTGCCCATTGGTGACCAAGGTGCATGTGGAGGTGGCCAAGCTGCGCCGCGAAGGCCGTGAGGTGGTGATGATTGGCCATGAAGGTCATCCGGAAGTCGAGGGCACCATGGGCCAGGTCGATGACGGCATTCATCTGGTCGAGACCGCCGAGGATGTGGCCCGACTCAAGGTGGCCGATCCCACGCAGCTCGCCTATGTCACCCAGACCACGCTCTCGGTGGATGATTGCCGTGTGGTGATCGATGCGCTCAAGCAGCGATTTCCGGCCATCGCCGAGCCCAAGAAGCAGGACATCTGTTACGCCACCCAGAATCGCCAGGATGCGGTCAAGTTCATGGCGCCTCAGTGTGATCTGGTGCTGGTCATTGGCAGCCCGAGCAGCTCCAACAGCAACCGCCTGCGTGAGGTGGCCGAAAAGATGGGCAAGCAGGCCCGGCTGATTGGCTCGGCCGCCGAGCTTGATCCAGCCTGGCTGGTGGGCAAGCGTCGGATTGGTATTACGGCCGGTGCTTCGGCCCCGGAGGTCCTGGTGCGCGA
>JBKCEY010000285.1:0-2882 GCA_046304115.1 Burkholderiales bacterium | reverse complement strand
AGGCCCCTGCAACACCAATGGCTAAGTGGGTCTGGTGGTGGGTGCCACTGTGCCGGGGGCGCGCGCCCGGGTCCGCGAGCTGGCTCCCGATCTGCCCCTGCTGGTTCCCGGGATCGGTGCCCAGGGCGGAGACATCGAAGCCACCGTGCGAGCGGGCCGTACAGCGAAGGCCGATGGCATGGTGATCAACTCGTCGCGCGCGATTCTTTACGCGGGTCGGGGCGAGGACTTCGCCGATCAGGCAAGACGAGTCGCTCGCGAGACGCGCGATGCGATCGAGGCCTGTCGCCACAGGCCATGAGAGTCCTGATCGCTGAAGACGCCTCGGTTCTGGCCGATGGCCTGAGCCGCGCGCTTCGTGCCAATGGCTATGCGGTCGATTGGGTCGGCTCCGGCGAACAGGCCGATGCCGCGCTGAGCGCACAGCAGGCCTACGACCTGGTCATCCTGGATCTGGGTCTGCCCGAGCTCCCCGGTCTTGAAGTCCTGCGTCGCCTGCGGGCGCGCCGCTCGCTCGTTCCCGTGCTGATTCTCACCGCCGCCGATTCGGTGGAGCAGCGCGTGAAGGGGCTCGATGTCGGCGCCGACGACTACATGGCCAAGCCCTTTGCCCTGTCGGAGCTCGAGGCCCGGGTGAGGGCTCTGGTACGCCGCTCGATGGGCAGCGGCTCCTCTCAGGTTCAGCTGGGCGCCCTGGTTTTTGAGCAGACCAGCCGCACGGCCGAGCTTGCCGGACAGACCCTGGAGCTCTCGGCCCGCGAGACCGGCCTGCTCGAGATTCTTCTGCAGCGGGCGGGCCGACTGGTCAGCAAGGAGCAGATCGTCGATCACCTGTGCGAGTGGGGTGATGAGGTGAGTACCAATGCCATCGAGGTCTACATGCACCGGCTGCGCAAGAAGCTCGAGGGCGGAGGCATTCGCATCGTGACGGTGCGCGGCCTGGGCTATTGCCTCGAAAAGCCGCCCGAAGCGGGCACGGCCCAGCCTCCGATGGAGGCTCGCTCAGCGCAGCTCCCGCCGGGTCCGGCGCTCGACAGACCAGGGACCTGAAGTCGTGGCGGGTTCGCTCGCACCGGCCCGCCGGGTCGCCCAACGCTGGCGCGAGCGCCTGGCGCAGTCACGGCCACGCGAGGAACAGAACTCGCTCTTTGGCGAAATCCTCGACTGGATGTTCTCGCCCATGGTGCTGCTGTGGCCGCTGTCGGTGCTGTTGATCCTGCCCCTGGCGCGAACACTGGCCGATGCGCCCTTCGATCGGGCGCTCTACGAACGCACAGAAGGCGTCGTGCGACAGGTCCAGCAGATGACCCCCAGAGGCAGCCTGACGCCACCTCGCAGCACGGCCCCGCAACTTCTGCCGGGCATGACTGTGGCAACCGAAGAGGGCCTGGTGCTGCAGGTGATAGCCCCCAGTGGCCAGTTGCTCGCCGGTGTGGCCGACTTTCCATCGCCTGGCCTCTATGACTTCCCGGAGCCCGGGCGTATCAAGCTGCGTACCGTCACCTTTCGGGGCACTGACATGCGCGTGGGCTATGCCTTTGTCGATGACGGGCGACATGAAGACGGCGCCACCACGCTGGTCCAGGTGGCCGAGCCTCTGGACGACCGCACTCTGCTGACCAACGAGATCATCAAGGGCGTGATCTTTCCCCAGCTGCTGATCCTGCCGGTTTCGGTACTGCTGGTGTGGTTCGGCCTGTGGCGAGGACTGGCGCCGATCCGGGCACTGCAGCAGCGTCTGCGTGCGCGGGCTCCCGACGACCTCTCGCCAGTCGATCGCCGGGGTACGCCGGAAGACATTGCGCCACTGATCGATGCATTCAACGAGTTACTCCAACGCATGCACCTGAACCTGGAGAGTCAAAGGCGCTTCATTGCCTCAGCCGCCCACCAGATGAAGACACCGCTGGCTGGCATGCGCACCCAGAGTGAGCTGGCACTTCGCGAGACCGACCCGCGGGAGTTGCGCGAACGACTCGAACAGATCGCACTCGGATCGCAAAGGGCGACGCATCTGATCAGCCAGTTGCTGGCGCTGGCGCGCACGGAAAGCCCTCAGCAACTTGGTCCTCGCTCGCCGGTTGATCTGGCCGAGCTGGCGCGCGACACACTGACCCCGTGGATTGATTCGGCACTGGACAGAAGGATCGACCTTGGACTCGAGGCTGCACGAGGCACGGTGCTGATCAGCGGACATGCGGTTTTGCTGCGCGAGCTCATCAACAACCTGGTGGACAACGCCCTGCGCTACTGCCCCGGCGGATCGACCGTGACGGTCAAGGTTCAGGAAGCGGGCGACTCGGTCGTGCTCATCGTGGAAGACAACGGCCCAGGCATTTCGACAGACGAACGGGATCGCGTCTTCGAGCGCTTTTACCGGGTGCTCGGAAACCAGGCCGATGGCAGCGGCCTGGGGCTGGCCATCGTCAAGGAGATCGTCGACCAGCACGCGGCCTCGATCGAACTGGAGCAAACCTGGCCGGGCGGCGGAGCACGCTTTCGGATCCGCTTTCAGGCCTTTTGACGACGAACTGACGACGCACCCTTTTGACGGCAACCAGGTCTCAGGCTAAACTCTGCCCCCTTTGGCGAATTAGCTCAGTCGGTTAGAGCGACGGAATCATACTCCGCAGGTCCGGGGTTCGAGTCCCTGATTCGCCACCACTCTTTACGCAGCGCCGCTTCCGGCGGGAACGCTCGATGGACTAAGTCCATCGATTCTTTCCGTGGTGTCTGATGGAGGTGGTGATGTCTGAAGTTCTGTTCAGCGATGCGGCCGATCTGGCCATTCAGTTGTACAAAGGCAAGGATCCTGGGTTCCCCCGGCGCCTTGGGTTCTGGGTCGAGCGGCTGGGCGATCGGCCGCTCACCAGCATCAAGGC
>JBKCEY010000284.1:0-7984 GCA_046304115.1 Burkholderiales bacterium | reverse complement strand
CGTTGTGTGAACGCCCTGCACCGGCGTTGCCGAATGGGCCTGCGGTTTCGTCGGTGCCACGCGCGGCGCTGCCCGACCCCGGGCCTGAAGCCCTGGCCTCACCCGGCACCAGGGTGCGATCCGCTGCACGCAGCAGCCGACGCCATTCGTCGGACATCTTTTTTTCTTCGCCCTGCAGCATCAGCACCCGCATGCCGCGTCTTTGCACCTCATCAATCGCGGGCAACAGGCGATCATCGTCAGTCGCGAGCACCACGGTATTGATGACGCCACCGCCCGCCAGATCAAACAGGGCCTGCGACAGGGCGCGCACCAGCGGCCAGCCGTCGTCGTCTTCGTTATGGTTCACGGTCATGGCACGCAGATCATCCAGCCCGACCAGTGGCTTTTCGCCGACCCACACCACACGCTGCAACTGCAAGGCATCTCGGGCCTGAGCCAGTGCGTCACGCACGGTCTGGCGGGCGCGGATGCCCGCATCGCGCTCGCTGACGCTGTCCGGCAGGTCCTGCCACCAGCGCCAGAATTCGGCATCGATCAGTGCAACCACGCTGGCGCGCGGGGCGCGATCGCTTCTCTCAAATCGGTCCGATCGGTCCGTGCGATGGGCGCGATCCGACCGGTCAGGGCGACCCGCGTTGTACGGGCGACCCCGGCTCTGGCTGAGATCGGCGCGCCGATCGGAGGTGCTGTCATCGGCAGCGAAAGTGGTTGCGCCAGTGGCTACGGCGTTGGCTGCGGCATTGGCAGCGAAAGTGGTTGCGGCAGTGGCTGCGGCAGAAAGAGGCCCCTTGCGATCCAGGGGCTCGCTGGGGATGGGGGGCTCGGTTGAGGCTGTGGCTTGCGCGGTGCGCGCTGAATCAGGGGCGGTGCTTGCAGAGACTGTGCTTGCAGGGACGGTGTTCGCGAAATTCAGGTCTTCAGACATCTATGGTTCTAAGGTCAAAGAAAAGGGTAAATGGGGGTAAAGGGGCGTTTGGGTAAAGGGGGGTAAAAGGGGCGTTTCGAGGCGCAGCGATAAAGACGGCAAGACGAGAAACGGAAAAACATCAAGACGGCGAACGCCTCAGCGGAAGGTTCCGACGAACCATGGCAGATCGAGGCAAAAACCGGGCCCGCGTGCAGCCTGGGGTCACGCAATCAAGGGCGACTTGAGGGCGGCAGGAAAGCGGCGGTGAGGCAGTGGGGAGACGCGGCAAAAGAGCAGCCCATGTGCAAGAAAACGCACACTTCTGACGCGAGGCCGAGAGGGTAACAGAGCGGCGCAATGAATCGCATGCCTCCCTTATGACCAACGGCTGACCCTGAAACCAACGGCTATTCGCTGGCCTTCGGTGCAATGGCACAACGCTTGACGCGAGGCCAGGATGGAGGTTCGTGATCTCAGTTCAAAGCCGAGTGTCATATGACAATGTACTATGACAGTGTCGTAGACTGTTCCAACCATCGTTTTCCCGAGCATCGTTTTCCCGAGCATCGTTTTCGGAAAGGCCCCGTCCATGTCGACAACCGCAAAAATCTTCATGAGCGGACGCAGCCAGGCGCTTCGCTGGCCAGCCAGCCTGCGGCTGCAGGCCGAGGAGGTCACGATCGAGCCCATGGGCGATGGTTACTGGATCCGCCCTGTGGATTCCCCCGCATCCTCCATGGCCCAGTGGCTCAGGCAGTACTACGCGCAGCACCCGGCGCTACCCGATACCTTTCTGGCCAATCGTATCGACCCGCCCCCTCAAGAGCGAGACTGGGGGCCAGGGCTGGGTTCAAAATCCCGCAAACATCCGAAACGGTGATCCGCACATTCGACACCAACATCTGCAGCTACATCCTGCGGCAACAACCCGTCGCAGTCCTGCAGAGATTCGCGCGTGTTCGCCCGGACCGAATCTGGCTGTCTGTCGTTGTTGCGGCCGAACTGCGCTACGGCGCAAGGCGTCTGGGCTCAGCCCGATTCGCAGCAGCCATCGAGGCCTGGTTGGCGGGCTTTGCCATTCGGCCCTGGACCGAAACGGCTTCGCATCACTATGCCTGCATCCGCCACGACCTCGAGCAGCAGGGTCAGCCTATCGGCGGCATGGATCTGTTGATTGCCGCCCATGCCCTGGCCGAAGACAGCGTCCTGGTCACGCGCAACTTGCGCGAATTCGCACGCGTGCCTGGGCTTGCTGTCGAAGACTGGGCGATTGGCGAGGAGCCATGACGGCTGACTAGCTGTGCCCCCACCGATCATTGCATCCAGTCAACCGCACGACCTCGGACGACATCCTTAAAACACCCGCTCTCGCAAAAGCTTGGCCAGATACTGGCCATAGCCATTCTTCATGAGGGGCGCGGCGAGTTCTTCGAGTGCAGCATCGTTGATCCAGCCCGCGCGCCAGGCGATCTCTTCAGGGCAGGCCACCTTCAGGCCCTGACGCTTTTCAAGCGTGGCAATGAACTGACTGGCCTCGAGCAGGCTGTCATGGGTGCCGGTATCGAGCCAGGCATAGGCCAGACCAGGAGGGCAACAGAGCAGCCCGATGCAGCGACCCGATGAATCGCACTGCTGTTCTATGACCAACGGCCATCCCGTGGTCTTCGGTGCAATGGCAAAACGCTTGATGCCAGCCTCCGACCGAAAGTCCAGACGTTCACCACCGAGCCCATGAGCGATGAGCGCTGAGCGACAAATAGCGACCCGTCGAATAGAATCTGGGGAATATCACCTAAGTCAAGCTATATGAACGCTATCCAGCGCCGCTCAAAGATTGCCCAAAAACCCAAAAAAGCGGCATCAGCCATTGAGGCCGACTTCGCACAGTCAAGCTCGAGCGGCCTGCCCCTGAAGACAGCAGCGCACAAGACGGCAGCGCACCTGGTTACCCTGTCGGTCATCGGTCTTGGCTCATTGAGCCCTCAGGCGGCCTGGTCGAATTGCGTGCAGACCATCAACGGGATCACGGATATAACCGTCGGCAGCGGCGACCTCAAACCAAAAAATAACGCCGAAATTATCTGCTCGGGCACTACGCCTTTGGTTGTTTCGATCAACCCAGGCAAGTCAGGTACTTCTTATATTAGACCAGATTCCATCCCGTGGGCGTCGGACGTAAGAGTCACGATCGAACCGGGCGCGAGTTTAGAGCCGCTCAAGCCGTCCGCGGCGATTGTGCTGGGCGAGAGGGCTACGATCAGTATCTTGGGCCAGATTAAGTTTGGCGGTCGGGCGGTCGCAAGAGGTTCAGACCTCATCATCCTGACCGGCGATCAAACCCCGATCCCTGGAGGAGGGATTCTCAATGAAGGAAAGCTCACGGCTATAAATGGCGCCATCATCAGCAGTAATGTGCCCTATTCCGTTCCTACTCCAACCAACACCAAAGTGTTCAACAGCCGCACCGGATCCATGTCCGCTGTCGCTGACGTTGACGCTGCAAAGGACTTTCAGATCGATGTCGTGGCTCTGGGGGATCGGACCGACTTCACTAATGAAGGCACCATGGAATTGGAGCGAACAACAACAGACCATAAAAAGTCATCGAAAATCCTTAATTTGGGAGAAGACTCCAAAGTCCAAAACTCCGGCACGATAAAACTGAAGTCTCCTAAGCAAAAAGTAATTCCACGGGACGTCAAGCCCAGCGGGGTACTGCCAGACGAGGTCGCGGTCTCCTTAGGAGGGGGCTCAACCTTGACGAACGACAAGCTCATTGCGGTTGATGGGCCGAACACAACAGCAGTTCAATTCGGCTCCTCCCTCCGGTCGACACTCCCCGCGACGCTCACCAATAACCTACAGGGAGTCATCGATGCCTCCAAAGGAGGTTACGCCGTCTACAGCGCCAATGGCTTGGAAGTCATCAATCGTGGGAGAATCATCGGGGGCTCGGACGGCGCCATATTGATCGAAGTCAACAATCCTCCGGCGCCAATCAAAGTCACACTGGGTGATGGTTCGGAGCTCAAGGGGACGTTGAGGGCCACTGAAAACTATAAGGTACCGAGAACCCCTGAGGAATTGCTAAAACTAGGCTATCCCCAGGATTTCATTGACGGTTGCGCACAAACCCAAAACACCGCTTGCTACAAAATCGGGGTCGGATTGCCCCAGAATGGCTCTCTGGATCTCGAAGGTAACGGAAGCTACAGTGATTCGATCCGTGGCCTGAGTACACTCAATAAAAAAGGGGCGGGAAAATGGACGCTGGACACCAACTGGAAGGTCGGCGCGGCAACTCAATTTTATAACGTCGGCAAAGTTTTCACAGCCGACCAAGAGTCCAACTTCAGAGGCACCCTGGCGGTCAATGTTCTCGACGCTAGCGGGGTACTGGAGTTAACGGGGGCCATCTCCGACAATGCCGATGGCACGAAGGGACAGGTCACAAAGACCGGGCCAGGAGCGCTTACCCTGTCAGGCGCCAACACATACAGCGGCCCGACCGACATCCAGCAAGGTACGCTGAATCTGGTAGGTTCCCCGAGCAGCCAGAATCTCAAATCCGCCTTTATGGTTGCTGGTGGTGCGGAGCTGGTGGTGGTGTCGGGCCAGGCTACGATCGGATCCCTGGAGGGTGGCGGAACGGTATCCATCTCTGGAACCACACTGGGCGTTGGGCAAGACAACCGATCAACCACCTTCAGCGGCACACTGGCAGGGCCTGGCGCGCTGGTCAAACAAGGCACGGGCAGCCTGACCCTCACTGGGACCGGTTCGGGCGGTTTACTCTCTGCAGACTCCGGCTCGTTGATCATCAACGGCTCTTTTCAACGCAACGCCACCGTTGCCAGCGCAGCGCTGCTGGGCGGCTCTGGCACCCTGGCTTCTCTGGAAAACTCAGGCCGCGTAGCGCCGGGTAATTCGGTAGGCACACTCAACCTCACCGGCGACTATGACCAGAAAAACTCGGGCGTATTTGAGGTGGAGATTCGCCCCGATGGCAGCGCTGTAGACCTGCTGGCTGCCGCTGGCAGATCGCAACTGGCAGGTGGGCTGACAGTCCGGGGCGAAAACGCAAGCCCGCTCACCCCGGCTGCAGCTGGGCCAGCGGGCAACCCCAAGCTCTACACCATCCTGACTGGTGGCGGCGGCGTAAACGGGCAGTTCACAGCCCCTGCACCGCTCGGCGCTTTCTCCTTCACGACCGCCTACAACGCCAACTCCGTGCAGCTCGGCGTGGTGTATTCGGGCTTTGCGGCCGTACAAACCACGACGAGCACCCCCACGACGAGCACCCCCACGACGAGCGTCCCCAAGACAGGCACCAAGAATCAGTTCACCAAGGCCAAGCATGTTGACCAGGTTGCGGTTGTGCCTACGGGGTTTGCCAGCGGCAACACCGATATGGACACGGTGTTGCTGAATCTGGCCAACGTGCCCGCCACTGGCTTGGCTGATGCCTACAACTCGATCATCGCCGAGCCGTATGCGGCCTTCATGACCGTACTGCTTGCCCACAATGATTTCTATGCCGAGAGCGTGTTCGAGCGGGCACAGGCCTGCTCATTACAAGGACGCGGCTCGCTCGGGGGCGCATTCTCGGCCGGGGGCAATTGCGACCCTGCAGGCAACCGGCAGCTGGGTCTGTGGGCTGATGCCACCTGGACCAAGGGCAAGATCCGCGGCAGCGACGGACTGAGCGGCTATCACTACCGCATGAACGGGCTGCTGCTCGGTCTGGATACATCCATCAATCGCGATACAGCCGTGGGGTTCAGCACTGGATTCGCAAGCCCGGGTCTGTACAACTACGAACTCGGCAACGCCAGCATTCGGGGCGATGGCTATTTTCTGAGTGGCTATGGCAGCTTGACGCGCAACAACTGGGAACTGGTCGGGCTGGCGGGTTACAGCCGAGGCACCTACTCCGCCTCACGGGGCATCCAGTTTGGCAACATCAACCGAGCGGCTACGGGAACCTTCGGTAACCACGGCGTAATTGCTGCTGTCAAAGCTGCCTACTTCATGCCGCTTGGCGATGTGGAACTGGTGCCAGAGGGCGGATTGACCTACTCGAGGGTCCGGCAGAACGGCTTTACCGAAACCGGCGCCGACAGCCTGAACCTCCAGGTCGACAACGCCTCGGCCTACTCGGTGGTGAGTTCGCTGGGAACCCGGGCCTCCGTCAAAGCCCGCGTCATGGGACTGCCGGCTCGCCTGCAGGGCCTGGTGCGCTATGACCGCGACTGGAGCGCCAATCGCAACGACGCCCACACGGTCACTGCGAGCCTGTCCGGGCTGCCCACCCTGGGAGGAGTATCCATCGTGGGTCAGAACCGAGGCCCCAACAGCCTGTTGATGGGCGGCATGGCCACCCTGCGACTGGCGCCCGATGTGGATCTGTTTGGTGGCGTGAATTATCGCTGGACCACAAACGGCCGAGAGATCGACTTCTCCCTCGGTATTCGCGGGCTGCACTGAGTCTCTGATCAGAACACCCGCTCTCGCAAAAGCTTGGCCAGATACTGGCCATAGCCATTCTTCATGAGGGGCGCGGCGAGTTTTTCGAGTGCGGCATCGTTGATCCAGCCCGCGCGCCAGGCGATCTCTTCAGGGCAGGCCACCTTCAGGCCCTGACGCTTTTCGAGCGTGGCAATGAACTGACTGGCCTCGAGCAGGCTGTCGTGGGTGCCGGTATCGAGCCAGGCATAGCCGCGGCCCATGATCTCGACATTCAACTCGCCCTGCGTGAGGTAGCGCGCGTTGACATCGGTGATCTCAAGCTCACCGCGTGCCGAGGGCTTGATGCTGGCCGCGATGTCGCAGACCTGTTCATCGTAGAAATACAGCCCGGTGACCGCATAGTTGCTCTTGGGCGCCTTGGGCTTTTCTTCAATCGAGAGCGCGCGCTTGTGCTCATCAAAAGCCACCACCCCGTAACGCTCGGGGTCGTGCACATGATAGGCAAAGACCGTGGAGCCTGCGGTGCGTGCGGTGGCGCTGGCCAGCAGGCTGGCGAAGTCGTGGCCATAAAAAATGTTGTCCCCCAGCACCAGCGCGCTCGGCGCCCCATTCACAAAACTGCGCCCCAGGATAAAGGCCTGCGCCAGGCCATCGGGGCTGGGCTGCACGCAGTACTGAATGCTGATGCCCCACTGCGAGCCGTCGCCCAGCAGCGCTTCAAAACGCGGAGTGTCCTGCGGGGTGCTGATCAGCAGGATCTCGCGAATGCCCGCGAGCATGAGCGTGGCGAGCGGGTAATAGACCATGGGCTTGTCGTACACCGGCAGCAGCTGCTTGCTGATGGCCTGCGTGGCCGGATGCAGGCGCGTGCCCGAGCCACCGGCCAGGATGATGCCGCGACGAGGAGAAGTAGACATTGTCATGGCTATAGAGTGATTGAACTGAGGCTTAAATGATCAAGATAGAAATCAGCTGATTTCGGTGAGCATGCGCTGCACACCCTGCTGCCAGTGCGGCAGGTGCAGCCCGAATGCAGTCTGCAGCTTGCGGGTATCGAGCCGGGAGTTGAGCGGCCGCTGTGCGGGCGTGGGGTAAGCCGAGGTGGCGATCGGGGCGATGGCCTCGGGCGCCACCTTGATGTTCTGGCCGCGCGCACGCGCCCACTCGATCACAAAGCGGGCGTACTCAAACCAGCTGGTCTCACCCGCCGCCACGCAGTGATACAAGCCCTGCAGCTGGGGCTGCTCGAGCACCCTTTGAATCGCGTGCGCCGTGATATCGGCGAGAAGGTCAGCGCCGGTGGGGGCACCGATCTGGTCATCAATCACATTGAGCGCATCGCGCTCAGCCGCCAGGCGCAGCATGGTGCGAGCGAAGTTGCCCCCGCGCGCGGCATAGACCCAGCTGGTGCGCAAGATGACATGCGCGCAGCCGCTGCCCGCAATGAGCTGCTCGCCTTCGAGCTTGGTGCGGCCATAGACCGAAAGCGGACCGGTGGGTGAGGTCTCGGTGCGAGGTGCGCTGCCACTGCCATCGAATACATAGTCGGTGCTGTAGTGCACGAGCAAGGCGCCCGAGCGTTTTGCCTCGTCGGCCAGCACGCCC
>JBKCEY010000283.1:0-6162 GCA_046304115.1 Burkholderiales bacterium | reverse complement strand
CGACAACCTGCGTGCGCAGATCGTGCGCCAGCCCCAAATCACCCGCCAGAGGCCGGAAGTCAAAAAAGATGCAGGCGTTGAGCAAAGCCGAAGGATGGCCCTGCTCGATCCATTGCGAAAAGCGCGCGATCCATTGCGAGTGTTCAAGACACCACTGCGCATTGCTCGCCATGACGCCGCCCTTGCACAGCGGAAATCCGCAGGCATCCAGGTCATCATTCACCGCGCGGGCAAAGCTCAGCCATTGCTCCAGAGAATGCCCCGCCAACCCATCGGGCAGGATGAGTGCGTTGTCCTGATCCGTGGCCATGGTCTGCTCTTCACGACCCTCACTGCCCAGCGCCAGCCAGCAGGCCTGATGCATGGGCAGGCCAAACGCCTGCGCGCGCAAGGCAATCAGGCGTCGGGTGAGCTGATCATTGAGCCGGCTGATCAGAGCGGTCATGAAGGCGGGCTGCACACCCTGGGCCACAAGCAACCCCGCCCAATCCCGGATGCCGCGCGCCGATTCAGCCAGCACCGGCAAGGATTGCGCCGTACGGATCCCTGCGCTCAGGCTGCTCAGACCCTGTCGCTGCAACGAAAAAAGATCACGCTCGGTCACCACACCTCTGAGCCCATCGTGATCCATGAGCGCCAGATGGCGGATGCCATGCTCGGCCACGGTGAGCATGGCCTGGGCCACCGACGCGTGGGGCTCGAGGGTGATGAGCGGTGAAGACATCACCTGCGAGACCGGAGTCTGCAGACTCAGACCCGGCAACACCACCCGACCAATCACATCCTGCCGGGTGAAGATGCCCTGCGCCGATCCAACGATCACCGAACCCACCTGCTGCTCTTCCATCTGCTGAAAGACCAGGGCCAGGCTGGCGTCGGCATCGACCTGCACGGGCGGACGACGAATGAGCTCGATGACGGGCCGTTCCATCAGGCGCTCCTGCACCACCCGCTGCGACACCTCCGCCTGCAGGGCCCTGCGCGAGGCCTGATTCAGGCTCGCCAGACGATCCTGACAATAGCGGCGCAACGGCTCGCTCTGACCCACCAGATCGTGAAAACGCGCGGCTGGCACTCGCCAGCAGAAGGTGTCGCGCTGCGCGACAACGGGAACACTCACCGCACGCCCAGCGAGCAAGGCGCCGACCGGTAAGGCATCGCCTTCGCTCCAGACCGATACAAGCTCACCCTGTGCATCCTTCTGCGCGAGCACACCTTCCCGCACGATCCAGCAGGCGCTCGGCAGACCGTCCCGCGGGGCGATCACGACCTGATGGGGGGCGAAATAGACCAGCTCGCTGGCCTCAACCAGGGCCCGCAGATCTGCGGCGGCCATTGCATCAAAGGGGGCATGCGCCCGCAGACGATCCATCGACTCGATGAGCAGGGTGCTGGCAGCACGATGAGTCATGTCAGAGAGGCAGGCTCATGGTTAGCAAGACTCGAAACGCCAGGTCAAAAAAAAGACGCGAGACATCGCCACCGAACAGGGCAGCTCGTGCTGCCCACCGGGCGAAGACCCTTTATTGTGCTCGGAATTGCCTGCGCTTCCCATCCTTCGATACGATGACAGGTGGGAGTTCCCCACCCTTTTTACTGGAGACGCTTTTCATGTATGCATCCCGTACCGCACTGAGCCTGGCGATCGCAGCCGCCGTAGGCTTGGGCAGCACCGCCGCACTGGCACAGACCGTGGTCAAGATCGGCCATGTGGCCCCCCTGACGGGCGGCATCGCTCACCTGGGCAAGGACAACGAACTAGGCGCCAAGCTGGCCATTGAGGATCTGAATGCCAAGGGCATCAAGATCGGCGGTCAGGCAGTCAAGTTTGAACTGGTCGCCGAAGATGATGGCGCTGATCCCAAGCAGGGCACGGCTGCCGCCACCAAGCTGGTGGACGCCAAGGTCAATGGTGTGATCGGCCACCTGAACTCCGGCACAACCATCCCCGCATCCAAGATCTATCACGATGCCGGCATTGTTCAGATCTCGCCCTCGGCCACCAACCCCAAGTACACCCAGCAGGGCTTCAAGAGCGCCTTCCGGGTGGTCGCCCATGACGGCCAGCTCGGTGGCACGCTGGGTCGCTATGCCGTCAAGGATCTGAAAGCCAAGTCGATTGCCATCATCGATGACCGCACGGCCTATGGCCAGGGTGTGGCTGATGAGTTCCAGAAGGCCGTGAAGGCCGCAGGCGGCAAGGTGGTGGGCCGGGAGTTCACCAACGACAAGGCCACTGACTTCAATGCCATCCTGACCAAGCTCAAGGCGAGCAAGCCCGATGTGGTGTTCTACGGCGGCATGGATGCCGTGGCGGGCCCGATGATGCGCCAGATGAAGCAGCTGGGCATCAACGCCAAGTTCATGGGTGGCGATGGCATTTGCAGTGGCGAGCTGGCCAAGCTGGCGGGCGATGCCATGGCCGACAATCAGGTGGTCTGCGCTGAAGCCGGTGGCATCACCGAGGCACTCGTGCCTGCCATGAATGCCTGGAAGACGCGCTTCAAAGAGAAGACCGGTACCGAGGTGCAGATCTACGCGCCTTACGTGTATGACGCCATCATGGTGATGGCCGAGGCCATGCAAAAGGCCGGCTCCGCTGATCCCAAGAAGTACCTGCCTGAAGTCGCCAAGATCAACTACAAGGGCGTCACCGGCAACATCGCCTTTGATGCCAAGGGCGACATGAAGGAAGGCACGCTCACGCTCTACACCTACGTGGGCGGCCAGCGCAAGCAGATGATGGTCGTCAAGTAAACGGCCCGCTCTCTGACCACAACACTGCGCCACCTTCGGGTGGCGCAGTGTTTTTCAGGGCTGCGCTGTTCGGAGGGCGCAGTGTTTTTCAGGGCTGCGTCATTTGAATGGCACAGTGCTTTTCGGGGCCGTGTTGGTTTCGCGGCCCTCAGTGAGCGTCCGGCCGCGATCCTCTCGCAGCCGCCCACATCATGAAGCGGCGCGCCCCGGGGTCAGTTGCTGCCAGGTGTCGATCACGGTATCGGGGTTGAGCGAGATCGAAGAGATGCCCTGATCGGTGAGCCACTGGGCCAGATCGGGATGGTCGGACGGCCCCTGGCCACAGATGCCGACATACTTGCCCGCCTTGAGACAGGCCTGGATGGCGCGCTCAAGGAGCGCCTTGACGGCGGGGTCGCGTTCATCAAACCCCTCGGCCACCAGGCCCGAATCGCGATCGAGCCCCAAGGTGAGCTGGGTCAGGTCATTCGATCCGATCGAAAACCCGTCGAAGTGCTCGAGAAACTGCTCGGCCAGGATGGCGTTGGACGGAATCTCGCACATCATGATGAGTTTGAGTCCGCCCTGCCCGGTGGCATCGGCACCCGATCCGCGCGTGAGGCCATAGCGGGCCAGCAGATCGACCACACGCTTGGCCTCGGTGACGGTGCGCACGAAAGGCACCATCACCTCGACATTGGTCAGTCCCATGGTTTCGCGCACCTTGCGTAGCGCCCGGCACTCCATTTCGAAACACTCCGCAAAGCCCTCGGACACATAGCGCGAGGCCCCCCGGAAACCCAGCATGGGATTCTCTTCTTCAGGCTCGTAACGGGATCCACCAATGAGCTTGCGGTATTCGTTGGACTTGAAGTCGGACAGCCGCACGATGACCGGCCTGGGCCAGAACGCAGCCGCAATGGTGGCCACGCCTTCGGCGAGCTTGTCGACATAAAAGCTTCGAGGGCTGCTGTGGCCGCGGGCAATGCTCTCGACGGCTTTTTTCAGGTCGGGATCGACATTGGGGTAATCGAGGATGGCCTTGGGATGCACGCCGATGTTGTTGTTGATGATGAATTCGAGCCGTGCCAGCCCCACGCCCTGATTGGGCAACTGGGCGAACTCGAAGGCCAGCTGCGGATTGCCCACATTCATCATGATCTTGACCGGAGGCTCGGGCAGCGCCGCCGTGCTGTGCTCGGTCACCTCGGTTTCGAGCATGCCGTCGTAAATGAAGCCGGTGTCGCCTTCGGCGCAAGACACCGTGACCAGACTGCCGCTCGAGAGTTTGTCGGTGGCGTCTCCACAGCCCACCACCGCCGGAATACCCAGTTCACGGGCGATGATGGCCGCATGACAGGTTCTTCCGCCACGATTGGTGACGATGGCCGAAGCCCGCTTCATGACCGGCTCCCAGTTGGGGTCGGTCATGTCGGTGACCAGCACATCGCCGGGTTGCACCCGCTCCATTTCGGAGGCATCACCCACCACACGCACCGGACCGGCACCGATCTTCTGACCGATGGCCCGGCCGCTGGTGAGCACGTCGGAGCTGCCCTTGAGCCGAAACTTGAGTTGCTTGCCATCCACCGCCTGGGACTTCACGGTCTCAGGGCGAGCCTGCAGGATGTAGATGCGACCGTCGCGGCCGTCCTTGCCCCACTCCACATCCATGGGCCGTCCATAGTGCTGCTCGATGGTCACGCCATACCGGGCGAGTTCAATCACATCCTCATCACTCAGGGCAAAGCGGCTTCTCGCCTCGACCGGGGTATCCACGGTACGCACCGAGCGACCGGCCACGGCCGCCCCACCCGCGGAGGCCGCCGGATCGAACTCCATCTTGATGAGCTTGGAACCCATCTGGCGCCGGATGATCGGAAACTTGCCGGCGGCCAGAATCGGCTTGTGCACATAGAACTCATCGGGATTGACTGCGCCCTGCACCACGGTCTCGCCCAAACCCCAGGCCGCGGTAATGAAGACCGCATCCGAAAATCCCGATTCGGTGTCGATGGTGAACATCACCCCCGAGGCACCAAGGTCGCTTCGGACCATACGCTGGATACCTGCCGAGAGGGCCACATCGGCATGCGCAAACCCTTTGTGCACCCGATAGGAAATCGCACGATCGTTGTAGAGCGAGGCGAACACATGCTTGATGCGATCAAGCACGGCATCGACGCCCATCACGTTCAGGTAGGTTTCCTGCTGGCCTGCGAACGAGGCATCCGGCAGATCTTCGGCCGTTGCACTGGAGCGTACGGCAACTGATATTTCACTCGAAGAATTATCTACAAGCTTCTGATAGTGCTCTTTTATTTCACTTTCAAGCCGAGCAGGCAGTGGTGCATCAACCACCCATTGACGGATGCTCGCCCCGCACTGAGCCAGGGCCTTGACGTCTTCGACATCCAGCGCATCAAGCGCCTGCCGGATGCGATCGGTCAGGCGGTTTTGCTCCAGAAAGTCCCTGAAGGCCTGGGCGGTGGTGGCAAAGCCTCCAGGCACCCGCACCCCAAGATGCGACAACTGGCTGATCATCTCTCCGAGCGAGGCGTTCTTGCCGCCGACCGATTCGACATCGGTCATCCGCAAGTCCTCGAACGGAACGACATAGCGTCCGTCGTGAGCGTTCATGAAAAAGTCCTGCAAGAGTGGGAAAGCCTCTGCCAGCCAGAGCGCCGTGGTTCCTCACAGGAACCCGATCGGACGCGCGGACAGGCATCATTACGGCTTATTTTACTGGCTCGCCTTGCCTGGTCCTGACATCCATGCCCGATTCCAAGTCCACGCCCGCCGATCGAACGGTCTTTTTTGTGTCCGACGGCACCGGAATTACCGCTGAGACCTTTGGTCACTCGGTTCTGTCGCAGTTCGAGGGGCTCAATCTGCGTCAGGTTCGCCTGCCCTTCATTGATTCAACCGACAAGGCGCATGAAGCGGTCGCGCGCATTCGCCGGCAGGGGCAGACCGATGGCAAGCGACCCATTGTGTTCTCGACCCTGGTGGATACCCCGATCAACGACATCGTGCGTCAGGCCGATGCCCTGTTTCTTGACCTGATCGCGGGCTTCGTCGGTCCCCTTGAAGCCGAATTCGGCGTCAAGTCGACCCATACCATCGGGCGCTTTCACTCGGTGGCCGAGTCTGAACGTTACAAGCAACGGATTGAGGCCATCCATTTTTCGATGGCCCATGATGACGGGCAGATGCACAAGGAACTCGACCAGGCCAATGTCATCCTGGTGGGCGTCTCCCGGTCGGGCAAGACACCCACGAGCCTGTATCTGGCGGTGCAGCATGGCATCAAGGCCGCCAACTACCCGCTCATCCCCGAGGACTTCGACCGCGGCCGACTGCCCTCGGTGCTGTACACCTACCGGCACAAACTGTTCGGGCTGACCATTTCACCCGAGCGACTCG
>JBKCEY010000282.1:0-5153 GCA_046304115.1 Burkholderiales bacterium | reverse complement strand
CCGGTGCGCCCGATCGGGTGCGCCCTCAGTTGCTGTTTTCCACTCAGGAGATTGCCATGCAAGCCGTTCCTACCGTTCAGGTCGACAACGACCGCGTCATCGTGACCGAGTGGTGCTTCGCACCAGGCGCCGAAACCGGCCATCACGTGCATGGCCACGACTATGTGGTGGTGCCCATGACCACCGGCATTTTGCGTCTGGTCGAGCCCGGCGGCACGCGCGATGTTCAGCTCACTGCGGGCGTGTCCTATGCCCGAGGTGTGGGCGTGGCCCACAACGTGATCAACGCCAACGACTACGAGTTCAAATTCATCGAAATCGAGATCAAGTAAACCGAGCAGCGCGTTGCCCAACCGAGCCCCCGATCATGACGGGGATCAACGCCTTCGACCTTCGATTGCCGCCATGACTACGACGACCTTCACCCCTCACGACATCCAGACCCGCTTTGCCGGATTACTGCCCGATCTCATGGGCATCGAATTCATCGAGACCTCGCCTGATCGGGTGGTCGCGACCCTGAAAGTCAGGCCCGACCTGTGCACAGCAGGAGGCATCCTGCATGGCGGCTCGGTCATGGCCTTTGCCGATACGCTGGGCGCCGTGGGCACGGTCATCAACCTGCCCGAAGGGGCGCGCACCACCACGGTGGAGTCATCAACCAAATTTCTGGCGGGTGCCCCAGTCAACACGGTGGTCACCGGCGAGAGCACCGCCTTTCACAAGGGCCGCACCACCATGGTCTGGCAGACCCTGATCCGCAATGAGGCAGGCAAGCTGTGCGCGGTGGTGACCCAGACCCAGCTGGTGATGGCGGGCCGCTGAAGCGGCCGTCGATTTCAGGCCTTGGGCGGCTTGTAGGTGTTCATGGCAATGCCTTCGCGGGCCACGGCCGCTGCCACGGGGGCTTGTTGCATCAGGCGCTCCACAAAAGCCTTGAGCGTCGGCAGGCTCTCGGGATCGATGCCGGCGAATCCGCCCCAGCGCAGCAGCGTGAGGGCATAGGCATCCACAAACGAGGGCTGCGCGCCGCCCAGCCAGGGTTGGGCGCAATCGAGCCAGCCCTGGATGCGCTCGAGGTGGCCCCGAAACTGCACCACGGCCGTGGCGCGGATCTTGGCCTGCGCATCGGCATCGTCGGTGAACTTGTGGGGCATGAAGAAGTGAGTGAAGGTCGGATGTGCCGTGTTGTTCATCCAGGCCAGGGTGGACAGGGCCTGCGCCCGTGATGCCGCGGCCGTCGGCAGCAGATGCGCTTGCGGATACTGCAGATCGAGGTATTCGCAGATCGCCACGATCTGGGTCAGCGGCTGGCCATCGACCACCAGCAGAGGGACCTGCCCATTGGGGTTGAGGGCCAGATAGTCGGCGCTGTTCTGCTCGTTCTTGTGCAGCTTGATCGATTTGAACTCAAAGGCGGCGCCCGTGGCGGCTGCGATCGCTTCCATGGCCATGTGCGGCACGAAGGAGCAGGCGCCCGGGGCGTAGTAGAGGGTGGTGGTCATGGTTTGGTTTTCCGAGGACTGGCAGGCTGGGTTGTTCGGGCACGGCGATAGCCTACCGCAGCCCACTACAATGCGCCCATGGAGCAGGTTGATGCAGTCGTGATCGGAGCCGGCGTGGTCGGTCTGGCCGTGGCCCGTGCCCTGGCACTGGCCGGGCATGAGGTGCTCATTCTGGAGTCGGCCGAGGCCTTCGGAACCGGCACCTCGGCCCGCAATTCCGAGGTCATCCATGCCGGCCTCTATTACCCGACGGGTTCGCTCAAGGCGAGGCTTTGCGTCCAGGGCAAGGCACTGCTCTATCGCTACTGCGCCGCGCGGGGTGTGCCCCATCAGCGGATCGGCAAGCTGCTTGTGGCCACCTCGCCCGATGAGCTTGCCGCGCTCGAAAAGTATCGGACCCAGGCCCAGATCAACGGCGTGAGCCTCGAGCCGCTCGATGCTGCAGCAGTCCATCGCCTTGAGCCCGCCGTACGCGCGGTGGCCGGGCTCTGGTCCGAGAGCACCGGCATCATCGACAGCCATGGCCTCATGCTCGCCTTGCTGGGAGATGCCGAGGCAGCGGGAGCCACGCTCGTGACCCACACGCCGGTGCTCGGGCTGGCCCGAGACGATTCGGCCCAGTCGGCCCATGCAACTCATTCGGCCGATTCAACTCATGCGGCCGATTCAGCCAAGGCGGCCCCTTCGGCGCCGACGAGTTCGGGCCAGTCTCATCCCTCCCGCGTGCTCGTGCGCTGCGGTGGGGCTGCACCCATGACCCTGGCCGCCCGCATCGTGGTCAATTCTGCCGGGCACAGCGCGCAGGCCGTGGCCCGCGATCTGGTGGGTGAGGTGCCCGCTCATCATGCCAAGGGTCATTACTTCACCTTGAGCGGGCGCAGCCCGTTCTCGCATCTGGTCTATCCCATGCCCAACCACGCAGGCCTGGGGATTCATGTGACCCTCGATCTGGCCGGTCGATGCCGGTTCGGGCCGGATGTCACCCGATGGTTGAACCGGGTGCCGCAGCCTGAGGACTATGCTTTTGAAGAGGGATTGCGCGAAAGCTTTGCCAGGGCGATCAGGCTTTACTGGCCCGATCTCGAGATCGATCGCCTGCAGCCCGGCTACACCGGCATTCGCCCCAAGGTGACGGGCCCCAACGAGGCTGCGGGCGATTTCGTGATTCAGGGCCCTGCGGAGCATGGCGTGTCGGGTCTCGTGAATCTCTTCGGGATTGAGTCTCCCGGACTGACGTCGAGTCTCGCAATTGCGGCGGCCGTGCTGGATCAGCTCGAGATTCCCGGTGAGGCGGCCAATGATTTCTGATCGCCTCGGCCCGATGAGTTCTGATCGCCTCGCCCTATCCAGGCAACATCCGTAACCGACCCACAAGAGCGCTTCGATGAACTTCAAGCCTGTCGACTTTCTGCACTGGCCCTATCCACCGATCGTGGCGCACCGGGGCGCGGGCAAGCTCGCGCCCGAGAACACGCTGGCGGCCTTTCGGCTGGGGGCCTCGCTCGGGCAGACCATGTTCGAGTTCGACGTGAAGCTCACCGCCGATGGCAAGCCCATCCTCCTGCATGACGCTTTGCTCGATCGAACGACCAACGGCAAGGGCCTGGCCAGCACACTGACTTTGGGCGAGATCGCCCAGCTCGATGCGGGCAGTTGGCTCTCGGCGCACTGGGCCGGCGAACCGGTCCCCACGCTGCTGAACATCATCCGATGGCTGAGGGCCAACAGCCTCATGGCCAACATCGAGATCAAGCCCACCCCGGGTCAGGAAGCTCAGACCGGTGCGGCCGTCGCGATCGCAGCCGCTCATGCCTGGGAAGGGCAGGGTGTGCCCCCGTTGTTGTCGTCCTTCTCTGAAGTGGCGCTCGAGGCGGCACTCAGGGCCGTGCCCCAATTGCCGCGCGCGCTTTTACTGCATCATCTGCCTGAAGACTGGCTGGCCCGCCTGAAGGCGCTGCAGTGCGTGGGCCTTGATGCCCATCATGAGGCGCTCAGCCCGGAGGTGGTGAGTCTGGCGCGCGCAGAGGGTTTTCGTGTCCTGACCTATACCGTGAATGATCCCGCCCGTGCGGCCCTGCTGCGCGAGTGGGGGGTCGATGTGGTGATCACCGACGCGGTCGATCGCATCAAGCCCTGATCCAACAACTACACCAAGGAGACTCTGAGATGGAAGCACGGATTGAAGTCACGATCGAGGCCGGCGTGGCTGATGTGCGCCTGGTGCGCGCCGACAAGATGAATGCGCTGGATGAGCACATGTTCGAAGCGCTGCGCAGCACCGGGCAGCGACTGATTCACGAGCGGGGCGTGCGCGCCGTGGTGCTCTCGGGCGAGGGCCGGGGCTTCTGTGCAGGGCTGGACATGGGGCGGTTTCGCAAGATGGCCGATGCGCCGGGCTCCAATGGCACCACTGTGCCCAACGAAATGCGTCTGGGGCAGCGCACGCATGGGTTGTCCAATGCCGCTCAGTACGCGGTCATGGTGTGGCGCGAGATCCCGGTGCCCGTGATTGCGGCGGTGCACGGGGTGGCGCTGGGGGGAGGCTTTCAGCTCGCCCTGGGCGCGGATCTGCGCTTCGTGGCGCCCGACACCCGCATGTCGGTCATGGAGATCAAGTGGGGTCTGGTGCCCGACATGGGCGGCGCCCTGCTGATGCGCGAGATGGCGCGTGCCGACGTGATTCGGGAGCTGACCTACAGCGGTCGGATCTTCAATGGCACCGAGGCACTGGCCATGGGATTTGCAACCCGGGTCTGTGCCGATCCCCGGGCCGAGGCGCTTGCGTTTGCGCGTGACATCGCCAACAAGAGCCCGGATGCCATTCGTGCCGGCAAGCGCCTGCTGGCGCTGTCGCAGACCGGCACCGCCGCCGAGATCCTGTTGGCCGAGTCGCGTGAGCAGATTGCCATCATGGGCCAGCCCAATCAGGTCGAGGCCGTGGCTGCCAATCTGCAGAACCGCGCGCCGGTGTTCATCGATCCGCAGTGAGCCGTTCAATCAACCCGGGTTGATAACCCGGGTTGAGCAGACCGCATTCAGCTGTTCAATCAACCCGGGTTGAGCAGACCGCAGTCAGCCGTTCGATCAACCCTTGTTGACCAGACGGATCCCGGCTGCGATCAGCAGCAATGCGAGCAGCACCGACACCGTCGGTGCCTCACCCAGGGCCAGCACGGCGAAGATCACACCGAACACGGGCGTGATGAAACTGAAGGCCGAGACGGTCGCGGGTGAGTAGCGCTGCACCATCACGAACCAGCCCAGGTAGCTGATGGAGGCCACCATGATGGTCTGGTAGGCAAAGGCCGCCCAGACCGCCGGGGTGGGATTGAACACACCCGGTTCGCCAATCGCCCAGGAGACCGCCAGCAGAATCACGGCCGAGACCGAGAGCTGGTCGAGCAGGGTGCGCTCGGGCGGTTCGGTCTTGAGCGGGCTCGCGCGCAGAATGAGGGTGGTGCTCGCCCAGCCCACCCCAGCGGCCAGACACAGGGCATCGCCCAGCAGGGTGGCTTCGCCGCCGCTGCGGCTGCCTGGGCCTCCCAGTGCAAGACTCACGCCGGCAAAGGCCAGCACCAGTCCGATGAGACGCAGTTGATTGAGGCGATCGTTCAGCAGGAAGTGCCCCCCCAGCGCCACGAAAAAGGG
>JBKCEY010000281.1:0-1447 GCA_046304115.1 Burkholderiales bacterium | reverse complement strand
ATCTTGGCAGCGGCCGCATCCACCAGCCGCGAGCCGATCTGCGCAATCTTGCCGCCGACCTGGGCGGTGGCGGTGTAGCTCAGTTGGGTGCCGCCCTCGGTCGGGTCGAGTTTGACTTCGGCCTTGCCCTTGCCAAAGCCTGCCACTCCGCCCTGACCATCAAAGGCCAGGGTATAGGACAGCGGCTCCACGATGTCGCTTTGCACCAGCTTGCCCTTGAACTTGGCCGACACCGGGCCGATGCGCGCAGCCATCAGAACCTCATAGGTGTTCGGGCCGGTTTCGGTGACGGATTCGCAACCCGGGATGCAGGCCTTGAGCATCTGCGGATCGTTCAGGGCATTCCAGGCCTGTTGAGGCGCAACGGGCAACAGCCGCTGTCCGGTCATCTGCATGGTTCGGGTCTCTTCAGAGAGGTCATCAGCTCAGTCAAGGACAGGCTTCAGTCGATGGGGACGGGCCTCAGTGAACCGAGGCATGGGGTGTGGTGAAGACTCGGGCGAGGTCCGCGAGGCTGTTCAGGTTGTGGACCGGCAGATGCCGATCCACATGGGGCAACAGGGCCTTGATACCCGCAGCGCGCGGCTCAAAACCTGCGAAGCGTAGCAAAGGGTTGAGCCAGATGAGGGGATAGGCCTGTCGGGACAGACGTTGTGCGGTGGCCGACAACAGCGCCGGATCGCTGCGATCGAGTCCGTCGGAGACCAGCATCAGCGCACTGCGATGATGAAGCACACGCCGTGCCCAGTCACGGCTGAAGGCCTGCAGGCAGGGACCCAGTTGGGTTCCGGCACCCCAGTCGGCTGCGCTCGCCTGCACGCTTTGCAAGGCACGCCCTGGGTCGGGATCGCGCAGCAAGGGGGTCAGATGCTGCAGACGCGTACCCAGACTGAAGACCTCGATTGGACTGCTGCCCCGGTGCACAAGGGCATGACACCAGTGCAGCAGCACGCGGCTGTAGCGCTCCATGGAGCCCGAGACATCGAGCAGCACGACCAGCGACGGCGCACGGTATCGGGGCCTGCGGTAAAGCAGGGTCAGGGCATCGGGTGAGCGTTGCCACCGGGCGAGGCTGCGACGAAGGTCGATTCGGCCTCGCGAGGCGGGCTTGAAGCGACGGGTGCGAATTCGTGGCAGGTCTGGGCGCAAGTGCTGCACCATCGTGCAAACCACCTGGAGCTCGGCCGCATCAAGAGACTCGAAGTCCTTGGTGCGCAAGGCCTCTTCGGCCGACCAGCCTCTCACCCAGTCTTTTTGTTGAGCATCGTCTTTGTCTGGCTCATTGGGGTCGTTGGCATCCAGGGCGTTGGGATCCAGGGCGGTGGCAAAGGGATCGGCCTCCTGAGCCTCGGATCCCTGTTCGGTGTCGGCTTGCATCAGTGCATCGAGTGCGGCCTTGACCCGATCGGCCAGTGGGTCCAGTGGATCAGATTGCGGGTCTGCCAGC
>JBKCEY010000280.1:0-2676 GCA_046304115.1 Burkholderiales bacterium | reverse complement strand
GGCCGAGCGGGGATTCATCGCCGCGAGCCGGGCAGAGTCCGAGCGGCTGGCCCATGAACTTGCGCTGCGCGAAGAGGACGCGCAGCAGGCGGCTCTCGAATCGGCCCGGCAGGATCTGGAGCGAAGCCGCGCGGGGTTGATCGAACCCACCCTGCAGGCCCCACCGGGCCGCGCAGCGCGGCAGGCCGTCGTGATCCGTGCACCCGTCGACGGCGTCGTGCTGCGACGTGCGCTGACCGATCAAACGCCGGTGCAAGCCGGTACCTTGCTGGTCGAGATGGCCGACCTCACCGCGATCGACATCACCACAGATCTCGTCTCGACGCAGGCGGTCCAGGTGAAGACGGGGCAGTGGGTCGAACTCTTTGACTGGGGTTCGCAGGAGATTCTTCAGGCCCGGATCGATCGCATTGAACCGGGCGCCTTCACCAAGGTGTCGGCCCTGGGCGTGGAGGAGCAGCGGGTGCGAGTGGTGATGCGGCTGCTGCCGTCCTCTGCAGCCAGGGCCCGTGTACTCGGTGATGGCTGGCGCCTGCAGGCGCGAATCCTGGTTCGCTCACTCGACGACATGCTGCAGGTTCCGGTGGCTGCCGTCTTTCCGATGCCGTCTCGTGTTCTGGCTGCCGGTGATCGATCCGCTGGGGCACTGCCCTCGACTGAACACTCATCACCGCCACAGCGCATCGATACTCTGGGCGTCTTTGTGAGGGTCCAGGGTCGCGCCGTGCTGCGGGCCATCGAGGTCGCCGATCGAAGCGCCACCCAGGTAGCCGTTCGCACCGGCTTGCAGGTGGGCGATGCCGTGGTGCTCTACCCACCGCCCCGCTTGCGCAGCGGCGATCGCATCGAGGCTGAAGACTGAGTCTTCTGAGCTGGGTCAGCGGAACCGGGTCTTCTGAGGCGGGTGCAGAACCGGGTCTTCTGAGGCGGGTGCAGAGGCGGGTCCCCCGAGGCGGGTTCAGAGGCGTCGGCGCGGACTCAGCCTCGCGCCACGAATGCTGGCGGATCGAAGGCCCTGTGCGCAGGCGCCGGACCGGTCCATGCCTCGACCTCCACCAGACAGGTCTGCGCGGTGCAGCCCTGCGACAAGGACGAAGCGCCTGCGTCCCGCGTCAGGGTATTGGGATTGCCATGGAGATCGAGCTGCGATGCATCACCGGGATGCAGCGGATCCCACCAGGCGCCCGTGGACAGCTTGACCACACCCGCTCGCAGACGCGCATTGATCCGTACGCCGGCCAGGCAACTGCCCCGATCATTGAACACCCGTACGAGATCGCCCTCTTTCAAGCCCCGGCGCTGAGCATCGGAGGGCGAGAGTTCGATCGGCTCGCGACCCGCGACCTTGTCCGCGCGGCTCACGCTCGAATGATCGAGCTGGCTGTGCAGTTTGGTGTGGGGCTGATCAGACAGCAGATGCAGAGGAAACCGCTGCGCCAGGGGACTGCCCAGCCATTCGGCAGGTTCGAACCACACCGGATGCCCCGGGCAATCGGCATAACCCCAGCTGGCAATGCGTTCACTGAACAGTTCGATGCGCCCGCTCGGGGTGGCCAGAGGATGAGCCTGCGGATCGCGACGGAAGGTTTCAAAGGTGATGACGGGTTGGTCATTGGCAGGCATGCGCACCCCACCCGATGCCCAGAACTCCTCAAAGGCCGGCAGCTCCACCCCGCCCTCAACGGCCTTGGTGCGGGCCTCTTCGTACAGATACTCGATCCACTGCCGCGCCGAGCGACCCTCGGTAAACGCATCCACACAACCGAGGCGCGTCGCGAGTGCACTGAAGATGGCGTAGTCATCACGGGCCTCGCCCACCGGCGCAATCACCTGGCGCATGGCAATCATCAGTCCGTCGCGCGTGCCATGGCCGATGTCATCGCGCTCGAGCATGCTGGTCGCGGGCAGCACGATATCGGCCATGCGCGAGTGCGCATTCCAGAACTGTTCATGCACGATAAGGGTCTGCGGCTTGCGCCAGGCGCGGGCCAGCCGATGCAGATCCTGATGATGATGAAACGGATTGCCTCCAGCCCAGTAGATGAGTCGGATCGGGGCGTAGCGCAGATCCTGTCCGCAGTAGGTGAAGGCCTCACCCGGGCGCTCCAGCAGATCCGTGATGCGTGCCACCGGAATGAAGTCGGCCACGGCATTGCGGCCCTGAGGCAGCGTGGGCCCAGGCACCAGACGATGCGGGCTGCCCACGCCATTGGTCGGTCCATAGGCAAAGGCCACGCCCCCGCCTGGCAGGCCCATCTGACCCAGCACACTGGCCAGACCCACCGCTGCCCAGAAGGGCTGCTCGCCGTGATCGGCGCGCTGCAACGACCAGGCCACATTGATCAGACTGCGCGTGCCAGCGAGCTCTCGGGCCAGCATGCGCAGGCGATCGGCGGGCACCTCGGTGATCCCTGAAGCCCAGGCGGCATCCTTGCGCACACCGTCGACCTTGCCCAGCAGATAGGAAGACCAGCGCTCAAAACCCACGCAATAACGCGCCAGAAAATCCTGATCCTGTGCACCCGCGAGAATGATCTCGGTCGCCAGAGCCAGCATCACCGCGGTATCGGTACCCGGGCGGATCGGGACCCACTCCAGGGCGTGCGCCAGCTCGGCAGGCAGGGCCAGATCGGTGCCCACCGGCGAGAAGTTCACGAAGCGGCATCCTGCGCGGGC
>JBKCEY010000279.1:0-7833 GCA_046304115.1 Burkholderiales bacterium | reverse complement strand
CCTTGTCGGCCTTTCAGGGTGTCTCGCACACACTGGCCGATCTGGATACCCAGGTGGAGGCCGCTCGCCTGCTGTGCCTTCAGACCCTGTGGCTCAAGGACCGAGGCGCGCCGCACAGCGCGGAGGCCGCGATGTGCAAGTGGTGGGGGCCCAAGCTCGCCTACGACACCATTCACCAATGCCTGCTCATGCATGGCCATGGTGGTTACGATCGAGGCCTCATGGAGCAGCGTCTGCGCGATGTGCTGGGGTTCCAGATCGGTGACGGCACTGCCCAGATCATGAAGACCATCGTGGCGCGTACCCGTGCCGGGCGTGCTGCGGTTCCTGCCTGAGGCGATCCGTCACACGCCTGCCTGACCGACGCAACCCAGCTCTCGGCGCCACCCAGACCGACACACTGATTCGAGGAGACCTGACATGGAATTCGATGCCGTCCTGCTTGCGCCGCGTCGCGAAGCCTGCGTGTCCGCCGGGCTCTGGCCTGATCGCACCCTCAATGACGATCTGGATCGCTGCCTGCAGGAATGCCCCGATCAGCGGGCCCTGACTGCGGTCCAGGTCGAATCGGGAGAAACCCGCAGCTTTACCTATCGCGACATGGTGGCCATGGCCGATCGCATTGCGATCGGGCTGCACCGGCTGGGGGTGCGTCGCAATGATGTGGTGGCCATGCAGTTGCCGAACTGGTGGCAGTTCACGCTCACCACGCTGGCCTGCGCACGCATCGGCGCTGTCATCAATCCGCTCATGCATATCTTTCGTGAGCGCGAGTTGTCCTTCATGCTGGCTCATGGTGAAGCCAAGGTCATGATCGTGCCCAGGGTGTTTCGCGGGTTCGATCATGCGCAGATGATGGCGGGGCTCAGAGGCCAGCTGCCGCATCTGAAGCATGTGCTCGCCGTGGGGGGCGATGGCCCCGACAGCTTCGAAGCCCGCTTGAGCACCCCCGCCTGGGAGCATGAGCCCGATGCCGCGCAGATCCTGTCGGGTTCGCGGCCTGGCCCCGACGACATCACGCAGCTGATCTATACCTCGGGCACCACCGGTGAGCCCAAGGGTGTCATGCACTCGGCCAATACCCTGATGTCCAACATCCTGCCCTATGCGCAGCGGGTGAAGCTCGGGCAGACGGATGTCGTACTGATGGCCTCACCCATGGCCCATCAGACCGGGTTCATGTACGGGCTGATGATGCCCATCATGCTGCGCGCGCGCGCCGTGCTGCAGGATGTCTGGGAGCCCCGCAAAGGCATCGATCTGATCCGTACCGAGGGCGTCAGTTTCACCATGGCCTCCACCCCGTTTCTGACCGACCTGGCCCGCACGGTGGCTGATACCGGTCAGGCCGTGCCCACCCTCAAGACCTTCCTGTGCGCGGGCGCCCCCATACCGGGGCCCTTGGTCGAGCAGGCCCGCAGCGTGCTGGGCACGAAGATCGTTTCCGCCTGGGGCATGTCCGAGAACGGAGCCTGCACCCTGATCGAACTCGACGACGACGACGAGCGCGCGATCAATACCGACGGCCATGCCCTGCCGGGCATGCAGGTCAAGGTGGCTGACGACGACGGGCGGGAACTGCCGCGAGGCGAGTCGGGTCGACTGCTGGTGCGCGGCTGCTCAAACTTTGGTGGCTATCTCAAGCGGCCGCATCTGAATGGCACCGATGCCGACGGCTGGTTCGATACCGGCGATCTGGCACGCATGGATGACCGGGGCTATATCCGCATCAGTGGTCGCAGCAAGGACATCATCATCCGCGGCGGCGAGAACATTCCGGTGGTCGAAGTCGAAGCGCTGATGTACAAGCACCCGGCCGTCGCCCAGGCCGCCGTGGTGGCCTACCCGGATGAGCGGCTGGGCGAGCGCGCCTGTGCGGTGGTGGTCACCAAGCCCGGCGCAAGCCTGAATTTCGGCGAGCTGATCGGTTTTCTGACCGAACACAAACTCGCACGTCAGTACCTGCCCGAGCGCCTCGAAGTGTTGCAGGCCATGCCCACCACACCGTCGGGCAAGATCCAGAAGTTCAAGCTGCGCGAGATGATCCGCACGACGGTCTGATTCCAGAGATTCAAGCTGTGCAAGATGATCCGCACGACGGTCTGATGTTCAGATCAACGAAAACGGATCATTGACTGGTCCGCCTTGGGATCGATCAGCGAGCGTCTGCCCTGTTCAGCGGCCCTTGAATTGGGCGGGCCTGCGTTCGCGAAAGGCGGTCGTGCCTTCCTGCAGATCTTCGGTCTGACCGATGTCATGAAAGGAGGCCGATTCCATGCGCAGGCCTTCATCGAGGGTGACGCCCATGCTGCGGCGAATCACCTCCTTGGCAAAGCGCTGGGGCAGGGGCGCCCGACTGGCCAGCATCTCGGCATAGTTCAGGGTGTGGCCCAGCAACTCAGCCTGGGGCACGATGCGGTTGACCAGGCCGATGCGAAACGCATGCTCGGCGTCGATGCGCTCGCCTGACAGGATGATTTCCATCGCATGGCCCATGCCCACGATCTGCGGCAGCCGGATCAGTCCGCCGTCGCAGGCATGAAAGCCCCACTTCACATCCTGCAGCGCGAACTCTGCATTGGGTGAGCAAAAGCGGATGTCGCAGGCCAGCGCGAGCTCAAAGCCCCCCGAGATCGCATAGCCATTGACGGCTGCGACGATGGGCTTGTCGATATGCAGGCTGCGGGTGATGCCGGCAAAGCCCGGCCCATTGGTGAATCGGCTGCGAAACTCTGGCGCCGGGCGCCTGGCAAAGGCCATTGTGTAGGTCTTCAGGTCTGCGCCGGCGCAAAAGGCTTGGGCTCCCGCGCCTGTGATCACGGCCACCTGGGCACCGTCATCGGCATCGAAAGTCTTCCAGGCCTCAACCAGGCGGTCATTGGCCTCAAAGTCGAGTGAATTCATTTTGGCTGGCCGGTCGATCGTGATCAGCCGGACGCGGCCATGGTGTTCGTAGCGAATGTCGGTCATGGGTAGGCGGATGGGCGTGCAGGTGATGGGACCGGTGCAATGGAGCCCTCGGTCATGGAGCCGATGAATCCGGCGGGATAGTCAGAGGCAGAGTCAGAGGCAGAGGTCGAGGCAGAGGTCGAGGCAGAGGCTGATCAGGCCGCGGGTGCGAAGACCAGATCCTGGCCTTCGGCCTGCTGCAGGATCAGGCGATCACCCAGTGAGGGCTCGGCCGCATCGGGGCTGAGTCGTCCGGTCACGCGCGGTCCGGCATCCAGATCGACCACCACCACCCGATAGGGCGCACGATCTCGCCAGGCCGTGGGGGCGCGGCGGATGGTGGTCAGCGTGACCAGCCGCCCATGGCCCGCGACCTCATGCGCGAGCAGCCGAGCGCTCAGGCAGCCACTGCAGACCACGCGCTGACGGCTGTCGATGCGGTTGCAGTCGGCGCAGCGCAGCATGCTCAGGCGAGGTTCGCCCCGGGTCGGCGCATTCGGGGTGGATGTCATGCGCGGGCTCCCAGCAGGCTGACCGTGCAGGCCACGCCGGTGCCACCCAGGTTGTGGGTCATGCCGATGCGGGCATTGGGCACCGGATTGGGATGATCCCCGCGCAATTGCCGCACCACCTCATGGATCTGTGCGACGCCGGTAGCACCCACTGGATGACCCTTGGCCAGCAGCCCGCCACTGGCATTGATGACCACGCTGCCCCCCAGATCCGTGCGGCCTTCCAGGGCCCATCGTCCGCCCTCACCGCGGGGCACCAGGCCGAGGTCCTCGCTGTCGATGATCTCGGCAATCGAAAAGCAATCGTGCAGTTCCACCAGATCGACATCCCGGGCGCTCAGGCCGGCCTGGGCATAGGCGCGTTGCGCAGCGCTCACGGTGGCCGAGAACGAGCACAGATCAGCATGTCCGGCAATGCGAGGCGAGCCTCGCGTCTGAACGCTGGCCAGCACATCGACCGGCAACGGGCGTCCGCCTGCACTCGCGCCCGCCAACTCACGGGCTACCAGAACCAGGGCGGCTGCGCCGTCGCTGGCCGGGCAGCAGTCATAGAGCTGCAGCGGGTCACAGATGGCCGCGCTGGCTGCGATCTGGTCATCGGTCAGATCCGCACCCATCTGCGCCAGCGGATTACGCAGGCCATTGCGCTTGTTCTTGCGGACCACCGCCGAAACCTGCTCTCGGCTGGTGCCATAGCGCTGCGCATGCATGCGCCAGGCCAGACCGAACAGCCCCGGAAAGGTCAGACCGCTCGGGCCATCATGCTCGTTGTCCATGGCGCAGTTCAGGGCGGCGGTGGACTGCGCGGTGGAGGCATGGGTCATGGTCTCGACACCCACCACCAGGGCGGCATCGCATTGCCCGGTGGCAATCGCGAGCACTGCATGCCGAAAGGCAATGCCCCCCGAGGCGCAGGCCCCCTCAACCTTGGTGCAGGGAATGTCGGGCAGCCCGAGTTGATCGGCGATCAGGCCGGCGAGCACCTCCTTGCCGTTGAGCGGACCACTGATGAAGTTGCCCAGGTACAGCGCACCGATCCGCTCGCGCTCAATGCCGGATTCGACCAGGGCCTGGGCGGCGGCCTGCACGCCCAGATGTTCGATCGGTGTGCCGCCGTGGCGGCCAAAGGGGGTCGATCCGATACCGACAATGGAGACTTCACGCATGGGGTCACTCCTCATCCTTGAGACGTTCGCGCAAGGCGGTCTTGAGCACCTTGCCGTAGGCATTCTTGGGCAGGGCCTGCAGCCTGAAATAGGCCTTGGGCCGTTTGAAGCGGGCAATCCGGGCCAGGCACAGGTCATCGAGTTCGCGCGGGTTCAGCGCCTGACCCTCGCGGGCCACGATGAAGGCCACCACTTCCTCGCCCCAGTCGGCATGGGCTCGGCCGACCACCGAGCATTCGAGCACGGCCGGATGGCGCAGCAGCACCTCCTCGACCTCGCGCGGATAGATGTTGGTGCCCCCGCTGATGATCATGTCCTTGGACCGGTCGCGCAGCGTGAGATAGCCCTGCTCATCGAGGCTGCCGATATCACCTGTCCAGAGCCAGCCGTCGCGCAGCGCGGCCTGCGTGGCCTGCGGGTTGTTCCAGTAGCCCTGCATGACGCAGTCGCTGCGGGTGATGACCTCACCGCTTTCGCCGACGGGCAGGTCCTGGCCCTGTTCGTCCACCACCCGAACCTGCACGCCGGTACGGGCCAGACCGCAGGAACCAAGCCGTGCCTGATGAGCGGCATCGCCCGAACCAAGATGGGCCTGCCGCGAGAGCAGCGTGATGGTCATCGGGCTTTCGCCCTGGCCATAGAGCTGCGCGAGCCTGGGCCCGAAGGCTGCAAGGGCGGTCTGCAGATCGCTCACATACATCGGTCCACCGCCATAGACCAGCGTACGAAGCCCAGGCACGTCGGGCTGAGCACCCGCAGCCTGCAGCAGACGGGTCACCATGGTGGGTGCAGCGAACATCGAGACATTCTGGTGATCATGCAGGGCCTGCAGGACCTCGGATGCATCGAATCCCGGCAGAACAATCTGATGGCCGCCCGCAAACAGATGGGGCAGACCGTACAGACCCGAGCCATGCGACAGGGGCGCTGCATGCAGCAGGACATGGCCGGGTTCGATCCGATCGATGTCGGCGTGATAGGCGAGGCTCATGAAGGTGAGATTGCGGTGGCTGAGCATGGCCCCCTTCGGTTTGCCGGTGGTGCCGCTGGTGTAAAAGATCCAGGCCAGATCCTCGGGCGAGCCTGTGGTGCAGGCCATGGCGCCATGCGCCCGCAGGGCCGCCCAGGCTGCGCTGTCGGTCACCACCGCCTGCGGCGTGGCCTCGAGTGTCTGCAGTTCGGCCAGCAGGCCCGGGGCCAGCGCCGGCGAAGTGAACACCGCCCGGGCGCCACAATCTGCGGCGATATGCGCGACCTCGCGCGGATGCAACTTGGCGTTCACCGGCACTGCGCACAGACCCGCGATCCAGCAACCGAACAGCAGCTCAACGAAGGCGCTGCAGTTTTCCATGCAGATCACGATGCGAGCCGCGGACTTCAGCCCCAGCCCCTCACGCAGGCCGCGACCGAGTTCCAGGCCGGCCTGGGCCAGCTCGGCATAGCTCAGGGTCTGATTCGAAAAGCTCAGAGCGGGGGCCTCGGGCTGGGCCCGGGCGCGATTGAGCAGAAAGTGCGCGATGTTCATGGGATGATTCTGCCACTGACACCCGAGTGCGGCCCGAGTCGCACCGTTCGATCGTCTGGAGACCCCTCATGACTGCAGCGCCACGCAATGTCGTGCCCCCCGACCCCGCGCGCCTCGCGCGCCAGGCGCCTGAAGAGATTCTTGATCCCGATCGCCCCATCGTCGATGCTCACCATCATCTGTGGGATCGGCCCGATCACCGATATCTGTTGCCCGAGTTGCTCGAGGACACGGGGTCGGGCCATCGGGTGGTGAGTACGGTGTTCATCGACTGCATGGCCTTTTATAGGGCCGGGGCTTCGCGATTGATGCGCACGGTGGGCGAGACCGAATTTGCCAACGGAGTGGCCGCGATGGCTGCCAGCGGCGTCTATGGCTCCACGCTCGCCTGCGCCGCCATCGTGAGTCATGTCGATCTGACGGCGGGTGCGCCCGCAGTGCGCGAGGCGCTGCAGGCGCATGTCGCTGCGGGCAATGGTCGCTTTCGGGGCATCCGGCACGCCGGCGCCTGGGATGTTGATACCCGGGTGCCCCGCAGTCACACCAACCCGCCCCAGGGGCTCTATGGTCAGGCTGATTTTCGCGAAGGGTTTGCCCAACTGGCGCCGCTTGGCCTGAGTTTCGAGGCCTGGCAATACCATCCGCAGCTTGATGAGGTTCTGGCTCTCGCACGTGATTTTCCGCAGACCTCGATCATCCTCAATCATGTGGGAGGCCCCTTGGGCATCGGGCCCTATGCCGGTCGGCAGGATGAGACGTTTGCGCAATGGCAGCAGGGCATGACGGCGCTCGCGGCCTGCCCCAATGTGGTGGTCAAGCTCGGCGGCCTGGGCATGCGCATCGGTGTGTTTGATCACCATGAGCAGGGCGATCCACCGGGCTCGCAGGAGGTTGCGCAGGCCTGGGCACCCTGGATCCATGGTGCGATCGAGCGCTTTGGAGCCGATCGCTGCCTGTTTGAGAGTAACTTTCCGGTCGACAAGATCACCTGCAGCTATGCGGTGCTCTGGAATGCCTTCAAGCGTATGGCGCAGGGCGCTTCTGAAGCTGAAAAAACCGCGCTCTTCAGTGGCACGGCCACCCGGGTCTACCGACTCTGACGTGTCACTCTGACGCGCCACTCTGACGCGCCACTCTGACACGCCAATCAGTACGGCTGTTCAGTCACATCCCTTTCAGTCCATTGTTTCATCCCGTCGCGCCATCACGAGGCACAACGTCTTTTCTCAGGAGATTGTTTTCATGTCCCAGACCCTTCCCACGCATGGGCTGCAGCTGCAGTCGCTGATCACCTCGCAGGGCCGACTCGAGATTCGCCTGGTCGATGTTCCGATTCCGGCCCCCGCTGCGGATGAGGTCCTGATTCGCATCGAGGCCACCCCCATCAATCCTTCCGATCAGGGCCTCCTGCTGGGCGCGGGCGATCTGTCGACGTTGCAATCCACGGGCAGCGGCGCGAGCCGTGTGGCCAGCGCAGCCGTTCCCGAGCGCGGCCTGCGAGGTGATCAGCGACTGCAGCTGCAGCCCGTGCGTGGGAAGGGTCTGGGACATGAAAACGATCTCCTGAGAAAAGACGTTGTGCCTTGTGATGGCGCGATGGGATGAAACGATGGACTGAAAGGGAGATGACTGAACAGGCGTCCTGATTGGCGCGTCAGAGTGGCGCGTCAGAGTGGCGCGT
>JBKCEY010000278.1:0-4800 GCA_046304115.1 Burkholderiales bacterium | reverse complement strand
CCGGAGGCGGGTGGGCCGGGGAAGGCTCTGGTGCTTGAAGGAAGATCGGAATCGGCGTTCAGCGCGAACTGCCTGCCGATTCCGCGGCCGCCTGAGGTTGCCAGACCGCCTTGACTCGCGAGTCTAACCGCAACGAACGCTGACGCAGGTCAAGCTCAAAGCCCGTGCCCTCCAGCTGATGACCCGCCTCGCGGATCACGACGGGCCGGTCGGCGTGAACCTGCTCGAGGTCGGGCAGCACGGGGGCCTGTTGGGTGTGCACCCGAAGGGCCGCCCGGCCCGGCAGGGCCGCGCGTTCCACCTCAACCTGACCGCTCAATTCGATGCGCTGTTCACGGGCAATCTGGCCGTCCGGGCGCATCTGCTGGTTGTACCAGAGCCCGGAATCGGCCCGCAGTCGAGAGGTCGGGCGGTCTGCCCCGAGATTGACCAGCCTCGGTGACTCGAAGCGGGCGCTGTCATCGGCAGGAAAGTGCCGCAGGGCCAGGGCCTGCAACCGCCACTGAGGCGCGCCCTGAGGATCCAGGGTGAGCAGGGCCAGGCGCTCGACGAAGTAATCAGGCTCCCGGGGGCCGGGAGCGGGTGCCGCTGGCCGGGAGCGCTGACGCTCGGCCTGCTGGGCCAGATGAATCGAGAACAGCCCCAGCGTGATCAGCATGGCCAGAGACAGACCCGTCGCGAGACGGTCCAGCAGACGGGGGGCAGGGCCAAGGCGCAGGGCAGGCACGGGGCGCAATCCGTGAGGTCAGGACTGGCGTCCGTCGAACCGGGCAGTGATGCGATCGAGTTCTCCGCGGGCATTGAGGATGAACTCCGCCAGTTCTCGCGCTGCTCCCCGGCCACCCGCCCGTGTTGCCTGCCAGTGCGCTGTGTCGGCCAGCGCAGCAGGTGCACCGGGGACGGTGGCGGCAAGGCCAGCGACGCGCAGGGCTGGCAGATCGGGATAGTCATCGCCCATGAATCCACAGGCTTCAAGGCCGATTGCGCGCTCGTCGCAGAGCTGCTGCAGGGCCTGAGCCTTGTCGGACACGCCTTGCAAGACAACCGACACCCGCAATTCCTGCGCTCTGCGCGCGACGATCTCCGAGGTGCGGCCGGTGATGAAGGCGACTTCGATACCGGCCTCCCGCAGCCAGACCAGACCGAGTCCGTCGTGCACCGAGAAACTCTTGTAGAGCTCACCCTGTGCGCCAATCCGGATCGTGCCATCCGTGAGCGTGCCATCGATGTCAAAGGCCATCAGGCGCAACCGGCGTGCTCGGTCCGACACGGAAGGCGGGGTGCTGTTGTTCATGATGGACTGCGGCTGCTCAAGCCACCCGGGCGAGAAGCAGGTCATGCAGATGCAGGGCGCCGGCCAGTCGACCGCTTGCGTCGAGCACGGGCAGCTGCGTGATGCGTCGGTCTTCCATGAGCTTGACCGCCTGGATGGCCAGGTCGTCGGCCTGAACCGTGGTGGGGGTACGGCTCATGGCTTCATCGATCACGAGATCACCCAGAACCGTTGTTCGCTCAAGCAGCCGGCGCAGGTCGCCATCGGTAAAAACGCCAACCAGTTCACCCCCGGGGCCGACCACTGTGGTCATGCCCATCCGGCGGCGGCTCATCTCGAGAATGGCTTCAGTCAGCCTGGCACCCGAGGGCACCTGTGGTACGGCCTCGCCCGTACGCATCACATCGCGCACATGGGTGAGCAGCCTGCGCCCGAGCGAGCCGCCAGGATGCGAGCGGGCAAAGTCCTCGGCACCGAAGCCTCGGGCATCGAGCAAGGCCACAGCGAGCGCATCACCCAGCGCAAGGGCGGCCGTGGTGCTCGCGGTTGGCGCGAGGTTCAGGGGGCAGGCCTCCTTGTCGACCCGTGCATCCAGATGGACGTCGGCCGCGCGGGCCAGAGGCGAATCGGCATCGCCTGTCATGGCGATGAGTCTGGCGCCCTGCCGGCGCACGGGTGTCAGGATCGCGAGCAGTTCGTCCGTTCGACCGGAGTTCGACAGCGCAATGAACACATCTTCGCGGGTGACCATACCGAGGTCGCCATGGCTGGCTTCGGCCGGGTGGACAAAAAACGCGGGGGTTCCGGTTGAGGCCAGCGTTGCGGCCAGCTTGCGGGCGATGTGTCCCGACTTGCCCATGCCGCTGACCACAACACGACCGTGGCAGGCCAGGATCAGCTCGCAGGCGCTCGCAAAGGGCGCGCCGATACGGTCGATCAGGCGCGTGATGGCGTCAGCCTCGATGCGCAAGACCTCACGGGCCCGAGTGACCAGGCGCTGGGAGGAGAGGGTGCTGGCTACAATCGCCTGATCTTCGGGGCGTTCCATGGAATCCCAGTATATCTGCCTGGAGCGTGTTCCCCGAGGGCTTGGTTGCAACCCGCCGCCGGGCAGTCAACGGGCAGGCGGCAACCAGGCAGTCATTCAGCACAAGCCGTTCCGTGACGTACGCCGGCCGATCGGTCGAGTCGGCGCTTAGGCAGTTTTTTCTTTCACTTTTCTGAAGATCCCACACCGTGCTTTCGGCCCTTGAAGTCACCGTCATGCTGCTCGCAGCGAGCATTGCCGCGGTCATGGCCTTGCGCCGGATCGGCATGCCGGCGCTGGTGGCCTACCTGATGGTCGGTGTGGTGCTGGGCCCGTTTGCGCGCTACTGGTCCGCGGATGGCCAGGCCCTGCATGTGATGGCCGAGCTCGGTGTGGTGTTCCTCATGTTCACCCTTGGGCTGGAGTTCAACCTGGGCAAGCTGCGCAGCCTGCGCCGCTTTGTTTTCGGCCATGGCTCCGCGCAGGTTCTGGTCACCGTGTCGCTGGTGATGCTGGGCGCTGCGATGATCCCGGCGGCCTGGTGGGCGGGCACCGCGTTGGCGCCCCTGGACTGGCGCAGCACTCTGGTCCTGGGTGCCGCTCTGGCGCTGTCTTCAACCGCCCTGGTGAGCAAGATGCTGGCCGAGCGAAGGGCCCTGGAGACCGAACACGGCCGGAGGGTTTTTTCGGTGCTCCTGTTTCAGGATCTGGCCGTCATTCCCATGCTGATTCTGATTCCCGCGCTGGGCAGTGGCGATGAGGACTGGTGGATCAATCTGGGCTGGGCCGCGGCCAAGGCGGCGGTGCTCCTGGTCGTTCTCCTGCGGTTTGGACCGACCCTGATGCAGGCCTGGTTCTCCAGGGTGGCCCGCCAGCGCTCACACGAGCTCTTCACCCTCAACATCCTGCTTGCCGCCCTGCTGTTGTCCTGGCTCACCAAGCAGGCCGGGCTCTCGATGGAGCTTGGGGCCTTTGTGGCGGGCATGCTGATTTCCGAGACCGAATACCGCTACCAGGTCGAGGAGGACATCAAGCCCTTCCGGGACATCCTGCTGGGCGTTTTCTTCATCACGGTCGGCATGCGGCTGGATGTGCTCTTCGTGTTCGATGCCTGGGCGGTCGTGCTGTTGCTGGCCACACTGCCCATCGCATTCAAGGGGCTGGTCGTCGGCGCAGTCTGCCTGCTGATGCGCGATCCCATGCCTACTGCGATTCGCACCGGCCTGTGGCTGGCCCAGGGCGGTGAATTCGCCTTCGTGTTGCTGACGCTCGCAGGCGATTCCAGGCTGTTGCCGCCTGAACTGCTGCAACCCGTGATGGCCGCCATGCTCATTTCGATGCTGTGCAGCCCGTGGCTGATTGCCCGCGCCGACTGGATCGCCATGCGACTGTCCAACCAGGAATGGCTGATGCGTTCGCTGCAGTTGCAGACCATTGCCTCGCGCAGCATCAGCCGGGATCGTCACATCATCATCTGCGGCTACGGCCGCAGCGGCCAGAGCCTGGCCCACGTCCTTGAAGCCGAGCAGGTGCCCTTCGTTGCGCTCGATCTGGATCCGGATCGTGTCCGCGAGGCGGCTTCTGCGGGTGAGTCGGTGGTGCTGGGGGATGCGACCCGGCGCGAAACCCTGATGGCGGCAGGGGTGCATCGTGCTGCCGTGCTGGTCATCACCTATGACGACACGACCAGCGCGGTGCAGTTGCTCAAGGCGGTCAGGGCGCTGGCTCCACAGTTGCCGGTGGTGGTGCGAACCGCAACCGATGCCGAGTTCGAGCGTCTGCGTCAGGCCGGCGCCACCGAGGTGGTGCCCGAGGTGGTCGAGGGCAGCCTGATGCTGGCCTCACATGCACTGGCTCTCGCGGGCACGCCCCTGGCCCGGGTTCTGCGCCGGGTTCGAACGGTTCGCGAAAATCGCTACAGCCTGCTGAGGGGCTATTTTCATGGCGCTGACGACCGCGATGATGAGGGCATCGAGGAAGTCCACCCGCGCCTGCATGCAGTGACGCTCCACGGTGCGTCGCCTGCGGTCGGCGGCAGACTGTCGACCCTGTCGCTGCAGGGGTGTACGGTCAGTGCGATCGTGCGAGATGGCCGCCGCCGGCTCGACTGGCCCGATGATTTCAGGCTGGAAACCGGCGATACGCTGGTGCTGCTCGGCACCCTGGAGCAGGTCACCGCAGCTGAAGAGCGTTTGATCCGCCACTAGGGCAATGCCCCGCTGCCAGCGCTCCTTGGTACACTTCGCTCCCTTTTCCTGAAGCCGATCGGTCTTGCGGGCGTGATGCGCACCCGGGAGGGCAACGGCGCGACCCGCCTCCAGGTTTGATTGCATCGGGCGACTTTCAGGCAGCCATGACTCCAACCCCCGTTTCCCTCGAAGGCCTGCAGTTTGGCTATGGCGAGCGCTTGCTGCTTCGGGGTATCGATCTGCAGGTCCGTTCGGGCGAGGTTCTCGCCCTGATGGGTGGGTCGGGGTCGGGCAAGACGACCCTTTTGAGG
>JBKCEY010000277.1:0-1050 GCA_046304115.1 Burkholderiales bacterium | reverse complement strand
GCTCGGGCACGATGACCGATTGCCGCGCCCCTGGCAGGGCGCAGCCGGTGTCCCGCCACGGCGGTGAGGACCGCCTGCAGGTCGTCGGGCAGCATGTGATTGCGCCCATCCAGAAGGGCCCATGCTCGGGCCGCCTGCAGCAGTCCCAGCCCTGCTCGCGGACTGAGCCCTTCGGAAAACAGAGGCGCTCTTCGGCTGAAGGTCAGCAGATTCTGCAGATAGTCGAGAAGCGCGGGTGCGGCACGAACCCGTCGGACCGCCTGCTGGAGTTCGATCAGTTCCTGCGCCGTCAGGCAGGGCGGCAGGGTTCGGAGCAGGTCACGACGGTCGTGGCCTTCCAGAAGAGCGCGCTCGGATTTGGGATCGGGACAGCCCAGTTCGATGCACATCAGGAATCGATCCAGCTGTGACTCCGGGAGCGCAAAGGTGCCGATCTGGTCTTGCGGATTTTGGGTGGCAATCACGAAGAAGGGGTCGGGCAGCAGGCGAGGCTCGCCATCGACCGAAACCTGTCGTTCTTCCATGGCCTCAAGCAGCGCACTCTGGGTCTTGGGTGAGGCGCGATTGATTTCATCCGCCAGCAGGACTTGCGAGAACACCGGTCCGGGATGAAAAACGAAGCGCGAGTTCTCACGCTCGAAAACCGAAACCCCGGTAATGTCGGCGGGCAGCAGGTCGTTGGTGAACTGCACCCGCTTGAAGGCCAGCCCGAGCGACATCGACAAAGCATGGGCCAGGGTGGTTTTTCCTACCCCGGGCAGGTCCTCGATCAGCAGGTGACCGCGCGCAAGAACACAGGCCAGCGCGAGCCTGATCTGCGGCTGTTTGCCGACCACCACAGACCCGACCTGGGCCGCTACGGCTTGGATTTTTTCCAGCATGGCGCCAGTGTAACGGCAGCGGTTCATGTCCGATGATCCGCCGGGCGAAAGCCGCTGCCCGCCTGTCGATTGGGTGGGCCTGTGCCATCATCCACGAGCGCTGCCTGAACTGAAACATCCCGGAACCGCTGTCATGTCGAGCCCTCTACACCCCGTTGCAGTCATCGAA
>JBKCEY010000276.1:0-3858 GCA_046304115.1 Burkholderiales bacterium | reverse complement strand
AGATTGCTGAAACAGGCAGGACGCAGTGATCGCCTAGAATGGCGCGATGACCAATACCATCCGCCCCACCCTCTTCGACCCGATCCGCATCGGTGCGATCGACTGTTCCAACCGCATCGTGATGGCGCCGCTCACGCGCTGCCGGGCCGCACCCGATACACTGGCTTTGGGCGAACTCAATGCGAAGTATTACGCCCAGCGGGCCAGTGCCGGTCTGATTGTGAGCGAGGCCACCCAGGTCGAGCCGCGTGGCATCGGCTATGTGGGCACGCCCGGCGTCTACAGCGACGCCCAGCGCGAAGGCTGGCGCATCGTGGCCGATGCGGTGCACAAGGCCCGCGGTCGTATCGTGGCCCAGCTCTGGCATGTGGGCTCGGTATCCCATCCTGACCTGCAGCCCGGCAACGGCCTGCCGATTTCGGCTTCGGCCTGGCCTCAACCCGGCACGGTACACACCCCCCAGGGCAAGCGCGATCGCGTGCCGCCGCGGGCACTTGAGACCCACGAGGTGCCCGAACTGATCGAGGCGTTTCGCAAGGGGGCTCAGCTCATCAAGGACGCCGGGCTCGATGGGGTTGAAATCCATGGCGCCAACGGCTATCTGATCGAGCAGTTCATGCGCGACTCCACCAACTCGCGCACCGATCAATGGGGCGGCAGCATCATGAACCGCCTTCGGTTCTGCCTTGAGATTGTGGATGCCTGCATCGGCGTGTTCGGTAAAGACCGGGTGGGCATCCGCCTGTCACCGGTCTCCAATGCCAATGGCTGCCCGTCAGACTCCAACCCGCAGGCCACCTACGGCACTCTGGTCAATGAACTGAACCAGCGCGGCATCGCCTTCCTGCACTTCATTGAAGGCAATACCGGCGCTGCTCACTTCAAAGACGGCTTTGATTTCATGGGTGCACGACGTACCTTTGGTGGCACCTACATCGCCAACAACAAGTACACCCACGAGATGGCGATCGAGGCGCTGGCCCATGATCAAGCCGATGCGGTGGCCTTTGGCGTGCCGTTCATTTCCAATCCAGATCTGGTTGAGCGTCTGCGCCTGAACGCACCGATCAACCCGGCCAATACCAAGACCTATTACGGTCCTGCCGAAGTGGGCTACACGGACTACCCTACGCTCGCTGAAGAAGCCGCCGCTCGGCAGTGAGCGCAGGGGCGCGCTTCAGGCCAGGCGCTCAACGGGGCTTGGAGCGACGCGGCGACCCACCCGCTCTCGTTTCAGCCTGAGGCGAATCGGCCCGTGCAACGCACGGGCCGGAACCAGGCTCTTTCTCGAGAACGGGTTCGGATGATCAGGCGGCTTCGGCCTCACGCGAAGCGCGCTTGCGCTCGTGGTCCTTGAGGTAGCGCTTGCGCAGTCGGATCGACTTGGGTGTGATCTCGACGAGCTCGTCATCGGCAATGAACTCAACCGCCTTTTCCAGGGTGAGCTGGATGGGCGGCGTGAGCACGATGGCCTCATCCTTGCCCGAAGCCCGCACGTTCGTGAGCTTCTTTTCCTTGACCGGATTGACGACCAGGTCGTTATCACGGGTGTGAATGCCGATGATCATGCCCTCGTAGAGCGCTGTGCCGGGCTCAACGAACATGCGGCCGCGGTCATCGAGCTTCCAGAGCGCATAGGCCACGGCCTCGCCGTCGTCCTGGCTCACCAGCACCCCGTTGCGACGATCCTCGATCGGACCTGCCATCGGGCCATAGGCATCGAACACATGGCTCATGATGCCGGTGCCTCGGGTGAGGTTGAGGAACTCGCCATGAAACCCGATCAGGCCCCGCGCAGGCACCCGGTAATCAAGCCGCACCCGGCCCTTGCCATCAGGCTCCATGTTGGACATTTCAGCCCGCCGCGTGCCCAGGTACTCCATGACGGAGCCCTGATGCTGCTCTTCAATATCCATCACGAGGGTCTCGTAGGGCTCCTCGCGCTCGCCGGTCTGCTCATTCACGCGCACCTTGGGCTTGGGCCGTGACACCGCCATCTCGTAGCCCTCACGACGCATGTTCTCGAGCAGGATGGTCAGGTGCAGTTCGCCGCGGCCCGACACCACGAAGGTATCGGAGTCGGCAGGAAACTCAACCCGCAACGCCACGTTGTGCTGGAGTTCGCGCTCCAGTCGATCGCGGATCTGACGGCTCGTCACATACTTGCCTTCGCGACCCGCGAGAGGCGAGGTATTGACCATGAACTCCATGGTCAGGGTGGGTTCATCCACCTTCAGCAGCGGCAAGGCCTCGGGGGTATCCGGGGCACAGATGGTGGTGCCGATGTCGATGCCTTCCACACCCGTGATGGCGATGATGTCACCGGCCAGGGCTTCGTCCATCGGGATGCGCTCGAGGCCCTTGTAGCGCAGGACCTGGTTGACCTTGCCGGTGGTCGGACGCGCATTCGGCCCGTGCACCACGGCCACCTGCGAGCCCGCCGTGATGCGGCCGCGATTGATGCGGCCCACGCCGATCCGGCCGACATAGCTCGACCAGTCGAGCGACAGGATCTGCATCTGCAGCGGACCCTCGATGTCATCGGCCCGCACCGGCACATGACGCAGGATGGCGTCGTAGAGCGCCCTCATGGTGCCCTGATGAAAGCCGTTGTCGCCAACCGGCAGCGCATCGAGTTCCTCGACCTCGTTGACGGCAAAACCGGCCAGTGCCGAGCAGTACACGACCGGAAAGTCCATCTGCTCGTTGGTTGCACCGAGCTTGTCAAAGAGCTCGAACACCTGATCGATCACCCAGTGCGGACGCGCGCCCGGACGGTCGATCTTGTTGACGACCACGATGGGTTTGATGCCCAGGGCCAGGGCCTTGCGGGTCACGAAGCGGGTCTGCGGCATGGGGCCATCCACCGCATCGACCACCAGCAGCACGCCATCGACCATGGAGAGAGCGCGCTCGACCTCACCACCGAAGTCGGCATGCCCGGGGGTGTCAACAATGTTGATCCGGGTGCCGTCGACCTCGATCGCACAGTTCTTGGCCAGGATCGTGATGCCACGCTCCTTCTCGAGATCGTTGGAGTCCATGATCCGCTCGGCCACCTGCTGGTGGGCACGGAAGGTTCCGGACTGCCTGAGCAGCTGATCGACCAGGGTGGTCTTGCCGTGATCGACGTGAGCGATGATGGCGATGTTGCGAATGGCCTGCATGGGGGAGGATTCCTGATTGTTCTGTCGATTGATTCGGGCGGTTGATGAGGTCAGGCACAGGCCAGCCGCACCAGCCGTCGAGGAGCGATTCGCCCGGGTGGTTCGAACTCGGCCACTCCGAGCAACTGATCGTTGCGATAAACGCGAATGAGCGATTGCTCGCCGCCCTCGGATCGGCTCGTCGCAGAGGGATCGTTGCTGCTGAGATCAGCCCGCAGAGCATGATCCAGGATGATTCGTTGCCCTTGTGTGAAACGCACCGCAAGTGACTCGGGTAATCGCAGCGCAGGCAAGCCCTCGAGCAGGGCGTCGACCGGGGCCAGCAATCGCTCGCGCCCCGGCTCATCGAGCGATTCGATCCGCTCGAGCGTAACCGCCTGAGCGATCTGCAAACGACCGACCGCTGTACGGCGCAAGGCGGCCAGATGGGCACCACACCCCAGGCGGTCACCGATGTCCTGGGCCAGCGTGCGGATGTAGGTACCCTTGCTGACGCGGGCATTGAACGTGAACCGCCCCTGCGCCAGATCCAGGCTTGCAACCGACAACTCGTGCACGGTCACCTCACGCGGGCTGCGCTCGACGGTCTGCCCGGCCCGGGCCAGCGCATAGAGCGGGCGGCCCTGATGCTTGAGCGCCGAATGCATCGGCGGCACCTGCTGGATCGGGCCGAGAAAGGCCTGGCAGGCCT
>JBKCEY010000275.1:0-8002 GCA_046304115.1 Burkholderiales bacterium | reverse complement strand
AGGGAGTCTGAGGCATGTCGACCGCGATGCCACGCACCTTCATGCTGGGGCTGACAGTCAGCCGCACCAGCATCTCGTGCACCGGGTCCCCAGGCTCGCGACGACCTCGGAAGGGTTCGGTATAGGCATAGGCCTTGACGTCGAGAATGCGGGCTTCGATATCGAAGTCGCCATCTTCGCGCAGGTAGCCATCGCACACGATGCTGCGGGTGTGCAGGGGCTTGCGGGGTGCGGCTGCCGGAAGTGCCATCAGTCTCCTGCCTTGATGTTGAAGTCCTTGACCACCTTGGCCCACTTGGTGCGCTGGTCCTCGATGAAGGTGGCGAATTCCTGGGGCGACGAGGCCACCCGGTTCATGCCCTGGGAGGCCATGCGTTCACGGACTGTCGGATCGTTCAGGGCCTTGACCAGTTCGGCATGCATGCGGTTGAGGATGGCCGGAGGGGTTCGCGCGGGGGCCAGAAAACCCCACCAGGCGGTGGCATCAAAGCCGGCCACGCCCTGCTCTGCAATCGTGGGCACCTGGGGCAGCACCGGATCACGCTGGGCCGTGCTCACAGCGAGGGCGGTGAGCGTGCCGGCCTTGATGTGAGGCGCAGCCAGCGCGACGCTCATGATCGAGACCGGCACATGGCCTGCGATGGCGTCCTGAATCAGCGGGCCGCCTCCCTTGTAAGGCACATGGGTGGGTGAGAAGCCTGCCAGGGCCCCGAGCTGGGTGATGGCCAGATGAGCCAGGCTACCGGTGCCGATCGTGCCGTAGTTGGGGTAGCCCGGTTTGGCGCGGCCCTCGGCAAGCATCTGCGGGAAGGTCTTGACCGGCTGGCTCTGATGCGCGGTGAGCACCATGGCCCCGGTCGCGATCAGCATGATCGGCGCCAGATCGGTGCGGGTGTCGTAGGGCATGGTCGGAATCAGGCTTGGATTCACCGCGTGGGTGTCGAACACCATGACGAAGGTGTACCCATCGGGGGCAGCCTTGGCGGCGATGCCCGTGCCAATGGCTCCGCCAGCGCCCGGCCGGTTTTCGACCAGCACGGGTTGCCCAAGCGACTGCGAGAGCACCGGAGCCAGGAGTCGGGACAGTTGATCGATCGTGCCGCCCGGGGGGAAGGGCGCGATGATGCGGACCGGTTTGTTCGGCCAGTTGTCGGCACCGGCCTGCGCCTGCGCGGTGATGGGTAAGGCGGCCAGCATCAGCACACCGGCAAGAAATGATTTCAGCACGACAGCCTCTAAGGGTTGAGTCCAGCGATTCCGCCATCTTAAGGCCTCGTCTTGACCCGGGTTGAAGCCCGGACAATAATCAGTGGCTAATCAAGGAGACGGGACAATGATTCAGGTTCAACCGGCCGATGCATCGTGCGGAGCCACCATCCGCGGTGTCGATCTTTCAAAGCCGCTCGATGCGGCCACCGTGGCCGAGTTGCGTCAGATCTGGCTCAAGCATCAGGTGGTGGCCTTTGCCGACCAGGACCTCAGCATCGAGGACCTTGAGCGCTTCACGCTGCTGATCGGGCCAAGAGGCGAAGATCCCTACATCGCGCCCATTCCGGGGCACAAGCATGTGGTCGAAATCAAACGCGAGGCCAATGAACAGTCCAAGCTCTTTGCCGAGAACTGGCACTCCGACTGGAGCTTTCTGCCCATTCCCCCGGCAGGCACCGCGCTTTATGGCTGGGAGATTCCGCCGGTGGGCGGCGATACGCTGTTTGCCGATCAATACGCCGCCTGGGATACCTTGCCTGCGGCGCTGAAGTCACAGGTCGAGGGTAAGCTGGCCATCCACTCGGCGCGTCGCGGCTACTCGCCCAAAGGCGCCTACGGCGAAAAGGATCGCGAGGCTGGGCGCTCCATGGCCATTGTCTACAGCGACACGGCCATGCGCACGCGCAGTCATCCGATCGGGCGCGTTCATCCCGAGACTGGCCGCACGGCGCTCTTCGTGAGTGGCGCCTATGTGATCGGCATCGAAGGCATGCCCGACAACGAAGCCGATGACTTGCTCAATCAGCTCTACGATCACATGGGCCAGGAGCAGTTTGTTTACCGCCACCGCTGGAGCGTGGGCACCCTGCTGCTCTGGGACAACCGCTGTCTGGTGCATCGCGCCACAGGCGGCGATGACCTTCGTAGCCGCCTGTTGCGTCGGATCACCATCTCGGAGCGCACGCCACAGACTGCTTCGGCGCACTGAGACCGATCAGCGCACCCGGCAGATCAGCGCACTCGGCCAGACGACAGGGTTTTTTTTCGGATCTACATGATGCAGGCAGCAGTTTCCCGCAAGGCTGGGGCGTGGGCCTTCGCGCCCTTTGCACTGACGATCTTCACCAGCGCGTTTCTGCTGTTTCAGGTTCAGCCCCTGTTGAGCAAGCAGATCCTGCCCTGGTTCGGCGGCAGCCCGGCGGTCTGGACGACAGCGATGCTCTTCTTTCAGAGCCTGCTCTGCCTGGGGTATCTGTATGCCCACGCGGTAGCGAGCCTGCCCTCACGCCAGTTGCAGGCCCGCATCCACGTGGGCTTGCTGTTGCTCGCTGCAGTGCTCGCCACACGGGTGCTGCCCGGGGCTGAGCTGCGACCTCAGGACGCCGATGCACCGGTCAGTCAGGTGCTTGCGATTCTGGGCATGAGCGTGGGCCTGCCTTATTTCTGTCTGGCCACCACCGGGCCATTGGTTCAGCACTGGTTCACGAGAACCGATCATGCAGGGTCGGTCTTTCGCCTGTATGCGCTGTCCAATGTCGGATCGTTTCTGGCGCTGCTGTCGTTTCCGTATGTGCTCGAGCCGTGGCTCGAACTCCAGGCCATGGGCTGGCTCTGGACGGCCGGCTTCTGGCTGTTTGCACTGATGTGCCTGCCGCTGGCACTGGGCTGGTGGCAGCATCCTGCGCCAATGGCAGCCCAGCCTGTGCCCGCAGGAGCCGCCGACTCGGAAGCGTCTGGGCGTAGGGCGTCTGCGCACACCGGAGCAGCCCCCGAAGCCGCAGCATCAGCAGGACTCGGCAAGGGCGCTCCCTCGGGGCGAGGCGCGCGCCTTGCCCAGCGCTTGTCCTGGCTTGCTCTGCCTGCGCTCGCTTCGCTCGTCTTCATTTCGGCGACCGATCAGATCAGCCATGACGTGGCGCCCGAGCCGCGCCTGTGGATCACCACGCTGGGCCTCTATCTGGTCACCTTCATTCTCACGTTCGATCATCCACGCTGGTATCGGCCGCGCCTCTTTGCCCTGCTGACGCTCGCGCTGATCCTGGCCACGATCGGGCGCAGCACGATCCCGCACTGGCTGGGACTGCACTGGGATTACGGTGTCAATGATGTGCGCTGGCTGCATTACGGCCTGATTTTTATGGTGTGCATGCTGTGCCATGGCGAGCTCTATCGTCGTCGGCCTACCGACCCATCCCGCCTGACCGAGTTCTATCTCTGGATGTCGATCGGTGGAGCGTTCGGCGGATTGTTCGTGACTCTGGTCGCTACGCCGTGGTTCGACGATTACCACGAATGGCTGATTGCGCTGATCGCGGCGGCAGGCCTGGCTTGTGCGGTGCTGGCTGGTAGAACGCAGTCGGATTCGGGCGAGCGGAGCAATTCTTCTCTCGCCCGGTGGGCCTCGGCGGTGACGGCGGTGGGCATGCTCGCCTTCTTGCTGCATGTACTCAACCCCTGGTCCTGGCGCGAAGTCCAGAAGGCCGATCGCACCGAAGTGCTGCTCGATCAGGCGCGCAACTTCTATGGCACCGTCGCTGTCAAGGAGCGTCAGTTCAAGGACTCGCCCGAGCGCAATGACCGCATTTTCTTCAGCGGTGAGGTCACCCATGGCCAGCAGTTTCTGTCACCAGAACTCAAGCATGTGCCGACCACCTATTACGCCCGCGACAGCGGTATCGGCGAGACCCTGCAATGGGCGATGGAGCGTAAACCCGCCATCGAAGTTGCGCTCATCGGACTGGGGGCAGGCACACTCGCCAACTATGCCCGGCAGACCGACGCCTATGACTTTTATGAGATCAATCCCGAGGCGGTCCGGATTGCGCAGCGCTGGTTCGACAACCTGGCCACCTGCAAGGCGCGTGAGCAGAACATCCTGCTGGGCGACGCGCGCCTGCGCATGGAGCAGTTACCCGTCGACAAGCGCTATGACGTGATCGTGCTCGATGCATTCACGGGTGGTTCGGTGCCCATCCACCTGCTCACCCGCGAGGCCTTTGCGGTCTATCAGGCGCACTTGAAGCCCGATGGCTACATCGCCATCAACATCACCAATGCCTATCTCAACCTGTACCCGGTCGTGAAGGGGCAGGCACAGGTGCTCGGACTCGACTTCCGTCACAAGTATCAGGCGATCGATGAGGTCCGCAACATCCGGCGCAACCTGCACTTCATCATGACCCGCGATCAGGCCTATCTGCAGGCGCATCCATCCGTGGATCGGGAATTCCGGGATGCGCAGGGCACCGTGCTGCGCACCGAGCCTCAGGACATTCCGGGGCTGAGACTCTGGACGGATCAGTTCAGCAGCATTGCGCCGATCGTGCGGTGAGTGAAGGGCGCGCTGTTTGACGACAGCGCCCCGTCACTGAGGGAAGCGCTAGGGTGGGTGTCAGCCCTCAACGACTGCGCATTCAACGCACTGAAATGGCCCACTTCTTGACCGCAGTGGGCGCGTCCGCTTCCTCGTATCCGAAGTACAACAGGCGTTCGCGGGTGTTGACTGCGGCACCGATCTGCCCGGTTTTGCCATCGATCGTGAAGATGGCCTTCAGTTGCTCACAGGCATCTTTCCTGCATCCTGTGGCGACGACCAGACCATCGGCCTCGGTGACCATGTCGGGAATCGCAAAATACCCCTCGAAAGCCCGCATGTTGTCGTCGGTTCGGAGGACTTCCCGAAGGCCGCGATTGACGTCCGGTTCGAGCAGAAGATCCAGGCTGCTTTTTTGCAGGTGCCTGCGAACCTTGCCCATCAGATTAGCCACCCGCTGAGCGGCAAGCGCTGCGAGCTCTTCTTCCTGCTTCTTGAGTTCGGCCGCAAGGCGTTCCTGCTCGGCCTTCTCCTTGGCCACGAGCTCCTCCTGAGCCTTCTTGCGTTCTTCTTCGATCCTGGCGATCTCTCGCTTGGCCTGGAAATCCTGGTACCACTCCTTGCCCTTGATCACCAGAGTCACTGCAACAACGACTGCCAGGATGCCGATGACGATGTTGCGCAAGGTCTTTGCCGAGATCTGGGGACCTGGAAGCTCGGCCTGCGCTGTCATGCCGGTCTGGGCGGGGGCTCCCGAGACAGGTTCCATCGACGGCAAGCCGGGCAAACCGCCCTGAGCGTGGCGACCCAGCAGGAGGATCGCGCGCAGCACATCAAAAATCAGGTAGACCAGCATGAAGGTCAGGTAGATGAACCAGGGCGACAACAATCCCGACAGCACAAGGATGAAACCGAGCAGAGCAGTCGGCCCCTCGGTCAGCAATTCCTGCGAGGACCCGAACGTCCTGAACAGGGTGTTGAAAAGCAGAAGTGCGCCAATGAAGGGCAGCAGGCCGAACAGAATGGTGCTCAGGCGCAGATACATCTTGTAGCCAAGCACAAAGTAGGAGATGCCGTCGATGCCGGCGGTGGACGACCCCTCGACCTGTGTCGTGATCAGCTGAGGATGCAGAACCAGCCACAGGAAGTAAATCATGATCACGCTCCCCCCCAGGCCAATCAGAAGAATGTTCAGCGAGCTGAGTTTGATCGCGAAATAGAGCCCCGCGAGCGCGCTGCCCATGCAGAAGATGAGGGTGATGAAAATCGAGATGTCCAGCAGCTCCTGGCTGGCCAGACCTGACGGGTTGTTGCGCAGCGTGGTTGCGCAGATCGTCCTGGCTTTGCTTCCGATGTAAAACAGAATGACGAGCAGCAGAACCCAGCCAAAGGCACCTAGAAAGATCGACAGCGAATCCATCTTCACAGCCAGGACCAGTGCGATCAGAGACCCGAGAACCCCGGCCAGCAGAGTTCCGATGTTGGCCATTCCCATCACGATGCGCTCTATGGCCTCAAAGGCGGTCACCGTCAGAATGCTGCGCAGACGTCTGATGCCAAGGTCAATGACCCGATTGACCTGCTCCATCAAGTTGAACATGAAGGATCCTGTTTTTTGAGAAAGTGACGGGCCGGGTGCGGTTTGCCGATCCGGACTGCCGGCCGGAAGAAGCCGATGCGCAGGTTCTCCGGCGATTGGCCTCAAACCCTCTTGCATGCGATCCTGGTCAGTGCAGCCCGCACACCGAATGGGGAGCATTCGAATCGGGGGCGATACGGCCGACGCGCACGAACCCAGCGGGTTCGGGGATCCAGCGGATGACCATCTGGTCGGGGTGAGAGGATTCGAACCTCCGGCCTCTACGTCCCGAACGTAGCGCTCTACCAGGCTAAGCTACACCCCGACGACCCGACAACATCCGCGTACAGGCGCGTCATCAGGACAGCCCGTTACTCTAGCAGAGACTGCCGTGTTGCGACAACGGGGCCGGCGGATCAGCGATCCCGCGCCAGAGCGCTGTGTGCGATGGCCTGCAGGGCGTCCCGATAAGGGGATGCTGGAAAGGCTTCAAGTGCGGCTTGGGCGGCCTGGGTCTCTTGCGCTGCCCGGGCGCGTGAATATCCAAGCGCCCCCGACTGCTGCACAGCCGCGAGGATCTGTTCGAACTCGGCGGTCTCACCCTGTTCGATCGCCTGCCTCACCCGAGCACGCTCCACCGCAGACCCATGCTGCATCAGGTAGATCAGCGGCAGGGTGGGTTTGCCTTCGCGCAGGTCATCGCCCACGTTCTTGCCGATGTCGGCCGGATTGCCTTCGTAGTCGAGGATGTCATCGACCAGCTGGAAGGCCGTGCCGATCCGTCGCCCGTACTCGGCCGCTGCTTCTTCCAGGGCCGGTGGCGCATCGTTCAGGATGGCGCCCAATCGGGCCGAGGCCTCGAACAGCCGGGCCGTCTTGTATCGAATCACCTGCAGGTAGCGCTCTTCATCCACATCCGGGTCGTTGCAGTTCATGAGCTGCAGAACCTCGCCCTCGGCGATGATGTTGGTGGCGTCGCTGAGCACCTGCATGACCCGCATGCGGTCGACCTCAACCATCATCTGAAAGGCCCGCGAGTACAGAAAATCCCCGACCAGCACCGAGGCCGCATTGCCAAACGCAGCGTTCGCGGTCTGTCGACCCCGTCTGAGTTCCGACTCGTCGACCACGTCATCGTGCAACAGGGTGGCCGTATGGATGAACTCCACCACGGCGGCCAGCTGCACATGCCAGCTCCCCGGGGCGTCGCAGCGCTGGCGCGCGTCGAGGGCGCGGGCCACCAGCATCAGCAGCACCGGGCGCAGGCGTTTGCCGCCCGAGGCGATGATGTACTCGCTGACGGTATTGACCAAAGCGATCTCCGAGCGCAGCCGGTGGCGGATGAGCTGGTCGAGCGCAGTGAGGTCTGACTGCAGCGTAGAGGGAAGGGAGGGCGTGCTCAAGATGACCCGAAAATGCTCAGGATGACCCGAAAGAATAGCCCGAAAGTATATCGGCACCTTGGCGCACTTGACCGCGGCGAAGTCTGTTTATAGAATCTCGGGTTCTTCAGGTTCAAGTGATGGATTGGGGTAGCCCATGTACGCAGTCATCAAGACGGGCGGCAAGCAATACAAAGTGTCAGCCGGCGACAAGCTCAAGGTCGAACTGCTCGCAGCCGAGGTCGGCTCGCAGGTCGTGATCGATCAGGTTCTGGCGGTGGGCAGTGGCGATCAGGTGGCCATCGGCGCGCCGCTCGTGGCGGGCGCATCGGTCTCGGCCACGGTTGTCTCGCATGGCCGCGCCGACAAGGTTCGCATTTTCAAGATGCGCCGTCGCAAGCACTACCAGAAGCGTCAGGGCCATCGCCAGCACTACACCGAACTCATGATCGCCGGCATCTCGTCGGCGCTCGGCAACGCGTCGGCTCCGGCTGCGGCCTGATTCCGCTCCCTTTCAGG
>JBKCEY010000274.1:0-2443 GCA_046304115.1 Burkholderiales bacterium | reverse complement strand
GCACCAGCTGCAACCGCCGCTGCAGCAACCGCGTGCACGCGCAGCGCATCGACCAGAACGAAAGGTGCATCGCGCCCGTGATAGGACCGGGCATCCTGAGCGCGCGGGTCGCTCAGCGACACAATGGCGGTCGTCAGCATGGGCAGTGCATGCAGGGGCGCCATGGCCAGTCCGGCCAGACCCAGGCCCAGCGCCTTGTCAGCCTCGCCCAATGCGACCACCTGATCAAAGCCGAGAAGGCCTCTTCGTGCGATCGCCTCGTTGAGCAATGCCTCGCCAAATCGACCGGTTGCGCCTGCAATCAGCAGGCGTCGGGGCTGCGGCGCAACGGTCCATCCGGGCAAGGGGTCGATCATCATGGGCCGAGTGTACGATGCGATTTTTCGCAGGGAGCCCTCATGTCAAAACCGCTGTTGCCCTTCGGCGCTTCGAACCTCATCGATACCGCAACGACCCGTCGACGCCTGATCACCGGCGCGGGTGCGCTGGCTGCGGGCAGTCTGCTGCCCGGCATGGCCTCGGCCCAGGCCGAGTGGCCGAGCAAGCCTGTGCGCTTCGTCGTGCCCTTCCCGGCGGGCGGTGGTGCCGACCTGGGTGCACGGACCATCTCGGTGCACATGGGCAATGCCTTTGGCAAGCCGGTGCTGGTTGAGAACCGCGCAGGCGGCGACGGTGCCGTGGCGGCCCTCGAGGTGCTGCGTTCGCCCTCGGATGGCCACACGCTGTTCTTTGGAACGGCCACCTCGATGTCGTATGTGCCCTCGATCAAGAAGGCGCCACCCTACAACCCGATCGCAGACTTCACGCCGATTTCCAACCTGTGCATCTTCACCTTCTACCTGATGGTGAGCCCCGATGTGCCCGGCAAGACGCTCGCCGAGCTGGTCGCGCATATCAAGGCCAATCCGGGCAAGCTGCAATACGCCACGGCCAACAGCACCGGCATTCTGGCCATGGGTCAGCTGACCCATGCCAACAAGCTCGACATGGTGCATGTGCCCTACAAGGGAGAAGGCCAGGCGGTGGTGGATCTGGTGGGTGGACGCGTGCCCATGATGTTTGCCACCCCGGCCATCATGCAGCAGCTGCAGAAGGCGAACTTCCGCGCGCTCGCCGTGTTGCTGCCCCAGCGCACCCGCACCTATCCGGATGTGCCGACGATGGCCGAAGCCGGCCAGCCGCTGGTCAACATCTCGCCCTGGGGCGGTCTGTTTGGTCCGAAGGATCTGCCGCGCGCACTGGTCGAGCGCATCAACAAGGACTTCGTGCAGGTGATGCGACGTCAGGATGTGGTGGATCAGTACGACAAGCTCGGCCTGCTGCCTCTGCCCTCCACGCCGGAGCAACTGGCCACAGTCGTGAAGGAACAGCTCGCGGCCTTTGGCAACACCATGAAGGCGATCGGCATTCCGCAGGAGTGATCCGGTTGGTGTGCGGATCTTTGCTGATTCGGATTCGGCATGCGCGGGGCCGGTGTGAGTTCGGCCTCCTGCAGGTACGGTCTTGAAGTTGCTGGGGTGAAAGTGCTGTCTTGAGGGTGACTGCTGTCAATTGCGCACAGGCGCGCCCGGTGCTGATGAACGGCCGGCGTGTGATGACCGCCATCGGCAAGCAGCCTGTTGGTGGGCGAGTTGTCGTGGGCCGAATGGGCCTGGAGGGCGACGAGCAAGCCGATCTCTCGGTGCATGGTGGCCCTTCCAAGGCGGTCTATGCCTATGGGCTTCAGCACTATGCCTTCTGGCAGACCGTGAGGGCGCAGGCGCAGGTCTCGCTCTGGGACGAAGCCCTGCCACCCGGTAGCCTGGGCGAGAACCTCAGCATCGATGAGCTCGACGAGGGCGCGCTGTGGGTGGGCGATCAGCTGCATCTGCCCGATTGCGTGCTGGCCGTGAGCGAGCCGCGCTTTCCGTGCGGCAAGTTCAATGCGGTGATGGGCTTTGCGCAGGCCAGCAAGATGATGGTGCAGTCGGGCTGGTGCGGCAGCTATCTGGCCGTGATTGCGCCGGGCACGGTGGGCGCAGGCGATGCCGTGCGGCTTGAGCCCGGCCCGCGGGAGGTCAGTCTGAGCGAGTTGTTCAAGGCCAGGGCAAGGGCTTGAACACAATCAAGACGAAGAAACAGGACAGTCTTCTGAAATCATGAAACCTGAAATTCGCGCTGCCTCTTTCATCAAGACGCCTGATGCTTCTTCGTGCATCGAGACTTCTGATCCTCGCGGACTCTGGGCCCGACGACAGCTGCTGATGGCGCTGGCCTCATCCGGGCTGCTGGCGGCCTGTGGCAGCGGAGGTGGATCGGGTGGCGACTCGGGCGGATCAACCAGCGCGCCCACGCTCGTGATCGACAGCAACGTGGCCGGAACAGCCACCACGACCTTTCAGTTGAGTTTTCAGTTCTCGGATGCCGTGAGCGGCTTTGCGGTCGATCGCTTTCTGGTCACCAA
>JBKCEY010000273.1:0-5679 GCA_046304115.1 Burkholderiales bacterium | reverse complement strand
CCCGAGACCGCCATGCTGATCGACTTCTTCCTGCACCTGCGCACCGCCAAGCTGCCGGTCTCGATCAAGGAGTACCTCACCCTCCTTGAAGCCATGCGCAAGCATGTCATCGGGCAAAGCGTCGATGAGTTCTACTACCTGTCGCGCGCGGCGCTGGTCAAGGATGAGCGCAACTTCGACAAGTTCGACAAGGCCTTTGGAGCGTATTTCAAGGGCGTTGACAGCATCGAGGGCATTGATGTGAATGTGCCGCTCGAGTGGCTCAAGCGTCAGTTGCAGCGTGAATTCACGGCCGAAGAAAAAGCTGCGATCGAGGCCATGGGTGGGCTCGACAAACTGCTCGAGCGCCTCAAGGAACTCCTTGAAGAACAGAAGGAGCGCCACGAAGGCGGCAAGAAATGGATCGGCACGAATGGCACCTCGCCCTTTGGCAACGGGGGATTCAACCCGGAAGGCATCCGTGTAGGCGGGCCGCCCGCCGGCAACCGCACCGCGGTCAAGGTCTGGGAGCAGCGCACCTATCGCGACTATGACGATCAGATCGAGATTGGCACCCGCAACATCAAGGTGGCTCTGCGCAGGCTGCGCAAGTTCGCCCGCGAAGGCGCCGAAGAGGAACTGGATCTCGATGACACCATTGCGTCCACCGCGCGCAATGCAGGCTATCTCGACATCAAGATGGTTCCGGAGCGGCACAACACCATCAAGGTCCTGATGCTGCTCGATGTGGGCGGCACCATGGACGATCACATCAAGCGCACTGAAGAGCTCTTCTCGGCCGCCAAGACCGAGTTCAAGCACCTTGAGTTCTACTACTTCCACAACTGCGTCTACGACTATGTCTGGAAGAACAACCGCCGTCGTCATTCCGAGCGCCTGCCCACCTGGGATCTGCTTCGCAAGTACAACGCCGACTATCGTCTGATCTTCGTGGGCGATGCCACCATGAGCCCCTACGAAATCCTGCAGCCCGGCGGCTCGGTGGAGTACAACAACGAAGAGGCCGGCGCCGTCTGGCTGCAGCGCCTGGCCGAGCGCTTTCCCAAGTTTGCCTGGCTCAATCCCGAGCCCGAAGGGGTCTGGGACTACCGACAGTCGATTGCCGTCATTCGTCAGGTCATGGCCAACCGGATGTACCCGGTCACGCTCTCGGGCCTTGAAAAGGCCATGAGGGATCTCTCGAAGTAAAGCGGTCAGGCCGCGAACTGCAGCCGCGCGAGCCTGGCGTACAGGCCCTCGCGGGCCATCAGTTCGGCATGAGTGCCCTGCTCCACCACTCGGCCTTCCTCCATCACGATGATGCGATCGGCTCGCTGAACAGTCGACAGTCGATGGGCCACCACGATCGTGGTGCGATTGCGCATCGCGGTCTCCAGGGCCTGCTGCACCAGGCGCTCGCTTTCGGTGTCGAGTGCGCTGGTCGCTTCATCGAGCAGCAACAGCGGCGCGTCTTTCAGAATGGCCCGGGCAATCGCGATCCGCTGGCGCTGACCCCCTGAGAGCCGCACACCGCGTTCACCGAGATAGGTCTGATACCCCTGCGGCAAGGCGCTGATGAATCCATCGGCCTGGGCCGCACGCGCTGCGGCACGCACCTCGTCTTCGGAGGCTTGTGGTCGGCTGTACCGGATGTTTTCCAGGGCATCGACCGAGAAGATCACCGCATCCTGCGGAACCCAGGCAATGCGCGACCGAAGCGCCTGAAGATCCCACTGCGGCAAAGGCACGCCGTCCATGAGCACGCGCCCCTGGCTCGCTTCATAAAAGCGAAGCAGCAACTGCAAGACCGTGGTCTTGCCCGCGCCGCTCGGCCCCACCAGAGCCACAGTGCTGCCAGGCTCGATCGTGAGTTCGATCGAGGCCAGTGCAGCCCGGTCGGGTCGAGAGGGATAATGAAAGCTCAGCCCTTCGATCTGCAATGAGGCGCCCCCCGATCGAAGGTCAGGCGTCAGGGCCTCAGGTCCGGTGCGAATGGAAGGCTCTGCTCGCAGCAACGCCTCGAGCCGTTCCGAAGCGCCCGAGGCTCTGAGCAGATCGCCCCAGACCTCGGCCAGTACCGCGGCACTTGAACCCACCATCACAAAATAAATCAGGGTCTGGCCGAGTTCACCACCGCTCATGCGGCCAGCGACGACCGCCATGGTGCCCACATACAGGCCGTAGATGGCTGAGCCAAAGGCCGCTGCAATGACGAAGGCTGTGAGCAGTGCGCGGGCGCGGGTGCGTCGGATCGATGTTCTGAAGGTCGCCTGGGTTGCCTCATCAAAGCGGACCGATTCACGGGCCTGCTGACCATGCGCCTGCACCACCGGAATGGCATTGAGCACTTCGGCGGCAATCGCGCTGGTGTCGGCCAGCCGATCCTGGCTGTCGCGCGACAAGCGACGTACCCTGCGACCGATCCACATCGCGGGCAGGATCACGAACACCAGCAGCCCAATGACCGTGAAGGCCAGGCGCGGCACCGTCCAGACCAGCATCGCAAAACTGCCCACAAACAACACAGCGCTGCGCAAGCCCATCGAAAAGCTCGAGCCCACCACGGTCTGCACGAGCGTCGTGTCGGCGGTCAGGCGAGACAGCACCTCTCCTGTGCGGGTGCTCTCAAAGAAGGCTGCATCCTGCTGCAACACCCGTGCGTACACGGCGTTGCGCAAATCGGCAATGACCCGCTCGCCCAGCCAGGTCACCATGTAATAGCGCCCGGCAGTGAACACGGCCATGGCGATTGCTCCGGCCGCCAGCAGACCGAAGCTGCGCAGCACCTGATCGGGCTGCTCGAGGGCAACCTTCGTGAAGCCCGCATCGATCACTCCCTTGAGCAGAACGGGAACGATCAGTGTCGCCAGTGCCGCACCGAGCAACAACAGCAATGCAGCCAGCGTGCGACCGCGATAGGGCCCCAGCCAGGGCACCAGCAAAAAAAGGCCGCGCAGCCGGGAGGCAGGTGGAGTCTGGGAAGCAGTCGCAGTCTGGGAAGCAGTCGCAGTCTGGGTCGCCGGTGCGGTCTGGGTCGCCGGTGCGGTCGGAGCGACCGTCGCTGTTGGGGAGCCCTGAGGTGTGGCAACCGAACCAGGGTGCTGCGCGGAGGAGGTCATGCGCAGAGTCTAGCGCTGTCGCTGGCTGGTTGCGGCTGAGTGAGGCTCACTCCAGCGGCACATGCCGCAGGACTTCATCCATCGTGGTCAGCCCCTGGGCAACCTTGAGTGCGCCCGACAGCCGAAGGGGTCGCCATCCCTCACGGATCGCGGTCTGTCGAAGACGGGTTGCATCAGGCGTATCGCCAATCGCCTGACGCAGCCCATCGTTGAGCGTCAACAGTTCGTAGAGTCCGGTGCGTCCCTTGAAGCCCGATGCACGGCACGCAGGGCAGCCCACGGCACGATGGGCCTGCTGGGGCTCACGCCCTCGCCAGGGCAGGGTCAAAGCCTCCCAGCGGGCGATGTCCAGGGTGTCATCCGGTGCTTTGCACTCCGGGCACAAGGTACGCACCAGCCGCTGGGCCAGCACACCCACCAGGGTCGCCTTGAGCAGATAGGCAGGTACGCCCAGATCCAGCAATCGCATCACGGCGCTCGGTGCATCGTTGGTATGAAGCGAAGCAAACACCAGGTGTCCGGTGAGGGCCGCCTGCACGGCCAGCTCAGCCGTTTGCAGATCGCGGATCTCACCGATCATGATGATGTCGGGATCCTGACGCATCAGGGCCTTCAGGCCTTCGGCGAACCCGAATTCGATCCCCGGTTGCACCTGAACCTGATTGAGCATCGGGTCGACCATCTCGATCGGATCTTCGAGTGTGCAGACATTGACTTCGTCCGTGGCCAATTCGCGCAAGGTGGCATAGAGCGTGGTGGTCTTGCCCGAGCCGGTCGGACCTGTCACCAGCACAATGCCATGCGGCTGATGGGTCATGGCTCGCCAGCGTGCGAGCTCATCGGGAGCCAAGCCCAGTGAGCCCAGATCCTGCTGCAAGACCTGCGGATCGAAGATCCGCATCACCAGTTTTTCGCCAAAGGCCGTAGGCAGCGTGGACAGTCGCAACTCCACCTCGGCGCCCTGCCCCGTGCGGGTCTTGATCCGACCGTCCTGAGGACGCCGGCGTTCGACCACATCCATACGGCCCAGCAATTTGATGCGGCTGGTCATGGCCGCCATGACTGTCGGTGGCACACGATAGACCGTGTTGAGGACGCCATCGATGCGCATGCGCACCAGGCCGGTATCGCGCCGGGGCTCGAGATGGATGTCACTGGCACGCTGCTCGAATGCGTATTGCCAGAGCCAGTCGACAATCCCGATGATGTGCTGGTCATTGGCATCGGGGGTTCGGTCACCCGACTGAGCACGGCCGCCGAGTTCGACAAGCTGCTCAAAGCTGTTGCCCTGTACTGCCCCGCCGCGTCTTTGGGCATCGCGCACCGAACGGGCCAGACTGAAGAATTCGACGGTATAGCGGGTAATGTCCTGCGGATTGACCACCACACGGCGAACCTCGCGGCGAAGCATCTGCGACAGTTCGTCGACCCAGCCAGTGACCCGCGGCTCGGCCGTGGCGATCACCACATGATCATCATGCAAGGCCACCGGCAAGATACCGTGGCGACTCGCGTACTGACTCGACATCACTTCTGCAATGCGTGCGAAGTCGATGGCCAAGGGATCGAGCTTGAGATACGGAAGGCTGAACCGACCCGCCATCCACTCCGTGAGACGCTCGAGTGACAGGGGTTTGCCGGAGGGATCCGTCAACGCCCGCTGTGCGAGAGCCACCAGAGGATGCAGCGACCCGGATGCGGTCCTTGACTGCTCGAGCAGGCGGGCGTGATCGGCGGTTGTGAGCAACCCATCCTGATGCAGGGCCTGAACCAGTTCATGATGAGTCAGTACGCCCTGAGCAGTGCCAGGCCCACTGGTCTGCAAAACCCATCCGGCCATGGCAGACGCACGCTCTACGGACGCAGGCGCAGGCAAGGTCATGGCAGGGCGATCCGATGCAGGCTCATAACGCCCAACCGTACCGGTTCGAAGGCCGTGCGGCCATACGCCGACTGACCGGCGGCACGCCTTGCGGCCAGGCGGCAACTGACCTCGAAACCGAACCTCGAATAAGCCAGCTGCCAGGCAGCGGAGCGCCTCAGAGCGGCGAGATGCTCAGGGGACTTTGGCGTTCAAGCCCCTCAAGAGCCAGGAGCCGATCGACTCAGGCTGCTGGAATGTCAGCACGCCGGGCGAGACTCTCCCAACCGAAGGCCGTTGCGCGATAGCCGCGCATGTCTCGGCCCAGCACGACCATCACATCGCGACCCGCACGCGGTAACCGATCGGTAGCCACCAGTTCAACCTGCACGGGCAGATGCTGAGCCAGTTCTCGCGCAGCTTGTTCGTACCCTTGGCGATACAGGACACGGGTGATGGGCTGATTGAAGTTCGACCAGTTGGAAATGGTCGCTACCTGTACACCGACGGACCGCAACTGCCCTCGCAGAGCCCGAGCCATTCCATTGATACCGTTGCCGTTGGCCACGTCAATACGGGCCGCCTCAGCAGGTTGAGGGGCGATGGCAATGATGGCGGGTGCCGCTGAGGCCACGACCGAGGCTTCCAGGGTGGCGCCAACAATACGCAAGTCCTGGATCGGGCGAGGCTCCAGAGCAGCCATGGGCAACGCCTCAAACG
>JBKCEY010000272.1:0-7261 GCA_046304115.1 Burkholderiales bacterium | reverse complement strand
CCCATGGCCCCTGCCCCACCTGCGCCCAAGGGCGCAACCGCAAAGCCCCCCGGATTGCCAGCCGGCGTGCCAGCGCGCGCGACCGGGCCTGCCGGCCGCCGGGGCGAAGGCGTGACCGGGAAAGCAGGCGGCGGCTTCAGGAGCGGCCGTGGCGGGCGAGCCATGCCGCAGTCGCGGATGCGAGTCCGTCGTGGGTGAGATCAACCTGCAAGGGGGTGACCGAAATCTGGCCATGCTCGGTGGCATGGAAATCCGTACCCGGCCCGGCTTCGCGCGCAGCCCCTGCAGGCCCGATCCAGTAGACCGTCTCGCCCCTCGGGTTGGTCGCCCGGATGACCGACTCGGTGGGATGGCGTTTACCCAAGCGGGTCAGCACCGGACCCGAGAGGGCTTCAAACGGTCGATTCGGAATATTGACATTGAGCAGTACCGGCGACTGGGGCAAGACCGGATCAGCCACAAACCGCTCCACGAACTGACGGGCCGCGCGTGCAGCACTCTCGAGGTGGGCATGGCCCTTCTGAACCAGTGAGAAAGCAATCGCGGGCACACCGAGCAGGAAGCCCTCGGTCGCCGCAGCGACCGTGCCCGAATAGATGGTGTCGTCGCCCATGTTGGCGCCATCGTTGATGCCACTGACCACCAGATCGGGTTTGCGGTCGAGCAATCCGGTGATGGCCACATGCACGCAATCGGTGGGCGTGCCATTGACGTAGTAATAACCGCTCGCAGCCTTTCGCACGGCGAGCGGACGATCGAGAGTGAGGGAGTTGGAGGCGCCCGAACGATCACGCTCGGGCGCAACCACGGTGATCTCGCCCAGTCCCTGCAGTGCCTTCTCCAGGGCGGCTAACCCGGGCGCGAAATAACCGTCGTCGTTGCTGATGAGTATGTGCATGGGATCAGGATCCGTCCGTGGGCCAGTCGCGGATATAGGCCTTCAACAGACGGTTTTCGAAGCTCTGGGCTTCAAGCACCGCCTTGGCGACATCATGAAACGATATGACCCCCATCAGAACCGTACCGTCCATCACCGGAATGTAACGCTGATGATGCTCGAGCATCAGGCGACGCAGGTCGTTGACCGCCATGTCAGGCGCCGCAACCGTGGGAGCGGGGTCCATCACTTCGCTCACCACAATTTCGGCCACCGGCGGGGTGGGCCCGGTGCGATGCTCCTGCTGTCGACGCGCCAGTACACGCAGCACTTCCCGGAAGGTCAGCATGCCCGCCAGGCGTCCCCGGGACATCACCACGACTGATCCGATGTCATGCTCGGCCATCACGATCACCGCATCCGACAGCATGGTCTGCGGGGTGACGGTAAAGAGCGTCGAGCCCTTTGCCTTGAGGATTTCACTCACTTTCATGCGGGCCATGCTATCGACTCGCCCGCAGATCAGCAAGGCAAGACCCGCTCCTGGCACCGGGGGCTGCGTGCTAGCATCAAATGATGACGTCCTCACGCCTGCCTCATGATGCCCAGGGCTTCGATACTCTGGCGGTTCACGCCGGGGCCAGTCCGGACCCTTCCACAGGGGCCCGGATCACCCCGATTCACCTGAGCGCGGCATTTTCGTTTCAGGATTCCGAACAGGCCGCAGCGCTCTTCAACATGGAGCGCAGCGGTCATGTCTATTCACGCATCAGCAATCCCACGGTCGCGGTACTCGAGGAGCGGATCGCCACCCTGGAGCAGGGAGTGGGTGCCATAGCCACAGCCAGCGGGCAGGCCGCACTGCATCTGGCGATTGCCACGCTGGCCGGCGCAGGTTCGCATGTGGTGGCCTCGCGCGCGCTCAATGGCGGCTCGCACAATCTGCTGCATTACACACTGCGGCGCTTCGGGATCGAGACCACCTTCGTAGACCCCCGCAACCTCGACGCCTGGCGAGCGGCGATTCGTCCGCACACACGTCTGCTCTTTGGCGAAACGCTCGGCAATCCGGGGCTGGATGTGCTTGACCTCGAGTCGGTTGCCCAGATCGGTCAGGATCACGGCATACCGCTACTGGTCGACTCCACCTTCACGACGCCCGCGCTGCTTCGGCCTTTCGATCATGGTGCAGCATTGGTCATGCATTCAGCCACCAAGTTCCTGAGTGGCCATGGCACCGTCATCGCGGGTCTGGTGGTTGATTCGGGCCAGTTCGACTGGGAACGCAGCGGGCGTTTCCCTGAACTGACCCAGCCCTATGAAGGGTTCCACGGCATGGTGTTCTCCGAAGAGTCCACCGTGGGGCCTTTTTTGCTGCGAGCCCGACGCGAAGGGCTGCGCGATTTCGGCGCCTCGCTTTCACCCATGAATGCCTGGCAGGTGCTTCAGGGGATCGAGACGCTGAGCCTCAGGATGAACAGGCATGTCGCCAATGCACGGCGGGTGGTCGAGTTTCTGGCCTCGCGTGCTGAAGTGGCCCGTGTGGGATGGCCCGAACTCGAATCACACCCCGATCATGCGCTGGCACGGCGCCTTCTGCCCCGGGGCTGTGGTGCGGTCTTCAGCTTCGACCTCAAGGGCGATCGCGCAGCAGGGCGCCGGTTCGTCGAGTCACTCCAGGTGTTCTCGCATCTGGCCAACGTGGGTGATGCCCGCTCGCTGGTCATTCATCCCGCCTCCACCACGCACTTCAGGGTCGATGCCGCGGCGCTGGCGGCTTCGGGCATTGGCGAAGGCACTTTGCGGCTATCCATCGGCCTGGAAGACCCCGATGACCTCATCGACGATCTCAAGCGCGGCCTGAAAGCCGCCAAGCCATGAAAATCAGGGTTCAAGGCCAGGAGGCCTATGTCTACACCGGGGGCAAGCCCTTCGATGCGGGCCGTCCGGTCGTGGTGCTGATTCATGGGGCTCAGCACGATCACAGCGTGTGGATCATGCAGTCACGCTGGCTCGCGCATCATGGCTATGCCGTGCTCGTGCCCGATCTGCCGGGTCATGGGCGAAGCGATGGCCCGGTTCGCACCGACATTCAGGGCATGGCGCAGTGGATCCTGGATCTTCTGGAGGCGGCACAGATCAATCGGGCTGTGCTGGCGGGCCACAGCATGGGTTCGCTGATCTGCCTGGAGGCCGCGGCCCGGGCGCCTGCTCAGGTGCGCGGCATCGGCCTGATCGGCACGGCCTTTCCAATGAAAGTTTCCGCCGCCCTGCTCGATGCTGCGCGTACCGATGAGCCAGCGGCCTTTGACATGATCAACCGGTTTTCTCATGCACGCCTGGTGCATCCCCCGGGCACGCCAGGCCCCGGCTTTTCGGTCTTTGTCCAGAACCTGCGCCTGATGCAGCGACAAGGCCCTGGCGTGCTGCTCAATGACTTTCAGGCCTGCGATGCCTACACGCAGGGCCTGGAGTGCGCGGGCCACATGATCTGCCCTGCCCTGTTTGTGCTGGGCGAGCGTGATGCCATGACGCCCCCCAGGGCGGCCCAGGGGCTGATTGACGCCTGTGCTCAGGCCACCGTTCGCACAATTGCGAACAGCGGGCATGCGCTCATGAGCGAAGCCCCGGATGCGGTACGCGAGGCGCTTGGCTCCTGGCTCAAGGCACTGCCCACCTGATCAGCAACTCCCGGCCTGATCAGTCAGGCTTGGGTCGATTGTGCGCAGCCCACAGGCTGCCCAGGCTTCGATCGAGTTCAGCGGAGCCAGGATCAGGATCCACCAGTCCTGATGGTCCCCAGAACGATGTGAACAAAGGCCTCAGGGTCTTGTTCGGCCAACCCGCTGCGGGCAACCAGCGCTCCTGCCACAGGAAGGCCGATGACCCAGAGACCGCCTGAATCGGCCATGCGCGAATGAGATAGCCCTGCTGGGACAGATGCTCGGCGACCTGACGCGCGAGTCTTGCATCACCAGCCACCAGGGGACCACAGGCACTGGCGCGCAAGCCTCCCTCGGAGGCCTGCTCGATCACCCGTCGCAGCACCTCGACATGCAGCGCATAGCGTTCGGCCAGGCTCAGCATCGCCAGGGGACGGGCCCTGCCCCATCCCGGCAAGCGGGCCGCCAGACTCGCACCCAGCAGCACGCTCAGCCATGCGGCGAACAGCCAGGTCAGAAAGATGGGCAGCGCGGCAAATGCGCCGTACACAAGGGTCGTGCCCGGAGTCAGTCGTACATAGGCACTCAGGGCCACCCGCATGCCTTCCAGAAGCAAGGCGGCCAGAACCGCTCCCGCAAGCGCATGCCGTGATCGAACCCGGGTATTGGGTGCCAGTCGATACAGCACAAACAGGACGGAGATCATGACCACGGTCGGTGAGATCGCCGCCATCCATTCGGCAAGCAGCGGAATCTGCCGCAGGCTGCCTCGGACCTGCAATTGCACCGCCAGAGCGCCGCCAAGCAGCAAGGGCCCCAGACTCAGCATCGCCCAGTACAGCATGAGGCGTTGCCACATCGGACGGGGCCTCTCGGTCGCCCAGATCTGATTCAGAGTGCGGTCAATGGTCAGCATGGCGCTCACCGCAGTGGCCAGAAACACGACCGTACCTACCGCAGACAGCTTCTGGGCTGCCGCCACGAAACGGTTGATGGTGTCCATGACCGTGCCGCTGATCGAGGGCAGGAAGATGGAGTTGCGGATGAAGTCCTCCAGCCCGGCGCGAAGACCAGCAAACGCCGGCAAGGCTGAAAGCACCATCACACCCACGGCCACGACCGGCACGATGGCCAGCAGGGTCAGAACCGTGAGGCTGCTTGCGGTCTGCGACAGGCGCAACTCCCGGGCATCGCGAGCCATCTGAACCAGCAGATTGCGAAGGGATGTGATGAACGAGGTCATGCGCTCAATGGTACCGTCAGCTCCATGAGCGAATCCGTTACTTCCGTCCCGGCCTCCACGCTTGCTGCGATCCGGCTGGCCCGCCAGTTCACCCTGTTTTGCTTTGTGGCCCTGGCGGTGCTGGCCATCGGATGGGAAATCTGGTGGGCTCCGCTCAAACCCGGCGGGTCGATGCTGGCCATCAAAGCCCTGCCCTTGCTGATGGCCCTACCCTTTCTGGCACGCGGCAGCCTCAAGGCCTACCAGTGGTGGTCGATGCTGGTGATGCTCTATCTGTGCGAAGGCCTGGTCCGTGTGGTGAGCGACCCGTCTCTGGTCGGACGCTGGCTGGGCGGTATCGAGGCCGCGCTGTCGGCCATGGCTTTTGGTGCGGTGGTGGTCTATGTGCGCATGGCTTCGCGCGCCCGCCAGATCAGCGAGTAATCGGCATCACGCAGCAGCGTGGCATCACTGAGCGTGCGGCGAAAGGCTCGAGCCCCGGGCTCACCGTGATAAAGGCCCAGCGCGTGGCGAACGATCGAACGCAGGGGCACGCCGCGCGCACCTTCTCGACGGGCGTAATCCGCCAGTCCTTGCAGCACTTCATCGCGGGTCGAGGCGGTTTCGGGCGCTCCGATCGTGTCGCGTCGACAGCCATCGGCTTGCACCCATGCCTCATCGACAAGCGCGGGTGCCCCGTCAGTCGTGTTGAACCCCGACCAGGCGTCAACCTCACTCAGGATCCAGGGCTGGTGATAGGCCGCACGACCCAGCATGACGCCATCGAGCCCCTGCGCATGGTCGAGTGCCGAAGGGATATCGGTAAGCCCCCCATTGAGGACAAACATCGCCTGAGGAAAGTCAGCCTTGAGTTGACGCACCACCTCATAGCGCAAGGGCGGAATCTCGCGATTGTCTTTCGGGCTCAGCCCCTCGAGCCAGGCATTGCGGGCATGCACCACGAACACCCTGCAACCCACATCGACCAGGCAACCGACAAAATCGCGCACCAGGGTGGCTGAATCATTGCGCCCCAGACCAATGCGGTGTTTGACCGTCACCGGAAGGGTGACTGCATCCTGCATGGCCTTGATGCAATCGGCGACCAGCGCTGGTTCGTTCATCAGGCAGGCGCCAAAGGCGCCCCGCTGGACCCGCTCACTGGGGCAGCCACAGTTCAGGTTGATCTCGTCGTAGCCGAACTGCTCGCCGATTCGTGCTGCGCGAGCCAGATCCTCGGGTTCGCTGCCGCCCAGCTGAAGTGCAACCGGATGCTCAACGGCATCAAAACCCAGCAGGCGCTCGAGGTCTCCATGCAGCACTGCACCGGTCGTCACCATCTCGGTATACAGCCTCACATGCCGGCTGATCAGACGATGAAAGAACCTGCAATGGCGATCGGTCCAGTCCATCATCGGGGCCACGCTGAAGGCCCATCGGGTATCAGACCCCGTCCGCATCAAAGACATGACCCCGGTTGATCCAGATCGGCGAGCGGGCCAGATCAATAAAACGGCGCTCATCGTCGAGCAGGATGCGCCCCGCATCGCGGGCGGCAGGCTCTTTCATGGAGGCATCAAAGGCTTCCCGGCTATCCCACCAGAGCTGGGCCATGCCATCGAAAGGCTCGGGCGCCTGTCGAACGCGGGCCAGCCCGAGCGTGGCGGGATCCTGGGGCAAGGCATGCCACTGGGCATAGCGCACGGCTCTCAGCGCGGGCAGATGCGAGCGCACGAGCGGCGCATGATGCTCAATCCAGTAGCGCTGGAATTCCTCCAGACTCAGGGAAGGCAGGCGTCGAAGGCAGAAGGTCAGTGCAAGGGTCATCAGGGCCGGGCTCGCTCAGCGGTTCATCAGCAGGGGCGCTCACAGAATCAGGGCTGGTTTACATCGACTCCTGCAGCAGGCCCAGCATCTGCGCGGCATCAACCGGGCGGGGGTTGCTTGCCAGGCTGTGATCCTTGAGGGCATGGGGCACGATGCCAGCCAGCATGCCCTCGGTCACGCCCATGGCCGCAAGACCTGCGGGCAGACCCAGGCTGCGATTGAAGGCTGCGATGTGCTGGGGCAGATCGGCATTGGCCGACAAGCCGAGTACGCGGCGCAGCTGCTCGTACTTCCAGCCGATGCCTTCAGTGCTCGCATTGAAGCGCAGCACCGCCGGCATGACCACGGCGTTGAGGGTGCCGTGATGCGGATTGAGCGGCTGAATCGCGCCCAGCGGATGCGACAGGGCATGCACGGCCCCAAGTCCCTTCTGGAAGGCCATGGCGCCTTCCATGGCGGCCATCATCATGTTCCAGCGGGCGTCTCTGTCCTGACCGTTTTCAACGGCGCGCAGCAGGTTCGCAGCCACCCGGGTGGCGCCATCCAGGGCAATGGCCTCGGCCGGAGGATTGTTGGCGGGCGCCAGAAAGGTCTCGATGCAGTGCGCGAGTGCGTCCATTCCGGTCGCTGCCGTCAGGCCGGCCGGCAACCCCAGGGTGAGCTCCGGATCGC
>JBKCEY010000271.1:0-1237 GCA_046304115.1 Burkholderiales bacterium | reverse complement strand
GATGATCCCGTCGCGGCGACGATGAAAGATCAGCGCCAGGCGCAGACACAGCACCAGCACCCAGTCTCTCGACTCGGACAGCCGCGTCTGCATCTTGGTCAGCCCCCCGCTCTGGCCGAGCACCAATACCGCCAGGCTGCGCTGCTCAGCCTCCGAGAAGCCCGGCATGTCGCAATGCTCGAGGATGTAGGCACCGTGCTTGTGGAAGTCGGCATGCCCGATGCTCAATCCGACCTCGCACAACTGGGCTGCCCATTGCAAGCGCAATCGATGCGCCTGCAGGTCTTCCGGGTCCTGCACCGACGGCTCGTCCTGTGCAATCTGATCGAACAGCCTCGTGGCCAGTGCAGCCACGGCATCCCCATGCCGGTCATCCAGTTGATGCCGCCGGATCATCTGGGCCACCGTGATGGCCCGCATGTCCTCGCCACTCGATCGTCCCAGCAGGTCATAGAGCACACCTTCGCGCAAGGCGCCGTCGCAATAGGCGAGTGACTCGATGCCGAACTCCTCGAAGAGCGCGCTCATCATCGCAAGCCCTCCGGCAAGCACGGGTCGACGATCGGGTTTGAGACCCTGCAGCCTGACCCGATCAACATGACCTGCCCTCAGCACGATCGATTCGAGATCGGCCAGGCGCGAAGCACTCAGGACATCCTCGCCAAAGTCGGCCTGCAGGATGGCCCAAAGGGCCTTGGCTGAGCCTGAGGTGCCGATTGCGCTGCGCCAACCGGCCGCCCGATAGCGGCCCGACAGCGGCGAGATGGCATCGCGACACATGAGCCGAGCCTGCTGGTACATCTCGCGATCGACCTGACCCTCGGGAAAGAAGCGCTGGGTGAGGTTGACGCATCCAAGCGGAATGGATTCGAGCAACTGGCTGTCGTAGTTGCTGCCCACGATGCATTCGGTGGAACCCCCGCCGATGTCGACAACCAGACGGGGCTGTCCGTCCAGTGGCAGGCTGTGGGCAGCCCCCAGATAGATCAGGCGCGCTTCTTCACGGCCCGCAATGACTTCGATCGGAAAACCCAGGGCGTCACGGGCACGGCCGAGAAATTCGGTGGCATTGCGGGCTACCCGAAAGGTGTTGGTGGCCACCGCACGCACCTTGTCCGGATGAAAAACCCGCAGCCGCTCGCCAAACCGCTGCAGGGTGGCCAGGGCCCGATCCTGAGCGCCTGTGGACAGGAGGCCGCTTTCGTTCAGGCCGGCGGCCAGGCGCACGGTCTCCTTG
>JBKCEY010000270.1:0-2524 GCA_046304115.1 Burkholderiales bacterium | reverse complement strand
GACACGGGGCGGGCGGGTTGGCTCATGGCTCGATTCCGGGAGGGGCGCAAGAGGGCGCCCGAACGCCGGCTCGGCCAGGGCGATCCCCAGCCTGCCACGGCATTGAATGGACGCTTGAAGGCCGGAAGTGTACCGGCGAAGGCCGCGCGCCCCGCTTCACTCATGCAACTTCCCCTCGACCTGGCTACTGCGCCTGCGGCCCGACTGGCGAACTTCGTGCCCGGCCCCAATCTTGAAGCGCTGCAGGCCTGCCGTCTTTGCGCATCGGGCGAGTTGCGGGCGCTCTACCTGTGGGGCGCCTCCGGAACCGGTCGCTCGCACCTGCTGCAGGCGATCGCGGCCGAGCAGACTGCAGCCCGGGCGCGACTGCTCGATGCAGCAAGCCCCCTGGCCGACTTTGTCTTCTCGCCCGAGGTCAGCCACTGGTTGATCGATACGGTCGATCAACTGGACGATGCCCGACAGGAGGCGGCCTTTCACCTGTTCAATGCGGTGCTGGCCCAGCCCGGAGCCGTCTTCTGTGCTGCGGGCGATCAGGCGCCCGCCAGGCTCAGGCTGATGCCCGAACTGGCCACGCGCCTGGGCTACGGCCTGGTCATTCAGCTGCTGCCTCTCGCAGAGGGCGATATCGCCGCTGCACTCGCCCTGACCCTGCGGGAACGCGGCCTGAGCCCAAGCACCGAGCTCATTGCCTGGCTGCTCACCCACGCGCCCCGCAACCTGGGTCGCCTGCGGGGACTGATCGACGCACTCGACCGCTATGCCCTGGCGCGCCGCCGAGCCCTGACCCTCCCGCTGCTGCGGGAGTTCGAGCGCGACGCCCAGACACCGCTCTGACGTAGAATCCGCCGGCCATGAATCTTGCTTTGTTTGATCTCGACTACACCCTGCTGCCCATCGACAGCGACTACGAGTGGGCCCGGTTTCTCATTCGCCAGGGCGTGCTCGATGGCGAGCACTATGAGCGCGAAAACGAGCGCTTTTTCACGCAGTACAAGCAGGGCACCCTGGATATCTTCGAGTTTCTCGAGTTCCAGCTCGCGCCCCTTGGCGCCCATCCGCGCCGCCAGCTCGATGCCTGGCACGAGCAGTACATGCGTGATGTGGTCACGCCCCGCATCGCGCCGCAGGCCCGAGAACTCGTCGAGCACCATCGCCAGCAGGGCGATCTGATTGCGCTGGTGACCGCCACCAACGCCTTTGTGACCGCCCCCATCGCCCGGGCCTTCGGTATCGATCATCTGATCGCCACCGGGATCGAGGAAGCCAACGGGGAGTTCACGGGCAGGCCCCACGGCACGCCCTCGTTTCGCGAGGGCAAGGTCGAACGCACCGAGCAATGGCTCAAGGGCCTTGGACACGAGCTCGATGGATTTGGTCAGTCCTGGTTTTACAGCGACTCGATGAATGACCTGCCACTGCTCGAGCGCGTCTCCCACCCGGTGGCCACCAACCCCGACGAACGTCTGGCGAAAACCGCCGAGCAACGAGGCTGGACGATCTTGCGCCTTTTTGCCGATGCCCACTGAACCCTCTGTGGCGAGGACCCACTGATGATCTTCGCCTTTTTCAAACGGCTTCTGAGCCGCACCGAGCCGGTCAACCCGCGAGGTGCTGAGCCCGGTGACCGGGCATCAAGCACACGCCGGCCTCGCCGCGGCCCGAATCCATCCCCCAAGCCCCGCACCTGGAAAGGCGCCGAGCTGGGCATCCGCCGCGATCAGATCTCGCAGGCTGCGATCCGTACCTGCGAGATTCTGCAACGGGGTGGGTTCAAGGCCTATGTGGTGGGTGGTGGCGTTCGCGACTCCCTGCTTGGGCTGCAGCCCAAGGACTTTGATGTGGCCACCGATGCCACGCCCGAGGAGGTGCAGGCGCTTTTTCGGCGGGCCCGCATCATCGGGCGACGCTTCAAGATCGTGCATGTCATGTTCGGTCGCGAAACCATCGAGACATCCACCTTCCGTGCCCTGCAGACAGACGCCGAAACCGACGAGCACGGCCGTGTGCTGCGTGACAATGTCTATGGCTCGCAGCACGACGATGCGCTGCGCCGCGATTTCACGGTCAATGCCCTGTACTACGATCCGATCGCCGATGTGGTGATCGACGAGCTCGGCGGCGTGCAGGATCTGCGCGCCCGGGTGTTGCGCATGATTGGCGACCCGGCCACCCGTTACCGAGAGGATCCGGTGCGCATGCTGCGCACCGTGCGCTTTGCCTCCAAACTCGGCTTTGCGGTCGACCCCGCCACGCTGGCGCCCATCCGCGGGATGGCGGACCTGCTCGAGAATGTGCCGTCCGCGCGCCTCTTCGACGAAATGCTCAAGCTGCTCGAGTCGGGGCATGCCATGGCCTGTCTGCGGCGACTGCGCGAAGAGGGTTTGCACCACGGTGTGCTGCCCCTGCTCGATGTGATTCTCGAGCAGCCCCATGGCGAACGTTTTGTCGAGCTGGCGCTGGCCCAGACCGATGAGCGGGTCCGTGCCGGCAAGTCCATCTCGCCCGGCTTTCTGTTTGCCTC
>JBKCEY010000269.1:0-764 GCA_046304115.1 Burkholderiales bacterium | reverse complement strand
TGCCACGAAACACGCAAAGCGGCTCCTGCAGACCGGTGATGTCGATGCCCTGTTCAACCAGCAGGGGTGCGCCAATCAGCCCGGCAATGGGTTTGCGGGTGACCAGGGTGACCGAATGAATCGTGCCCTCGCAGGCTGCGGTCACGGCATCGAGCCCCAGCAATCCTCCCGTGGGCACGATGATCTGAGCGCCAGACTCGCGTGCCAGATCGATCAGGTCGGGAGCATCCAGCAGCGCGCCACTGCTCATGACCACCAGTCGGCGACCTTTGCGCAGTGCGGGCTCCGCAATCACGCGCAGCAGGCTGGCCGGCGCGCACTCGACCACCCAGTCACAGCGCTCGGCGAGCGCGTCAAAGTCCACACAGTCCACCGGGCGCGCCAGGCTCTGCCGCATCCACTGGCCGGCCTTCATGGCGTCGCGAACGGACCCTGCGCCAAGCGTCAGCCCTGGCAGATCTCCAGCATCGAGCGCGCGGGCCAGCGCCCGGCCGATCGTGCCCAGGCCGGCAATGCCAACGCGTTGTGAAGCAGGATGATTGAAGGTCATGGGCGTTTCACCGCCTATTCGAGTGACGCGTACGATCGCCGTCGATCTCGTTTAGAAAGTCGCTCAGGTGCTGGTTGAAGACCTGAGCTCTTTCGAAATACGGAGAATGCCCTGCGTTCGAAATCTCAATCAGCCTGGCACCAGGCACTTCCTGGGCTAGCGCACCCAGGGCGAGCGGTGGGATCACGATGTCTTGCTGCGGCGAGATCAAGAG
>JBKCEY010000268.1:0-1161 GCA_046304115.1 Burkholderiales bacterium | reverse complement strand
GGGCAAATGCACCAGACCATCAAGCAGGCTGCGGCCTGGAAATTTCAGGCGGGCCAGGGCCCAGGCCACGACAATTGCGAACGGCAGCGCGGCCAGGGTCGCCAGACAGGCCACCCGAAGGCTCAGCAGCAATGGCTCGCTGACAGCGGCGGCCAGCGCATCATTCAGGGCGACCGACTCATTCATGAATCAACGAAACCTCGGCTCAGAAAGGCCGCCCGCCCTGCAGGCGAGGACAGCCACTCGAGCAAGGATCGCACCTGCGCCGAGCCAGCAGCATTCCCAATCGCCTCGGGCCTGCTCGAACCCGCCTCAGACCTGCTCGAACCCGCCTCGGGCTTGTGCGGACCCGCCTCGGGCTTGAGTTGGGCGATCGGAATCCGGATCTCGGCATGAGCGTCCAAGGGGAAGCGATACAGCACCTGAACCCGAGGCTCGGTGAGGGCATCGGTGGCGTAGACAATACCCAGTGGAGCCTCACCTCGCGCCACCAGTCGCAGGGCCGCCCGCACATGTTCAGTCTGGGCCAGCCGACCACGGGCGAGCGACTCCCACTGCGCCCACTGGAGCGCCTCTCGTGCATACCGGCCGGCCGGAACGGTCTGCAGATCAGCCACTGCAAGCCGGCCCTGCGCGAGGCGCTCACGCAGGATGGCATCCAGTGCACGAGGGTCTGCAGCCCGTGATGAGGCCAGGCCCGCCGAAGGCTCTGTGCTCGACATCAGCGGCATGCGCTCGATCGGCGCAATCAACACCAGTCGATTGCGAACCAGAACCTTGCGGGTATTCGGCACCAGCCTGCCTTCGACGTGCAGGCGATCCATCCAGAGTTCATCGGCCGTGATCACCAGATCGGCCTTCAGGCCCTGCTGCAACTGGCGCACGAGGGCGGGCGTGCCGCCATAGACCACCGTGGGCGGCGACACGGACTGCAGTCTCGCGAAGGATTGAAGACTGGCATCGAGTGCCTCGCGCAGGCTGACAGGCGCCAGCACGCGAATCGCGCGGCCACCGGGCGCCGAGGCGCCAGGGCCCTGGCCGACCGTCGCGCTCTCGGCACTGTTGAGGTTCGAGGCCGCCCGGGCCAGAGCAGGCAGGCCTCCCAGGCCCAGGGCCATCGCATGCAGCCAGGTCCGGCGCCTGCGCACAACGCAAAGGTTG
>JBKCEY010000267.1:0-3631 GCA_046304115.1 Burkholderiales bacterium | reverse complement strand
GCTCGCAGAGTGTGGTTCCGCATGATTGCTGCAATGGCAGGAGCGCGGACATGCGCGTCAGCAGCCATGGCTTTGTCTTTTGTCCAGTCCTGAGCAAGCGCAGATTCTGGCTTTACCGGCACCATCACGCGCTACAACTTCAATTCAGGACGGGCCTCGCACGGCAACTCGCGTTCGCACAACGTGCCGGGTTCCATCGGCATGGCGCAGGATCCGGGTCGTGTGTTTGCCCGCAACCCCCTGTCGGGTCACATGGGTGATGTCGCCAAGACCATCCAGAACCTCGAGATCGCCCGCGTCGACGCCGAGCGCAGCCTGCTGCTGGTGCGCGGTGCCGTGCCCGGCGCCAAGGGTGGTGCCGTGGTCGTCACACCGGCCATCAAGACACCGCTCGCCAAGGGCGGGTTGCCCAAGCCGCCCAAGGTCCGCCAGACCGCGTCCGGCCCGACCAACCCGGCCAAGGCTGGCAAGAAGTAAGGGGACCGAGGCATGGAACTCAAACTGCTCAACGATCAGTGCCAGCCTGCCGCCACCGTGGCCGCAGCCGACACCATCTTTGGTCGCGACTTCAACGAGCCCCTGATCCACCAGGTTGTGGTGGCTTATCAGGCCAACGCACGCAGTGGCAATCGCGCGCAAAAAGACCGCTCCGAAGTCCGGCACACCACCAAGAAGCCCTTCCGCCAGAAAGGCACCGGCCGTGCTCGTGCCGGTATGAGCTCGTCGCCGCTGTGGCGCGGAGGCGGTCGCATCTTCCCGAACAAGCCCGACGAGAACTTCTCGCACAAGGTCAACCGCAAGATGTATCGCGCGGGCATGTGCTCGATCCTGTCGCAGCTCGCCCGTGAAGAGCGTCTGATGGTGGTCGAATCACTCGCGCTCGAGGCGCCCAAGACCAAGCTGCTGGTTGGCCGTCTCAAGGCCCTCGGCGAGGGCTCGGTGCTCGTGCTGACCGACACCTTCGACGAGAACCTGCTGCTGGCGTCGCGCAATCTGCCGCATGTGCTCGTGCTCGAGGCCCGGCACGCCGATCCGGTGTCGCTGGTGCACTTCGACAAGATCCTGATCACCAAAGGCGCGCTGGCGCAAGTCCAGGAGATGCTGGCATGAACCAGGAACGTCTGATGAAAGTTCTGATCGCCCCGATCGTCTCCGAGAAGAGCACGATGGTGGCCGAGAAGAACAACCACGTGGGTTTTCGTGTCCTGCAGGACGCCACCAAACCCGAGATCAAGGCTGCGGTCGAGCTCCTCTTCAAGGTTGAAGTCGACTCGGTCCAGGTCCTGAACCAGAAAGGCAAGGCCAAGCGTCATGGCCGCTTCCTGGGCCGCCGGCGCAATGTGCGCAAGGCCTATGTCTGCCTCAAGGCAGGCCAGGAGATCAACTTCGCGGAGGCCCGTCCATGACCGTCGTCAAGCTCAAGCCCACCTCGCCCGGTCGTCGGGCGATGGTCAAGGTGGTGACGCCGGGGCTGCACAAGGGCAAGCCCCATGCGGCCCTGGTCGAGCCCCAGATCCGTGGTTCGGGTCGTAACAACCTCGGCCACATCACCACCCGCCATCGCGGTGGTGGTCACAAGTCGCATTACCGCGTGGTCGACTTCCGTCGCCTCAAGGACGGCATTCCGGCCACGGTCGAGCGCATCGAATACGACCCCAACCGCAGCGCCCACCTGGCCCTGCTGTGCTACGCCGACGGCGAGCGCCGCTACATTCTGGCTCCGCGTGGCGTTACGCCTGGCGTGGTCCTGATGTCCGGCTCAGAGGCGCCGATTCGCTCGGGCAATACGCTGCCGATCCGCAACATCCCGGTGGGTTCGACCATCCACTGCATCGAGATGCTGCCGGGCAAGGGCGCGCAGATTGCACGCTCGGCTGGCGCTTCGGCCCAGTTGCTGGCCCGCGAAGGCACCTATGCTCAGGTTCGTCTGCGCTCCGGTGAAATCCGCCGGGTGCATATCGAGTGCCGGGCGACGCTGGGTGAGGTCGGCAACGAAGAGCACAACCTGCGTCAGATCGGCAAGGCCGGTGCAACTCGCTGGCGCGGCATCCGCCCGACGGTCCGGGGCGTGGCCATGAACCCGATCGACCACCCGCATGGTGGTGGTGAGGGACGTACCGGTGAAGGCCGGGTGCCGGTCAATCCGTGGGGTCAGCCGACCAAGGGCTACCGCACTCGCCGCAACAAGCGCACGAGTTCCATGATCGTGCAGCGCCGCCACAAGAAATAACGGGTGACCCATGGCACGTTCAGTCAAAAAAGGTCCGTTCGTTGATGACCACCTGATTCGCAAGGTGGACAAGGCGCAAGCCACGAAGGACAAGAAACCCATCAAGACCTGGTCGCGTCGCTCGACGATCCTGCCCGAGTTCATCGGTCTGACGATCGCCGTGCACAACGGCAAGTCCCACATTCCCGTGTTCGTCAACGAGAACATGGTCGGTCACAAGCTCGGTGAGTTTGCTCTTACCCGTACCTTCAAAGGCCATGCGGCCGACAAGAAGGCGGTCAAGGGCAAGGGCGCCCGCAAGTAAGGAGCCACAGTTCAAATGGAAACCAAGGCTGTATTGCATGGTGTTCGACTGTCGGCCCAGAAGGGGCGGCTCGCTGCCGACCTGATCCGCGGCAAGCCGGTCGAGCAGGCCCTCAACATCCTGACCTTCTCGCCCAAGAAGGCATCCAAGGTCGTCAAGAAAGTGCTCGAGTCGGCCATTGCCAACGCTGAGCACAACGACGGCGCCGATGTCGACGAGCTCAAGGTCAAGACCATTCACGTCGAGAAGGCTTCGTCGCTCCGCCGATTTGACGCCCGGGCCAAAGGCCGGGGTGTGCAGATCGAAAAGCAGACCTGCCACATCTACGTGACCGTCGGCAACTGACAGGGGAAAGACGATGGGACAGAAGATTCATCCGACCGGCTTTCGCCTTGCGGTCAGCCGCAACTGGTCGTCGCGCTGGTTTGCCAGCAGCCGCGATTTCGCCGGCATGCTCAACGACGACATCAAGGTCCGTACCTACCTGCGCAAGAAACTGCGCAACGCCTCGGTCGGCCGCGTCCTGATCGAGCGTCCGTCCAAGAATGCCCGCATCACGATCTTCTCGGCACGTCCGGGTGTGGTGATTGGCAAGAAAGGCGAGGATATCGAGGTGCTCAAGGCCGACCTGCAGCGCATGCTGAAGGTGCCGGTGCATGTGAACATCGAAGAGATCCGCAAGCCCGAAACCGACGCTCAGCTGATTGCCGACTCGATCACGCAGCAGCTCGAAAAGCGCATCATGTTCCGCCGCGCCATGAAGCGCGCGATGCAGAACGCCATGCGCCTCGGTGCCCAGGGCATCAAGATCATGAGCTCGGGCCGTCTGAACGGCATCGAAATTGCCCGTACCGAGTGGTATCGCGAAGGCCGCGTGCCGCTGCATACCCTGCGGGCCGATATCGACTATGGCTTTTCCGAGGCCGCGACCACCTACGGCATCATCGGTGTCAAGGTCTGGGTCTACAAGGGTGACACCCTGGGCCGTACGGATCTGGCCGCTGCCGAAAAAGAAGCCGCACCCGCACCTGAGCGCGAGGACCGCCGTCCCCGTCGCCCCGGCACGGGCCGTCCTGGCGAACGCCGTGGCCCCGGTG